>JAXHNT010000102.1:0-2234 GCA_034520165.1 Ideonella sp.
CAGTTACGTATTGCTCATGGCCGTGCAGCAGGCCACTGCAGAGCGTTGGTTGAAGATCACCGGCTGCCCCGTGGTCGAGGGCTACGGCCTGTCGGAGACCTCGCCGGTGGCCACCAGCAACCGCCTGGATGTGTCCGAGTTCAGCGGGACCATCGGCCTGCCCATTCCCTCCACCGACATCGCCATTCGTGATGACGACGGGCGCGATGTGCCCTTGGGCCAAACGGGTGAGATTTGCATCCGCGGCCCGCAGGTGATGGCGGGCTATTGGCAGCGGCCGGACGAGACCGCTTTGGTGATGACGCCTGATGGCTACTTCAAGAGTGGTGACATTGGCATCATGGACGAGCGCGGCTATGTCCGCATTGTCGACCGCAAGAAGGACATGATCCTGGTGTCAGGCTTTAACGTCTACCCGACCGAGTTAGAGCAGGTTGTTAACCTGCACCCCGGTGTGCTGGAATGCGCGGCGGTGGGCGTGCCAGACGCCCGCTCAGGTGAAGCGGTGAAGCTCTACGTGGTGCGCAAAGACATGGGCTTGGATGAAGAAGACATCGTGGCCTACTGTCGCGACAACTTCACCGCCTACAAGCGGCCCAAGTATGTAGAGTTCCGCGATGAGTTGCCGAAGTGCAATGTCGGCAAAGTGCTGCGTCGCGAGCTGCGCAGCACCGCGGCGGCGTGACGGCCAGCCCCGGGGCAGCCGGGATTTTGGCGGCATTGGGCTTGACGGTCCTGCAGCGGGATTGGTTGTCGTCCAACCAAGCCGTGTTTCGGGCGAATGGAGCGGTGCCCGCGAGCGTGGTGGACAGCGGCTATGCCCGCCATGCGCCCATGACTTTGGCCTTGATTCAGCATGCACTGGACGGGGAGCCCTTAGGGCTTCTGCTCAACACCCACTTGCACTCCGACCACTGTGGCGGCAACCAGGTGCTGCAGAGCCATTTCCCAGGGCTGAGCACCTGGGTGCCGTCCGGTCATTGGGAGGCCGCGTCGCAGTGGGATCGTTCGCGCCTGAGTTACGACGCCGTGGGCCAACTCTGCGAGCGATTTTCAGTTCAAGGAACGCTCGCTGCGGGAGATGAGATCGCGCTGGGTTCGGCCCGCTGGCAGGTCCATGCGGCGCCTGGGCACGACATGGATGCGGTGATGCTGTTCGAGCCACAGAGCCGAACCTTGATTGCAGGCGATGCGCTGTGGGAGCAGCGCTTGGCCATCATCTTCCCAGAGCTGGAAGGCGGGCCGGGCTTCTCCGCGACGCGCGCCACACTGGATTTCATCGAGCGCTTGGCCCCGAGGCTGGTGGTGCCGGGGCACGGCGCGGTGTTTGAAGACGTGTCGGCCGCCTTGGCCGCCAGCCGCGAGCGCCTGGAGGTGTTTGAGCGCAAGCCCGAGCGCCATGTGCTGCACGCGGCGCGGGCCTTGCTGATGTTTCATCTGATGGAAGTGGAGCAGATCGGGGAGACCGCACTGCTGCACTGGTTGGTGTGCACGCCGCTCTATCGCACCATGGCGCACCGCTTGGGCCACGACGACCCAACCTCGCTGCTTCAGTGGAGCACCCGGCTCGTGCGTAGCCTGTTGGACAGTGGCCATGTGCAACGCACGGATTCGATGCTGTCGGTTCGGATCAGTTAGGGGGAAGCTTGGGGGCGGGGCTCAGCCACAATGCAGGGATGCAGTGGCATCGGCTGGTTTTCTTTGTGGGCGGATTCGATCCCAAGAGTCCTCGCCACTATCACCGCTTGTATCGAAGTGCGGCCAAGCACCGCCGCAGCGGTTCTGCTTTGGAGTCGGTGCGTGTGGGGCCCCTGCACCAGGCCAGCGCCATAGAGCAGTATTGGGTGGTGAATTGGTCTGACGGGGATGCGAGCTACGACACGCGCATGAGCGTGCTGGCTTGGGATGACATCGTTCGACAGCACTGGCACCGCACGCTTTGGCGCGCGCTGGCCTGCTATTGGCGGGTCTACGTGCTGGGACTGTTTGAGGGCGTTTTGCGCAGGATTTGGCCCGTCGCCAAGGACACCTGGCTGCTCTGCATGTTTCCCTTGTTGTTGTGCTTGGCCGTGGCCCTGTTGAGTGCGTTGGGCGCAGTGCTGGCTGCATCGCTCTTCCCTAGTGGGGCAGCCGCGATAGGGGCGCTTGCACCTCTGGTGTGGTTAGCGGTGTGGCGAGCGCTGGAGACCCGATTGGACTCTGCGTGGCTGATTCGCCTCTATGGGTTTAGTCAG
>JAXHNT010000043.1:0-71105 GCA_034520165.1 Ideonella sp.
CGAAGTTACGTATTGCTCGCGCGTATCGGGGTTCACC
Source organism: Ideonella sp. (assembly GCA_034520165.1). Taxonomy (GTDB): domain Bacteria; phylum Pseudomonadota; class Gammaproteobacteria; order Burkholderiales; family Burkholderiaceae_C; genus Ideonella. The sequence goes on from JAXHNT010000043.1 coordinate 38, forward strand.
AACTCGCTGCCTGAGAGGGCGCGCGACACGGTGGAGACCGAAACGCCCGCCAGCCGAGCCACATCGGCCATTTGGAGGCGGCGCTGCTTGGCGCTGTCGGTGGGGCTGGCGGTAGGCGGGGAGGTCGGTGCGGGGCGATTCATGCCAGTTTGGAGCGTTCGACAAAGCGCGTTGAGCGCTCAGGGCGGCGCAGCGAGGTGCCTGCTGTCTAGGAAGGCTGATTCTCACACGCTCAACCCCAGCGCTGCCATGCGTGCCGACCTTGAGTCGCGGCACCCGCAGAAGAGGTTGAAAACAGCGAGGCTTGCGGCCTGAGGCTGCACTACATATAATCACCGGCTTTTCGGCAGTTTTTGCCGTGCCCATTGCTGCGCGCTATTGTGCTGCGAGGGCGGGTCAAAAACACCTAAAGCCCAATCAAAACAACGCCTTAGCGCTGTGCTGCCCCTGTGGTGGTAGACCTGAGGTTTGGCAAGAGGGGGCGAGGGGTGCTCAGTGTGAGCCGAAAAGTTTTTTAGTCGTAACTTCAAACGGGAACAAGTTACCCATGCCAACGATCAATCAGCTCGTGCGCCAAGGCCGTAAGGTCGAGGTCACGAAGTCCAAGTCGCCTGCGATGCAAAACTGCCCGCAGCGCCGCGGTGTTTGCACCCGCGTCTACACCACCACCCCCAAGAAGCCGAACTCCGCGCTTCGTAAGGTCGCCAAGGTGCGCCTGACCAACGGTTTCGAGGTCATCTCGTACATCGGCGGTGAAGGCCACAACCTGCAAGAGCACAGTGTTGTGCTGGTGCGCGGCGGCCGTGTCAAGGACTTGCCCGGTGTGCGTTACCACATCGTCCGCGGCTCCCTAGACCTGCAAGGCGTCAAGGATCGCAAGCAATCGCGCTCCAAGTACGGCGCGAAGCGTCCGAAGAAGAAGTAATGTGCCGCGCAGGCTTTTGCCGCGCTGTCATGTTGCTGTATCGAACACGCCAGAGTCTCAGATCTGCTGAGAGCCTGGATGTGAATTGCGGTAAGCCAAAGTTTGGCCCCTGCCGAGTAAGTGAAAGATCCGCTCCAATGTGATCTTTCAAGGTGAGCGGGAAACCGTCACCAACTGAAGATCGAAGGAAGAGAAATGCCTCGTCGTCGCGAAGTACCCAAGCGTGAGATCCTGCCTGATCCGAAATTCGGGTCTGTCGATCTGTCCAAGTTCATGAACGTGGTCATGGAATCCGGCAAGAAGGCTGTTGCAGAACGCATCATTTACGGTGCCCTGGAACAAGTCGAGAAAAAGGCCAACAAGGATCCGTTGGAAGTCTTTATGGTTGCTCTGAACAACGTGAAGCCGATGGTTGAAGTGAAGTCCCGCCGCGTGGGCGGTGCGAACTACCAAGTTCCCGTGGAAGTTCGTCCTGTCCGCCGCATGGCTTTGGCCATGCGTTGGTTGAAAGAGTCCGCTCGCAAGCGCGGAGAGAAGTCGATGGCCGCACGTTTGGCCAATGAGCTGCTGGAGGCCTCTGAAGGCCGTGGCGGCGCCATGAAGAAGCGTGATGAAGTCCACCGTATGGCTGAAGCCAACAAGGCCTTCTCGCACTTCCGCTTCTGATCCACCGTTTTTCAGCCGCTCAGGGTTTCTGCTGACCCCGGGCGGCTTTCGCCGTTTCAGGCAATTGGAGTTACACCATGGCTCGCAAGACCCCCATCGAGCGATACCGCAATATCGGTATCTCGGCGCACATCGACGCTGGCAAGACCACGACGACCGAGCGCGTTCTGTTCTATACAGGCGTGAACCACAAAATTGGTGAGGTGCATGACGGTGCCGCCACCATGGATTGGATGGAGCAAGAGCAGGAGCGTGGTATCACCATCACCTCTGCTGCGACCACCTGTTTCTGGAAGGGCATGGAAATGGCCTTCCCCGAGCACCGCATCAACATCATTGACACCCCCGGCCACGTGGACTTCACCATTGAGGTGGAGCGTTCCATGCGCGTGTTGGACGGTGCTTGCATGGTGTACTGCGCTGTGGGCGGCGTGCAGCCACAGTCGGAAACCGTTTGGCGTCAGGCCAACAAGTACCGCGTGCCGCGTCTGGCCTTCGTGAACAAGATGGACCGCACTGGCGCGAACTTCTTCAAGGTCGTGGACCAGATGAAGACCCGCCTGAAGGCCAACCCTGTGCCTATCGTCATTCCTATCGGTGCTGAAGAAAACTTCACCGGCGTGGTGGACCTCATCAAGATGAAGGCCATCATTTGGGACGAAGCCTCGCAAGGCATGAAGTTCAACTACGAAGACATTCCTGCTGACTTGGTGGCGACCGCCCACGAGTGGCGCGAGAAGATGGTTGAAGCTGCTGCTGAAGCCACCGAAGAGCTGATGAACAAGTACCTCGAAACCGGTGATCTCACCGAAGACGAGATCAAGTCGGCAATTCGTCAGCGCACGATCGCCGCTGAAATTCAACCGATGTTCTGTGGTTCGGCCTTCAAGAACAAGGGCGTTCAGCGCATGCTCGACGGTGTGATCGACTTCATGCCTTCGCCGGTGGACATTCCGCCTGTGCCGGGTACGGACGAGGACGACCAACCGGTGGTGCGTCGTGCTGCCGATGATGAAAAATTCGCTGCCTTGGCGTTCAAGTTGATGACCGACCCGTTCGTCGGCCAGCTGACCTTCGTGCGCGTGTACTCCGGCGTGCTGGCGTCTGGCGACCACCGTGTACAACCCGATTCGTGGCAAAAAAGAGCGTATCGGCCGGATCTTGCAGATGCACGCCAACCAGCGTGAAGCCATCGAAGAAATTCTGGCAGGCGACATCGCGGCTTGCGTGGGCCTGAAGGAAGTGACCACGGGCGAAACCCTGTGCGATCCGGATGCCGTGATCACCTTGGAAAAGATGGTCTTCCCTGAGCCTGTGATTTCGCAGGCCGTGGAGCCCAAGACCAAGGCCGACCAAGAAAAGATGGGCTTGGCACTGGGCCGTTTGGCTGCAGAAGATCCTTCTTTCCGCGTCAAGACCGATGAAGAATCGGGTCAGACCATCATTTCCGGTATGGGCGAATTGCACCTGGAAATTATTGTCGACCGCATGAAGCGTGAATTCGGCGTCGAAGCCAACGTGGGCAAGCCTCAAGTGGCTTACCGCGAGACCATTCGCAAGAAGGTCGCCGATGTCGAAGGCAAGTTCGTGCGTCAGTCGGGTGGTAAGGGCCAGTACGGTCACGTGGTGTTCACGGTCGAGCCGCAAGAACCCGGCAAGGGCTTTGAATTCGTCGATGCCATCAAGGGCGGTGTGGTTCCTCGTGAATTCATTCCTGCTGTTGAAAAGGGTGTGATCGACTCTCTGCCGAACGGCGTGCTGGCGGGCTACCCCGTGGTGGACGTGAAGGTCACGCTGACCTTCGGCTCCTACCACGATGTGGACTCGAACGAAAACGCCTTCAAGATGGCGGCCTCGTTTGGTTTCAAGGACGGCTGCCGCAAGGCCAGCCCGGTGATCCTTGAGCCGATGATGGCCGTGGAAGTTGAGACCCCTGAAGACTACGCCGGCTCGGTCATGGGCGATCTGTCCAGCCGTCGCGGCATGGTGCAGGGTATGGACGATATGGTCGGTGGCGGCAAGGTCATTAAGGCTGAGGTGCCGCTGTCTGAGATGTTCGGCTACTCGACCACCCTGCGTTCGATGTCGCAAGGCCGTGCCACGTACACCATGGAGTTCAAGCACTACAGCGAAGCTCCTAAGAACGTGGCGGACGCGATCATTACTGCGCGCGGCAAATAAGCCCACCCCCTACGTCCTGACGGCCGCCCCCTCAAGGGGGCTCCGCTGTCTGCCCGGCAAAGCCGTGCAGCAGCCCCCACCAGGTTAGGGGGAGTGTTTCGATGGTCTTCAGCGCCTCGCACAACGAGGTTGGCTTGCTGCCCGTGGCAGCCAAGGCTGGAGACGTTAAACCAACACGGGCAACTGTTCTTTCTCTAGGAGTTTGAAATGGCAAAAGGTAAATTCGAGCGGACCAAGCCGCACGTCAACGTGGGCACCATTGGTCACGTGGACCATGGCAAGACGACGCTGACGGCAGCGATCACCACGATCTTGTCGGCCAAGTTCGGTGGCGAGGCCAAGGCCTACGATCAGATTGACGCAGCGCCTGAAGAAAAGGCCCGCGGCATCACCATCAACACCGCGCACGTTGAGTACGAGACGGCCAACCGCCACTACGCGCACGTTGACTGCCCCGGCCACGCTGACTATGTGAAGAACATGATCACCGGTGCCGCCCAGATGGACGGCGCTATTTTGGTGTGCTCGGCCGCTGACGGCCCCATGCCCCAGACCCGCGAGCACATCCTGTTGGCTCGTCAGGTGGGCGTGCCCTACATCATCGTGTTCCTGAACAAGTGCGACATGGTGGACGACGCTGAGCTGCTGGAACTGGTCGAAATGGAAGTGCGCGAGCTGCTCTCCAAGTACGACTTCCCCGGCGACGACACCCCCATCGTCAAGGGCTCGGCCAAGCTGGCCATCGAAGGCGACAAGGGCGACCTGGGCGAACAAGCCATCATGCGTTTGGCCGATGCGCTGGACAGCTACATCCCCACGCCTGAGCGCGCTGTGGACGGCACCTTCCTGATGCCTGTGGAAGACGTGTTCTCGATCTCTGGCCGTGGCACCGTGGTGACCGGTCGCGTGGAGCGCGGCATCGTCAAGGTCGGCGAAGAAATCGAAATCGTTGGTATCAGCGACACCCAAAAGACCACCTGCACCGGCGTGGAAATGTTCCGCAAGCTGCTGGACCAAGGTCAAGCAGGCGACAACGTCGGCATCTTGCTGCGCGGCACCAAGCGCGAAGACGTGCAGCGCGGCCAAGTGCTGTGCAAGCCCGGTTCGGTCAAGCCGCACACGCACTTCACCGCTGAGATCTACGTGTTGTCCAAGGACGAAGGTGGCCGTCACACCCCGTTCTTCAACAACTACCGTCCTCAGTTCTACTTCCGCACCACCGACGTGACCGGCGCTGTTGAGCTGCCGGCCGACAAAGAAATGGTGATGCCTGGCGACAACGTGTCGATCACCGTCAAGCTGATCAACCCCATCGCCATGGAAGAAGGCCTGCGCTTCGCTATCCGTGAAGGTGGTCGTACCGTCGGCGCCGGCGTCGTTGCCAAGATCCTTGCATAAGGGCAGACATCATGTCCAAGCAAAAGATCCGCATCCGCCTGAAGGCTTTCGATTACAAGCTGATCGACCAGTCCGCTCTGGAAATTGTTGAGACGGCCAAGCGCACTGGTGCCATCGTCAGAGGCCCTGTGCCCCTGCCGACCCGCATGCAGCGTTTTGACATCCTGCGTTCGCCGCACGTCAACAAAACCTCGCGTGACCAGTTCGAAATCCGCACGCACCAGCGTCTGATGGACATCGTGGACCCAACCGACAAAACGGTTGACGCCCTGATGAAGTTGGACCTGCCGGCGGGTGTCGACGTGGAGATCAAGCTCCAGTAATGACCTGAAGCTGGAGGTGCTTGCGCATTCCCCGGCTTCCGGCATATACTCGTAAGCTTTTGCGACATTTGGGTGGCCCTGTCATGGGTCGCCCAAATGTTTTGCAGGGTGGGTTTTCCACTGTGCCGCAAGCCGTATCGCAGATAGGTTGAAGTTTGACCTGCTGCGATGCATTAGTCAGTTCGGCCAATCGATGTCGAACTTGTAAAACCCAGCCTCAGAAAGCCCGTGTGGCCGAAAGGGGCGGAGAAGAACCATGAGTCTAAGCAATCGTCTCGGATTGCTGGGCCGCAAGGTGGGCATGATGCGCGTGTTCACAGACGACGGCGACGCCGTTCCTGTGACTGTGCTGGATGTGTCCAACAACCGCGTGACCCAGGTCAAGACCGTAGAGACCGACGGCTACAGCGCCATTCAAGTGGCGTTTGGTGCGCGCAAAGCGTCGCGCGTCACCAAGCCGGAAGCTGGCCACCTCGCGAAAGCGGGCGTCGAAGCCGGTGAAATCCTCAAAGAATTCCGCGTTGGTGCAGACGTGGCTGCTGAGTACAAGCCAGGTACGGCTGTGCCAGTAACCTTGTTTGCCGCCGGCGAAAAGGTGGACGTGCAAGGCACCTCCATCGGTAAGGGGTTCACGGGCACCATCAAGCGTCACAACTTCAGCTCGCAGCGCGCGTCGCACGGTAACAGCCGTTCGCACAACGTGCCGGGTTCGATCTCGATGGCGCAGGATCCGGGCCGCGTGTTCCCCGGCAAGAAGATGTCAGGGCATCGCGGTGACGTCACCGTGACCACCCAAAATCTGGACATCGTTCGCATTGACGAAGCCCGCCAGCTCTTGCTGGTGCGCGGCGCTGTGCCCGGCTCCAAGAACGGTTTCGTGACCGTGCGCCCCGCCGTCAAGGCCAAGGCCAAGAAGGGAGCCAACTGATGCAACTCGAGCTCCTGAACGAACAAGGTCAAGCCACCGCCAAGGTGGATGCTCCTGATGCCGTTTTTGCGCGTGATTACAACGAAGCCCTGGTTCACCAGATCGTTGTGGCCTACCAAGCGAACGCTCGTCAAGGCACCCGCAAGCAACTGACTCGCGCTGAAGTTCATCACTCCACGAAGAAGCCGTTTCGCCAAAAGGGCACCGGTCGCGCTCGTGCGGGTATGACCTCGTCACCGCTGTGGCGTGGGGGTGGTCGCACCTTCCCGAACAGCCCGGACGAGAACTTCTCGCACAAGGTCAACAAGAAGATGTACCGCGCCGGCATGGCTGCCATCCTCTCCCAGCTGGCCCGTGATGGCCGCCTGGCGGTGGTGGACTCGCTGACCGTGGAAGCGCCGAAGACCAAGCTGTTGGCATCGAAGTTCAAGGCCATGGGCCTGCAGTCGGTCTTGGTGATCTCCGATATCGTGGACGACAACCTCGCACTAGCGTCGCGCAACCTGCCTAACGTGCTCGTCGTTGAGCCGCGTTATGCTGATCCGCTGTCGCTGGTCTTCTACAAGAAGGTGCTGGTGACCAAGGCGGCCATCGAGCAGCTCAAGGAGATGTACGCATGAGCGCCGCATTCAAAGAGGGCCGTCTGGCTCAAGTGCTGGTGGCACCGGTGATCTCCGAAAAGGCCACTCAAGTCGCTGAAAAGCAGAACCAAGTTCTGTTCAAGGTCTTGCGTGACGCCACCAAGCCCGAAATCAAGGCCGCTGTTGAACTGATGTTCAAGGTCGAGGTGGAAGCTGTCAACGTCGTGAACGTCAAGGGCAAGGTCAAGCGCTTCGGTCGCTCGATCGGCCGTCGTGACCACGTCAAGAAGGCCTATGTCTCGCTGAAGGCGGGCCAGGAGCTGAACTTCTCCGGGGAGGCCGCGTAAATCATGGCAGTCGTCAAAGTCAAACCAACCTCGCCGGGCCGCCGTGCCGTGGTGAAGGTGGTGCACAAGCACCTGCACAAGGGCGCCCCAGAAGCTTCGCTGCTGGAACCCCAGAAGCAAAACTCCGGCCGTAACAACAACGGTCACATCACTGTTCGGCACAAGGGCGGTGGGCATAAGCACCACTACCGTGTTGTCGACTTCAAGCGCAACAAGGACGGCATTCCCGCGAAGGTTGAGCGCATTGAGTACGACCCCAACCGCACGGCTCACATCGCTCTGGTGTGCTATGCCGACGGTGAGCGTCGCTACATCATCGCGCCGCGCGGTCTGGAAGTTGGTGCCACCATCTTGAGCGGCTCGGAAGCGCCGATCAAGGCGGGTAACACTCTGCCGATCCGCAACATCCCTGTCGGCTCAACCATCCACTGCGTGGAAATGATGCCCAGCAAGGGTGCACAGATCGCTCGCTCTGCGGGTACATCGGTCACGCTGATGGCGCGCGAAGGCACCTATGCGCAGATTCGTCTGCGTTCGGGTGAAGTGCGCAAGATCCACATCGAATGCCGCGCCACCATTGGTGAAGTGAGCAACGAAGAGCACAACTTGCGTCAGTACGGCAAGGCCGGTGCCATCCGCTGGAAGGGCATTCGCCCAACCGTGCGTGGTACCGCCATGAACCCGGTCGACCACCCGCACGGTGGTGGCGAGGGTCGTACCGGCGAAGGCCAGGCTCCCGTGTCGCCGTGGAACACCCTGACCAAGGGCTACCGCACTCGCAACAACAAGCGCACGCAGACGTTCATCGTTTCGCGTCGCAAGAAGTAAGGGCTGGACCATGGCACGTTCACTCAAAAAGGGTCCCTTTGTGGATCACCACCTTCTGGCCAAGGCTGAAAAGGCCGTCGCCACGAAGGACAAGAAGCCGATCAAGACCTGGTCGCGCCGCTCTACCATTCTTCCCGACTTCATCGGCCTCACTATTGCTGTGCACAACGGCAAGCAGCACGTGCCGGTGTATGTGTCTGACCAAATGGTCGGCCACAAGCTCGGCGAGTTCGCACTGACCCGTACGTTCAAGGGTCACCCCGCGGACAAGAAGGCCAAGAAGTAAAAGGACACGACGATGGAAACCAAAGCAATCGTCCGTGGCGTTCGCCTCTCCGTGGATAAGGGCCGCCTCGTGGCAGACCTGATCCGCGGCAAGAAGGTCGACCAGGCGCTGAACATCCTGGCCTTCACCCAAAAGAAGGCCGCCGGCATCGTTAAGAAGGCGCTCGAGAGCGCCATCGCCAACGCCGAGCACAATGATGGCGCAGACATCGATGACCTGAAGGTCACCTCGATCTACGTCGAGCAAGGCACCACGCTGAAACGTTTCTCGGCCCGCGCAAAGGGCCGTGGTAACCGCATCAGCAAGGGTACCTGCCACATCTATGTGACCGTCGGGAACTAAGGAAGACCATGGGACAAAAAATCCATCCAACCGGCTTCCGCCTGCCCGTCACCCGTGCATGGGCGTCGCGCTGGTACGCAAGCAACAAGAACTTCGCCGGCATGCTGGCCGAAGATCTTGATGTGCGCGAGTACCTCAAGGCCAAGCTGAAGAATGCCGCTGTCTCGCGCATCCTGATCGAGCGTCCCGCCAAGAACGCCCGCATCACCATTTACTCGGCTCGTCCGGGCGTGGTGATCGGCAAGAAGGGCGAAGACATCGAAAACCTGAAGGCCGAACTGACCAAGCGTCTGGGCGTGCCGGTGGCCGTGAACATCGAAGAAGTGCGCAAGCCTGAAATCGACGCTCAGCTGATCGCCGATTCGATCACCCAGCAGCTGGAAAAGCGCATCATGTTCCGCCGCGCCATGAAGCGTGCGATGCAGAACGCCATGCGTTTGGGTGCTCAGGGCATCAAGATCATGTCGTCGGGCCGTCTGAACGGTATCGAAATCGCTCGTACCGAGTGGTATCGCGAAGGCCGCGTGCCCCTTCACACCCTGAAGGCCGACATCGACTATGGCTTCTCTGAAGCCAAGACGACCTACGGCGTGATCGGTGTGAAGGTGTGGGTCTACCGTGGTGATCGCTTGGCCAATGGCGACGCTCCGGTGATCAACACGCCCGCTGGTGCTGAAGATGACCGCCGTCCGCGTCGCAACGCCCGTCCTGGTGCCCCGGCTGGCCGTGGCCGCCCGGGTGCTGATCGTGGCGCTCGCGCCGGTGCAGACTGACGCCGCTGCCCCGGCCGCCGCCGGTCCGGCGGGCTCGCCAGCAGCCAAGCGTGTCCGCAAGGTCGTGCCTGCCACCGGTGAAGGCAAAGGAGAATAAGCATGCTGCAACCAGCACGTCGTAAATACCGCAAGGAACAAAAAGGCCGTAACACCGGCGTCGCTACCCGCGGCGCTCTGGTGTCCTTCGGTGACTTTGGTCTGAAGGCAACCGAGCGCGGTCGCCTGACGGCTCGTCAAATCGAAGCGGCTCGTCGTGCCATTTCGCGCCATATCAAGCGCGGTGGCCGCATCTTCATCCGCATCTTCCCGGATAAGCCGATCTCACAAAAGCCTGCCGAAGTCCGTATGGGTAACGGTAAAGGCAACCCGGAGTACTACGTGGCTGAAATTCAGCCAGGCAAGGTGCTCTACGAGATCAACGGCGTGCCCGAAGCGCTCGCCCGCGAAGCGTTCACGCTGGCGGCTGCCAAGTTGCCGCTGCGGTGCACCTTCGTGGCGCGCCAGATCGGCGCCTAATCCGCGCAGACAGGAAAGCACACCATGAAAGCATCTGAACTGCGAGCCAAGGACGTAGCCGCGCTGGAAAAGGAAGTCACCGACCTCCTGAAGGCGCACTTCGGCCTGCGCATGCAAAAGGGTACACAGCAGCTCGGCAACACCGCGCTGTTGGGTAACACCCGTCGCGACATCGCTCGTGCCAAGACCGTCTTGGCCGAGAAGAAGAGGGAGGCTGCGAAATGACGCAAGCTCAAGAAACCACGACCAACACACGGACGCTCGTCGGCCGCGTGGTCAGCGACAAGCGCTCCAAGACGGTCACCGTCTTGGTCGAGCGTCGCGTCAAGCATGAGCTCTACGGCAAGATCGTGGCCCGCTCGCGCAAGTACCATGCGCACGATGAAAAAGGCGAATACCACATGGGTGACACCGTGGAAATCGCCGAGTCTCGCCCCATCTCCAAGACCAAGAACTGGGTCGTGACCCGTTTGGTTGAGAAGGCCAACTTGGTCTAAAGCGGCAACCCTGCTTCGCACTGAGGTCTTTAGAGGCCCATGTGCAGGGCAAGGGCGTGGCAGCGATACTCGCGGCCCACCGTTTCGGATCATGTATCTGGCTGATGCCTTGAGCAGCACCAGAGCAGCCCGCCCTTCGGCGGGCTTTTTCATTCTAGGAGACCTATTCATGTTGAAAGTCGGCGACAAGCTTCCCGCAGGATCCTTGCAAGAGTTCATCGAAGTCGAGGGTGAAGGCTGCAGCCTCGGCCCCAATAGCTTCGACATTGAGACCGCAACTCGCGGCAAGACCCTGGCGATCTTTGCGCTCCCGGGCGCTTACACACCCACCTGCTCTGCTCAGCATGTGCCTGGCTATGTGGCACAAGCCGATGCACTGCGCGCCGCCGGTGTTGACGAAGTATGGTGTGTGTCCGTCAACGACGCATTCGTGATGGGCGCTTGGGGCCGCGATCAGAAGACTGCCGGCAAAGTCCGCATGATGGCGGATGGCTCCGCAGCCTTCACGCAGGCCACCGATCTAACGCTAGACCTCATTGCGCGTGGCATGGGTGTTCGCTCACAGCGCTACTCGATGCTGGTGGTAGACGGCGTCGTCAAAACGCTGAACATCGAGGCTCCTGGAAAGTTCCAAGTCAGCAACGCTCAGGCGATGCCGCCACCATGTTGGCGCAAGCGCAGGGCCGTTGATCCACACCGAAGAAAATGCAAAAAGGTGTTGACATGGCGTTGGCGCCTCACGCATAATCGAGAGCTTCGCTGGTGAGGCGTGCTCTTCAGCTAATTCGGACGTCCCATAGAGGGTGCACCGAAGGAGTTTGAAAGTATTGCTCACTGGTTTCAGCCCAAGCGGCTTTGCCGGCTTCACACGAAGCAGGCAAAGCAAGACGGGCCCAATACTGACCGCTTATGTGCAGCCGTTGTGGTTGTTCGCTGCGGGCCAAGTTGGGGATAAGACATGATCCAAATGCAATCGCGACTCGACGTCGCGGACAACACTGGCGCGAAGTCTGTCATGTGCATCAAGGTGCTGGGCGGCTCCAAGCGTCGCTACGCCGGCATCGGTGACGTGATCAAGGTCAGCATCAAAGAGGCTGCTCCGCGCGGTCGCGTCAAAAAAGGCGAGATCTACAACGCTGTGGTCGTGCGTACCGCCAAGGGCGTTCGTCGTCAAGATGGCTCGCTCGTCAAATTTGATGGCAACGCTGCAGTGCTGCTGAACGCAAAGCTCGAGCCCATCGGCACCCGTATCTTTGGCCCCGTGACGCGTGAACTGCGTTCCGAGCGCTTCATGAAGATCGTGTCGCTGGCGCCTGAGGTGCTTTGATCGTCCGCCACGAGTAAAGGAAACGCGATGAACAAGATTCGCAAGGGCGACCAAGTTGTCGTCCTGACTGGCCGAGACAAAGGCAAGCGTGGCACAGTGTCGCTGCGCGTTGATGCTGACCACGTGGTGGTCGATGGCATCAATATGGTCAAAAAGCACGTCAAGCCCAACCCGATGAAGGGTACGACTGGCGGCGTGATCGACAAGACCATGCCGATCAACCAGTCCAATGTGGCCATCTGGAACGCAGCAGCTGGCAAGGCTGACCGCGTGGGCATCAAGACACAAGCCGATGGCAAGCGTGTCCGCGTGTTCAAGTCCAGCGGCGAAGAGATCAAGGCCTGAGGAGCGCGAGCATGAGTCAAAAGCAACAAGCCGCGATCGTGGCCCGTCTGCAGGCCTATTACCAGGAGAAGGTCGTCCCCGACATGGTCGCCAAGTTTGGCTACAAGTCGGTGATGGAAGTCCCTCGCCTGACCAAGATCACCTTGAACATGGGCGTCAGCGAAGCTGTCGCCGACAAGAAGGTCATGGATCACGCCGTGAGCGACCTGACCAAGATCGCTGGTCAAAAACCTGTGGTGACCAAGTCCCGCAAGGCTATCGCTGGATTCAAGATCCGCGACAGCGTGCCTATCGGTTGCATGGTCACCCTGCGTGGTGCTCGCATGTTCGAATTCCTGGATCGTTTCGTCACCGTGGCGCTGCCCCGCGTGCGTGACTTCCGTGGTATCTCTGGTCGTTCTTTCGATGGCCGTGGTAACTACAACATCGGCGTCAAGGAACAGATCATTTTCCCGGAAATCGAGTACGACAAGATCGACGCGATCCGCGGTATGAACATTTCCTTCACGACCACTGCGAAGACCGACGACGAGTGCAAAGCACTGCTCGCCGCGTTCCGCTTCCCGTTCAAGAACTGAGGTGACCTGTGGCAAAACTCTCCCTCAAGCAGCGTGAAGACAAGCGTGAAAAGCTGGTCGCCAAGTACGCAAAGAAGTATGCCGAGCTGAAGGCCATCATTGACAACGCCAAGAAGTCCGATGAAGAGCGTTATGCTGCTCGCCTTGAGCTGCAGAAGCTGCCCCGCAACGCCTACCCGACACGTCTGCGCAACCGTTGCGCGTTGACGGGTCGTCCCCGCGGCACGTTCCGCAAGTTCGGCTTGGGCCGTAGCAAGATCCGCGATCTCGCCTTCAAGGGTGACATCCCCGGCGTGATCAAGGCCAGCTGGTAATCGAGGCGATAAGGAGAATACTATGAGCATGAGTGATCCTATCGCCGACATGCTGACCCGCATTCGCAACGCCCAGAGCTGTTGAGAAGGTCGTCGGTGACCATGCCGTCCTCGAAGATGAAGGTGGCCATCGCGCAGGTGCTGAAGGACGAGGGCTATATCGACGCCTTCACCGTTCGCACCGAGGGTGGCAAGAGCGAACTTGAGATTTCGCTGAAGTACTACGCTGGTCGTCCGGTGATCGAGCGCATTGAGCGTGTGAGCCGTCCTGGCTTGCGCATCTACCGGGGCCGTGACGCGATCCCGCAGGTCATGAACGGCCTGGGTGTGGCGATCGTCACCACGCCGCAAGGCGTGATGACCGACCGCAAAGCGCGCGCAGCCGGTGTCGGCGGCGAAGTGCTCTGCTACGTCGCCTAAGCGGGAAGGAGTCGAGCACATGTCCCGCGTTGGAAAAATGCCGATCACCGTCCCGCAAGGCGTGGACGTGAAGATCGCCGATGACCAGATCACCGTCAAGGGCGCCAATGGCACCCTGGTGCGTGCGGCGAATGCCCTGGTCACGGTGAAGAACGAAGCCGGCTCGCTGCAGGTGGCTCCGGCCAATGACTCCGCCGAAGCGAATGCGATGAGCGGCACCATGCGCGCCCTGCTGGCCAATATGGTCAACGGCGTGAGCAAGGGCTTCGAAAAGAAGCTGACCCTGGTCGGCGTGGGCTTCCGCGCCCAGGCCCAGGGCCAGAAGCTGAACCTGCAGATCGGGTTCTCGCACCCGGTGGTCAAGGACATGCCGGCTGGCATCACCGTGGCCACGGCCGACCCAGACCGAAATCCTGATCAAGGGTGCGGACCGCCAAGTGGTGGGCCAGCTGGCCGCTGAAGTGCGCGCCTTCCGTCCGCCCGAGCCCTACAAGGGCAAGGGCATCCGCTACGCCGACGAGCGCGTGGTCCTCAAAGAGACCAAGAAGAAGTAAGGAGCGACACCATGCTGACAAAGAAAGAACAGCGTCTGCGTCGTGCGCGTCAAACGCGTGCTCGCATCGCGATGCAAGGCGTCGCCCGCCTGACCGTCTTCCGCTCCAACCTGCACATCTACGCCAGCGTCATCTCCGACGATGGCCTGAAGGTGGTGGCAGCCGCTTCGACCGCCGAGAAGGCCGTTCGCGAGCAACTGTCGGGCAATGGCGGCAACGCCGCCGCTGCCGCCCTGGTGGGCAAGCGCATCGCCGAAAAGGCCAAGGCTGCTGGCGTCGAGAAGGTTGCCTTCGACCGCGCTGGTTTCGCCTACCACGGCCGCGTCAAGGCGCTGGCCGAGGCTGCTCGCGAAGCTGGTCTGCAGTTCTGAGCGGCCGGATAAGGAATACTTAAAATGGCAAAGTTTCAACCCCGCGCCCAGACTGAAGGCAACGACGACGGCCTGAAAGAGAAGATGATCGCGGTCAACCGCGTCACCAAGGTTGTGAAGGGTGGCCGTACCCTCAGCTTCGCAGCGCTGACCGTGGTTGGCGACGGCGACGGCCGTGTCGGCATGGGCAAGGGCAAGGCCAAGGAAGTGCCGGTGTCGGTGCAGAAGGCCATGGAATCGGCTCGCCGCAACCTGTTCAAGGTCTGCCTGAAGAACGGCACCATTCACCACAAGGTGGAAGGTGAGCACGGCGCAGCCCGCGTGCTGATGATGCCCGCACCAGCTGGTACCGGCATCATTGCTGGCGGCCCGATGCGCGCCGTGTTTGAAGTGCTGGGCATCACCGACATCGTGGCCAAGAGCCATGGTTCATCCAATGCTTACAACATGGTTCGCGCCACGTTGGACGCTCTGAAGAACCTGTCGACTCCCGCCGAAGTCGCCGCCAAGCGCGGCAAGACAGTTGAAGACATCTTCAACTGATCCGCGCCCTAGGAGAAGACCAAATGACTGAAGCCAAAAAGACCCTGACGGTCAAGCTGGTGAAAAGCCCGATCGGCTGCAAAACGTCGCATCGCGACACCGTGCGCGGCCTGGGCCTGCGTCGCCTCAACAGCCAGCGCGTGTTGGAAGACACGCCTTCTGTGCGCGGCATGATCAACAAGGTGGCTTACCTGGTTCAGGTGCTGTAAGTCGGCACGAACGAGGAGAAACAACATGCAACTCAATACTGTCAAGCCCGCTGAGGGCTCCAAGAAGGCTGCGCGTCGCGTAGGTCGTGGTATTGGCTCCGGATTGGGCAAGACCGCTGGTCGTGGCCACAAGGGCCAAAAGTCGCGTGCGGGTGGCTACCACAAGGTGGGCTTCGAAGGCGGTCAGATGCCGCTGCAACGCCGCTTGCCTAAGCGTGGCTTCAAGTCTGCTTTGTTGAAGTACAACGCTGAGCTGACTCTGTCCGAATTGCAAGCCTTTGGTGCTGACGAAATCGATCTGCTGGCTCTTAAGGCCGCTGGTCTGGTTCCGCAAATCGCTCGTAACGTCAAGGTGATCAAGTCCGGCGAGCTGACCAAGAAGGTCGTGCTCAGGGGTATTGGTGCCACTGCTGGCGCCAAAGCTGTGATCGAGGCCGCTGGCGGCCAAATCGCCTAAGACTGGCGATTGATTAGGATTTGACCACTCGTGGCAACCTCTCAGACTCAGTTGGCTAAGAACGGCAAATTCGGCGACCTCCGTCGTCGGCTTGTGTTCCTGCTGTTGGCCTTGGTGGTGTACCGGTTGGGGGCGCACATCCCCGTACCAGGTATCAACCCCACCCAGCTCCAGGAACTGTTCAGTGGTCAGCAGGGCGGCATCCTGAACTTGTTCAACATGTTTTCGGGTGGCGCTCTGGAGCGATTCACCGTCTTTGCCTTGGGCATCATGCCCTACATCTCGGCTTCCATCATCATGCAGCTGATGGGGCACGTGGTGCCGACGCTTGAAGCTTTGAAGAAAGAGGGCGAAGCAGGCCGGCGAAAGATAACCCAGTACACCCGCTACGGTACCTTGGTGTTGGCGATCTTTCAGTCCCTGGGCATCGCCTTCGCGCTTGAAGGTAGTGCGGGACTGGTCATCACGCCGGGCTTTGGCTTCCGCATGACAGCGGTGGTGAGTTTGGTTGCCGGCACGATGTTCCTGATGTGGCTCGGTGAACAGATTACAGAACGGGGGCTGGGCAATGGCATCTCGATTCTGATTTTTGCGGGCATTGCTGCCGGTCTGCCTGGCGCTATTGGCGGTTTGTTTGAGTTGGTGCGTACCGGTGCGATGAGCATTCTGGTCAGCTTGGTCATCATTGCTCTGGCTGTCGGCGTGACCTACGCCGTGGTGTTTGTGGAGCGCGGTCAACGTAAGATTCTGGTGAACTATGCCAAGCGGCAAGTCGGCAACAAGGTCTATGGTGGCCAGTCATCCCACCTGCCGCTTAAGCTGAACATGTCGGGAGTGATTCCTCCGATCTTTGCCTCGTCGATCATCTTGCTGCCGGCCACGGTAGTGGGTTGGTTTGCGGCCGGTGACGACATGCGTTGGCTGAAGGACATCTCGTCAGCGTTGTCGCCGGGTCAGCCCATCTACGTTTTGCTGTACGCAGCAATGATTGTGTTCTTCTGCTTTTTCTACACGGCGCTGGTGTTCAATAGTCGTGAAACTGCGGATAACCTGAAGAAAAGTGGTGCGTTTATTCCCGGTATTCGTCCCGGTGACCAGACCGCCAGGCACATTGACAAGATCTTGGCCCGACTGACTTTGGCGGGAGCGGTCTACATCACTTTGGTGTGCTTGCTACCTGAATTCTTGATCTTGCAGTACAACGTTCCGTTCTATTTTGGTGGGACATCGCTGCTGATCATTGTGGTTGTGACAATGGATTTTTGGGCTCAGGTCCAGTCTTATGTGATGAGTCAGCAGTACGAGTCACTGTTAAAGAAGGCGAATTTCAAGGCAAGCTGATCGGTGTGGGTCAGCTGCGGTTAGAGCAGCCATGGCGAAAGACGACGTCACCCAGATGCAGGGTGAGATCCTCGAAAATTTGCCGAATGCCACCTTCCGTGTGAAGTTGGAAAACGGGAACAAGGTCTTGGGTCACACTTCAGGCAAGATGCGCATGCACTACATACGCATCCTGCCTAGCGATCGGGTTACTGTCGATCTTACGCCGTACGATTTGAGTCGCGCTCAACTCGTGTTCCGCGCGAGGTGAGTGTTTGAGTAGGTCAAGGAGAAGACCATGAAAGTCGCAGCATCAGTCAAGAAGATGTGCCGCAATTGCAAAATTATCCGCCGCAACGGGGTGGTTCGTGTGATCTGCACCGACCCGCGCCACAAGCAGCGGCAAGGCTAAGCGGCCTCGCTTGAGCGAATCGAAGGAAGCACAATGGCACGTATTGCTGGTATCAACGTTCCGCCGCAAAAGCACGCGGAAATCGGTCTGACTTATATCTTCGGCATCGGCCGTACCACCGCGCAGAAAATCTGCACCGCGGCTGGTATTCCGTTTACCAAGAAGGTCAAGGACCTGACTGACTCTGACCTGGAGAAGATCCGGGAAGAAGTCGGCAAGCTGACGATCGAAGGTGACCTGCGTCGGGAAACTTCGATCAACATCAAGCGCCTGATGGACTTGGGTTGCTATCGCGGCTTCCGCCATCGGCGCGGTTTGCCCATGCGTGGTCAGCGTACCCGCACCAATGCACGTACCCGTAAGGGTCCGCGTAAAGGTGCTGCGGCGCTGAAGAAGTAAGCCCACCCACTGACTGGTAGAAGATAAATGGCAAAAGCACCCGCCAACAGCGCTGCACGTCGAGTAAGCAAGAAAGTCCGCAAGAATGTTGCGGACGGCATTGCCCACGTGCACGCCTCGTTCAACAACACCATCATCACCATCACCGATCGTCAGGGCGGCGCGCTGTCCTGGGCTTCGTCGGGTGGTCAGGGTTTCAAGGGTTCGCGCAAGTCGACGCCTTTTGCAGCTCAGGTGGCTGCCGAAGTCGCAGGCCGTGCGGCCCAAGAACAAGGCATCAAGAATCTGGACGTCAAGATCAAGGGCCCAGGCCCTGGACGCGAGTCCTCGGTGCGTGCTCTGGCTTCGCTTGGCATCCGCATCAACTCCATCTCTGATGTGACGCCGGTGCCGCATAACGGCTGCCGTCCGCAAAAGCGTCGTCGCATCTGAGTTGAAAGCGGGGTTCGCAATAACCCTGCTACAATCAAGAGTTGCCTGAACGCCGGCGATGGAGAACTCCATCGTCGGCTGTTTCGACTCTGGCAATTTGTAAGCCCACCGTCTGCGCATCGTCACCCGGCCATTGGTTAGGGCGCTCGCCAGACTTGCGTGTCCTGCAAGCATCTGCTTGTGGGTGCACGTCAGACCATCTCATAAGGAAGCAACGTGGCACGTTACCTCGGCCCCAAGGCCAAACTTTCCCGCCGTGAAGGCACTGACTTGTTCCTGAAGAGCGCGCGCCGCGCGATCAGCGACAAGGCCAAGTTCGACTCCAAGCCTGGCCAGCACGGCCGCACTTCGGGTCAGCGCACGTCGGACTTCGGTCTGCAATTGCGTGAGAAGCAAAAGGTCAAGCGCATGTATGGCGTGCTGGAGCGTCAGTTCCGCCGCTACTTCGCTGAAGCGGATCGTCGCAAGGGCAGCACCGGCGCCAACTTGCTGACGATCCTTGAATCCCGCCTTGACAACGTTGTCTATCGCATGGGTTTCGGTTCGACCCGCGCTGAAGCCCGCCAGTTGGTGTCCCACAAGGCGCTGACGGTCAATGGCGTCGTGGTGAACATTCCTTCCTATCAAGTCAAGGCGGGTGACGTGGTCGCCATCCGTGAAAAGGCCAAGAAGCAGCTGCGCGTTGCGGACTCGCTCAAGCTGGCTGAGTCGATTGGCTTGCCTGCTTGGGTCTCGGTGGACGCCACCAAGCTGGAAGGTACGTTCAAGAAGGCCCCGGACCGTGACGAGTTCGGCGCTGAAATCAACGAGTCACTCATCGTCGAGTTGTACTCGCGTTGATGTTGGCTGCTGGCTGGCGGGTTCGCCCTTGCCAGCCACACCCCGCTGCGGCATGCCGGTTCCGTGGCGAGTTTTCGCTTCCGGCGTGGTCCGTCAGCCTTATCGGTGTAACGAGCCGAGGGTATTGAGAGGAACAGGACTTAAATGCAAACCAATCTGCTGAAACCCAAAGCCATCGTTGCGGAACCCCTGGGCGGGCACCGCGCCAAAGTCACGCTGGAGCCGTTTGAGCGTGGTTACGGACACACGCTCGGCAATGCGCTGCGTCGTGTGCTCTTGTCCTCAATGGTGGGCTACGCGCCGACCGAGGTGACGATCGCTGGTGTTCTGCATGAGTACTCCACCATCGACGGCGTGTCCGAAGATGTGGTTCACATCATGCTGAACCTGAAAGGCGTAGTCTTCCGGCTTCATAATCGCGACGAAGTCACTTTGGTGCTGCGCAAAGAAGGCGAAGGCCCTGTGACGGCTGCTGATATTCAGACGCCGCACGACGTTGAAATTGTGAACCCTGAGCATGTGATTGCTAACTTGGCGCAGGGCGGCAAGCTGGACATGCAGATCAAGGTCGAGAAGGGGCGCGGCTATGTGCCCGGCACCATGCGTCGACATGGCGACGAGCCAACAAAGTCTATTGGCCGCATCGTTCTGGATGCATCCTTCTCGCCGGTCAGGCGCGTCAGCTACGCCGTTGAGAATGCGCGTGTCGAGCAGCGTACCGACCTTGACAAGCTGGTCATGGAGATCGAAACCAACGGCGCCATCTCGCCTGAGGAAGCGATTCGTGCGTCAGCCAAGATCTTGGTGGAGCAACTCGCCGTCTTCGCTCAACTGGATGCCGGTGATCTCACCGACATGACTGCACCCGCCAAGAGTTCCGCAGTCTTCGATCCAATTCTGCTGCGTCCTGTAGACGAGTTGGAATTGACCGTGCGTTCCGCCAACTGCTTGAAGGCTGAGAACATTTACTACATTGGCGACTTGATCCAGCGTACTGAGACTGAGTTGCTCAAGACGCCGAATCTGGGTCGTAAGTCGCTTAACGAGATCAAAGAAGTGCTGGCCTCGCGTGGCCTCACCCTGGGTGCCCGTCTGGAAAGCTGGCCACCCCAAGGTTTGGACAAGCGCTGATCTGGCCCACCCCCTACTGGCTTCGCCAGCCCCCTCAAGGGGGGGCGCACTCAGTGGCCCGGCAGAGCCGGTTCCACGATTGCCAGTTGGATAGGGCGCTCTTTTGGAAGATGGTGGGCAGTACGCCCACCGGTGCACCCAGCAGTACCTGATCCGGCTGCTGGCTATTACTCAAGGAAAGGAAAGCACCATGCGTCACCGTAACGGCCTCCGTAAACTCAATCGCACCAGCGAACATCGCGCAGCCATGCTGCGCAATATGTGCGTCTCGCTGCTTCAGCACGAAGCCATCAAGACCACCGTGCCCAAGGCTAAGGAACTGCGTCGCGTCGTCGAGCCGCTGATCACCTTGGCCAAGGAAGCCACCGTTGCGAATCGTCGCTTGGCCTTCGCACGTCTGCGCGACCGCGACGTCGTCACCAAGCTCTTCAACGAATTGGGTCCGCGTTACAACGCTCGTCCGGGCGGCTACACCCGCATCCTGAAGATGGGTTTCCGCGTCGGCGACAATGCGCCTATGGCGTATGTGGAACTGGTGGATCGACCTGAAGTTCAGGCTGAAGCGACGCCTGCTGCGGCAGAGTAAAGCGTCCAGGTCTTCGGACCGGGCACTCGTCCACAGAAAGGGTCGGCACAGCCGACCCTTTTGCATTCTGAGCCCGTGCTTCACAGCACAGTCATGTGTAGGGCAGCACGACAGGAGTTTCGCGGAACTTTCTCCCGCCTTCGGCCCTCCATCAGCGACCACTCATTGATGGGCGGCGTGAAAGCGCCGTACCGGATAATCTAAGCCATGAGCATTTCTTCTGGACCTCTGCAGCTACAGCGCTGGATGACATTCTGGGTGGCCTGTGCTTGGTTCCTGATCGGGGGGGCTTTGCTGCCCGCTCAGGCGGCCCAAGAATTTTTGGAGCCGGAGCAGGCGTTCAAGATCAGCGTCTCTGTGCTGGATGACCGGACTGCCCAAGTCAACTTCGATGTTGCGCCCGGCTACTACCTTTATCGTGAGCGTCTGTCAGTCTCGGCCGAGGGGGCGGTCTTGGGTCCGGTGACGCTGCCTCCGGGCAAGGTGAAGTTTGACGAAACCTTCCAAAAAGAAGTCGAGACCTGGCGCGAGCGAGTCACCTTCTCGGTGCCGGTAGAGCAGGCCACTGGCCCGTTCTTGCTGCAGGTCACGAGCCAAGGCTGCGCTGATGCCGGCCTTTGCTATCCACCCATGACCAGCCCGGTGCAGTTGTCGCTTAAAGCCTTCGGAGGCGTCGGCACGGCGATTCTTGTGTCGGATGCTGGTGTGCCCGCTGCAGGGTTGCTCGGCTTGGTCACAAGCTCGCCTAGCGCCCAAAACCCGCCCTCCGCTGCCCGAACTCTTGATACCTCAGAGGGGTCCCGTATTGAGCAGTTGCTGCAAGGGGGCTCGTATCTCACAGTCGTTGGCGGGTTTGCGCTCATGGGTCTGCTCTTGGCCTTCACGCCCTGTGTGTTGCCCATGCTGCCCATCTTGTCCTCCATCATTGCCGGCGATGGCGAGGTCAGCCGGCGTCGCGGCTTGGCGTTGGCCTTTGCCTACTCCTTGGGCATGTCCCTGGTCTACACCGCCTTAGGGGTGGCAGCAGGATTGGCCGGAGAGGGCCTTGCCGCTGCCCTGCAGAAGCCGTGGGTGTTGATATCGTTCGGCCTGCTGTTGGCGGTGCTGTCCCTGTCTATGTTTGACGTCTTTGAGCTGCGCTTGCCGTTGTCGCTGTCTGGGCGTCTCGACGGGATCTCCAGGCAACTGCCGGGCGGCAAGTTCGCGGGCGTGTTTTTGATGGGTGGTCTTTCCGCCTTGATCGTCAGCCCCTGCGTAACGGCGCCCTTGGCGGGAGCGCTGCTCTTCTTGAGCAAGACGGGCGATGTCTGGTTGGCGGGTTCAGCCCTGTTTGCCATGGCCTGGGGCATGAGCGTGCCCTTGCTGATTCTGGGTGCATCGGCGGGACGGTGGCTGCCGCGCTCGGGCTCTTGGATGCACGCCATTAAGCGCTTCTTTGGGCTCCTGCTGCTGGGGGTCGCACTGTGGATCGTTCAACCTGTATTGCCCATTGCCATGGTGTTGGCGGCTTGGGGTGGTTTGGCCCTGGTGGCCGGTTTCATGTTGCGGCCCTTTGATCCGCATCCGCACAGTGCGGCTCCTCGGGTGGCATTGCAGCGCGCAGGCGGCCTGGCCTTGTTGACCGTCGGTGTGCTGCAGCTCGCGGGCGCAAGCTCCGGGAGCACGGATCCGCTGCAGCCCTTAGGCCATTGGGGGCGCACTGCGTCGGCATCTGCTTCGGCAAGTCTGCCATTTCAAAAAGTGAAGTCAGTGGCTGAACTTGAAGGGCTTCTGAAAGCTGCCGGTCGGCCAGTGATGCTGGACTTCTATGCCGACTGGTGCGTGTCATGTAAAGAGATGGAGCGCTTCACCTTCTCCGACCCGGCCGTGCAGGCCCGACTCTCTAAAGCTTTGCTCCTGAAAGCAGATGTCACCGCCAACAGCCCTGACGACAAAGCCTTGCTTAAACGCTTTCACCTTTTCGGCCCGCCGGGCATCATTTTCTTTGACCCGCAGGGCAAGGAGATCCCTGATGTTCGTGTTATGGGCTTCCAGTCCGCCAGGGACTTTGAGAAAACTTTAGTGGCGGCTGGCCTTTGAGGCCAATCCGTGCCATAATCTAAGCTTCAGTCGCGGGGTGGAGCAGTCTGGTAGCTCGTTGGGCTCATAACCCAAAGGTCGCAGGTTCAAATCCTGCCCCCGCAACCAAATCAGTAGCAGCAGTCAGTAGGCTGCTGTTGGCCGAAAGCCCTCTCTGCCCCGTGTAGCGAGGGCTTTTTGTTTGGGGCATCCGCGAAGTGGACTGCGGGCTTCCCCGGGGCTTGCAAAGCAGCGCGCAGTCCGCACCTAGAATCCGCTTCTGGTGTGGGCTCACGCTTGCCGTGGCCCTTGTTTGACTCTAAAGGAACTGTCGTGTTTATTTCCAGCGCGTATGCCCAGGCTGCCCCAGCAGCCGCCCCTTCCGGTGCCAGTGGCCTGATGTCTTTTTTGCCGCTTGTATTGATGTTCGTGGTGTTGTACTTCATCATGATCCGCCCACAGATGAAGCGCCAGAAAGAACACCGGGCCATGATTGATGCATTGGCCAAAGGCGACGAAGTGGTCATCGCAGGCGGCGTGCTTGGCAAAATTGCAAAGCTCGGCGAAGCCTACGTCCACGTCGAAGTCACGCAGGGTGTCGAGCTGCAAGTCCAGCGTGCTTCGGTGCTGCAGGTGTTGCCCAAGGGCAGCGTGAAGTAATCACAGCTTCTTCTGGGTCTGGGGCATGGCCATTGCTGAGCCCCTTCCTCTCTCTTGACCCAGGCCTTGAGGCCTGAGGATGCACGCATGAACCGCTATCCCGTGTGGAAGTACCTGATCCTGGCCGTCTCGCTGGTGGTGGGTCTGATCTATACCTTGCCGAACCTCTTTGGCGAGGCGCCTGCCATCCAAGTCTCGAGCGGCAAGGTCACCGTCAAAGTCACACCGGCTATGGTCTCGCAACTCGAGACGATCTTGACAGATGCGGGCGTCAAACCGGATTTCATCCAGCTTGACGGCAACTCCGTCAAGGCGAGATTCCAAGACACAGACACCCAGATCAAGGCCAAGGACGCGATCAGCCGTGCATTGAACCCGGACCCGGACAATCCCAGCTATGTAGTGGCCTTCAATCTGATTTCCCGCTCGCCGCAGTGGTTGACCGCACTCCATGCCAACCCCATGTATCTGGGCTTGGACCTTCGTGGAGGCGTTCACTTCTTGATGCAAGTCGATATGCGTGCCGCCTTAACGAAGAAGGCGGAGTCACTCACCAACGATGTGCGCTCTCTCTTGCGCGAGAAGAACATCCGTCACGCAGGCATCAGCCGTGATGGCAACGATGTGCATGTGCTGTTTCGCGACGCAGCCCTTCGCTCAGCAGCCAAGAATGCTTTGTCGGACAGTCAAGTCGATGTGGCGTGGACGGAGCAAGCCGAAAGCAATGGCGACTTCAGGCTCATTGGAGCGCTCATGCCTGAGGCTGCCCGCAAAGTTCAGGATGCAGCCCTCAAGCAGAACATTACCACGTTGCACAATCGGGTGAACGAACTTGGCGTGGCTGAGCCCGTCATTGCGCAGCAAGGCCTCGATCGCGTGGTCATCCAGTTGCCGGGTGTGCAAGATACCGCCAAGGCCAAAGACATCATTGGCCGAACTGCCACGCTGGAATTGCGCATGGTCGATGACAGCGCGGAGGCCAGCGCGGCTGCGGCCGGCACTGGTCCTGTTCCGTTTGGCACTGAGCGATATGTGGAGCGCGGCGGAGCGCCTCTGATCGTCAAGAAGCAAGTGGTCTTGACTGGCGAATCCCTGTCAGACGCACAGCCTGGGTTTGACCAAAACCAGCAGCCCTCCGTTTCGTTAAGCGTAGACGCCAAAGGCGCGCGAATCATGCGCGATGTCTCCCGAGAGAACATCGGCAAGCGCATGGCCATCCTGATCTTTGAAAAGGGCAAGGGCGAGGTCGTGACGGCTCCGGTCATTCGGGGCGAGCTCGGCGCACGATTTGAGATCACGGGGCGCATGAGCACCCAAGAGGCGA
Organism: Ideonella sp.; assembly: GCA_034520165.1. Lineage (GTDB taxonomy): Bacteria > Pseudomonadota > Gammaproteobacteria > Burkholderiales > Burkholderiaceae_C > Ideonella. The sequence goes on from JAXHNT010000043.1 coordinate 24,909, forward strand.
ATGACACGGCTCTGTTGCTGCGCGCTGGCTCCTTGGCTGCGCCGATGGAGATCATTGAAGAGCGCACCATCGGCCCCAGTTTAGGAAAAGAGAACATCGACAAGGGCTTCAACAGCGTGATTTGGGGCTTTGCTGCGGTAGCAGTATTCATGTGCGTCTATTACGCCTTGTTTGGCGTGTTTTCAACACTGGCTTTGGGCTTCAACCTGCTCTTGCTGGTTGCACTGTTGTCGATGTTGCAGGCGACGCTGTCGCTGCCCGGCATGGCGGCAATTGCTTTGGCGCTGGGCATGGCCATCGACGCCAATGTGTTGATCAACGAACGCGTTCGAGAGGAGCTGCGCGCTGGAGCGGCACCTCAGGCGGCCATCAATGCGGGCTATGAGCGCGCATGGGCCACCATTCTTGACTCCAACATCACCACCCTGATTGCTGGTTTGGCCTTATTGGTCTTCGGGTCGGGGCCGATCAAGGGCTTTGCAGTCGTGCATTGCCTGGGCATTGCCACGTCCATGTTCTCTGCCGTGATGTTCTCCAGAGGCTTGGTCAATCTTTGGTACGGCGGCCAGAAGAAACTCAGAACCGTGTCCATTGGCCAAGTGTGGCGCCCGAAGGCCGAGCAAAGCACGCCCTCGCCCGACGGAGAGGCCGCAGCGATGTCGGCGTCGAGCAGCGAACCGAACACGGGCCGCTGAGCGCTTCTTTTTCCATCAACGGCGATGCGGCGCCTGCGGCGCCCATCAGCCTTGAGACTCAGATCAGGACTCCATCATGGAATTCTTCCGTATTCGGCGCGACATCCCCTTCATGCGGCACGCGCTGGTGTTCAACCTCATCTCTGCGCTTACCTTTGTGGCTGCCGTGTTCTTTTTGAGCACGCGGGGTCTGCACTTCTCCATTGAGTTCACAGGAGGTGCGGTATTGGGTGTGGAGTACGCTGCACCAGCCGACTTGAACAAGACTCGATCTACCGTCGAAAGCATGGGGTTTGGCGAGGTACAGGTCCAGGGTTTCGGGTCCGCGCGGTCGGTCCTTATCCGCCTGCCACTGCGCGGAGACATGAAGCAGGCGGAACTCACCGAGAAGGTGTTTGCCAAGCTCTGTGCGGCGGAGTCGGGAACGGTGCAGCGCAAGACGGAGACAAGTCCTAAAGGCGAGCAACTGACTCGTCAGGCTTGCTTGGCTGGAGAGGCTGAGCCGGTCCAGCTGACCAGCACAGAAGTTGTGGGGCCGTCGGTTGGGGAAGAACTGGCGATTGATGGCGCACTGGCCTTGCTGTTCGTGATCGTCGGGATCATGATTTATCTGGCCATTCGCTTTGAATGGAAGTTTGCGGTGGCCGCCATCATCGCCAACCTGCATGACGTGATCATCATTCTGGGCTTCTTTGCGTTCTTCCAATGGGAGTTCTCCCTGTCCGTGCTCGCGGCAGTGCTGGCCATCCTGGGCTACTCCGTCAATGAATCTGTGGTCATCTTCGATCGGATTCGAGAAGCCTTCCGCAAGTACCGCAAATTGAACACGCCACAGGTCATCGATCACGCCATCACCTCGACAATGAGTCGTACAGTGATCACACACGGCTCAACCCAGATCATGGTTTTGTCGATGTTGCTGTTTGGCGGTCCAACGCTGCACTATTTCGCAGTTGCGCTGACCATCGGGATTTTGTTTGGCATTTATTCCTCAGTGTTCGTGGCGGCTTCGATTGCCATGTGGCTCGGGGTCAAGCGCGAAGATTTGATCAAGGCGGCACCACCCAAAGAGGGCGATGCCGGCGACCCCAATTCCGGCGCAGTGGTGTAGAGTGGGCCGCTAGCAAAGGCATTTCACTTCATAAGACATGGCAGGGCACGCTTCACCGGGCGGGATCATCGACCAGGCAAGGCTGTTCTTCGCGGAGCAATTCGTGAAGGACACCCAAGCCTTGCTGGATGCTGCCGTGGAAAGTGCCCGCAAGCTGGTAGAGCTGACCGCCGAGAGATCGGTCGCCCAAGCCAGACGCGACATGTTTCAGGACATCCAGCGCCATGCGGGTGTATGGCCAGCTCAGTTGGGCGAGGATTTGCGGGAGCGGGTCAGCGCTGGCGACTCCTTGAGCTCCACAGCGACGGCCTTGGTGTCCTCTCTTGCGGTCAAGGTCGATCTGTCCTTGGTTGATGATGAAACGGTCGACCGCGACATCATCATGTCGCGGCTGTCCCAGGCCCTTCAGGACATAACGACCTGGGAGTGCAGCGACCTGCGCTCGCGCTTGGTCAAGATCAGTCCACGCGACGATCTTGACGACACCGATGTTTTCAAAGCGCAGAACATCGCTCGCCTTTTGGTGAAGTCTTGGATGGCGGTGGGTTTAAGCCTCAAGACATGGCAGGCCCTTGAGCAAGACATGCACAAGGCCTGCGGGCAGTTGCTGCTGGAGGCCTATCACGAGACCAACGCATGGTTGGTTGAGCGCGGCGTCCTACCTGAGGTCGATCTCAGACCGTTCATTCGCCGAGCTGAGGGGCACTCCAGCGGGCGTGCGCACCTCGAAGGTATGGCTGATTCGCCCGGTGTCGGGATGTCCACCAGTGTCGGGCCCTATGGCACCAACGCTGGCTCACCTTATGCCACCGGCACTCATGGCGGCGTGGCATCGCCCTATGCCACCGGAACCTTCGACCCCGCTCAGTCGGGGCTAGGGCAAGGCTCGGGGGGCAGCGCGGGTGCGTATGGCGGCGCCGCGACTCGTGGTGCGGTGGCGGCTGGCCGCCTGCCCAATTTGGACGAAGAAACCCGGATGCTGACCCGGCCGGCCCCTGCGCACTGGGGCGAGCCGAGCCCGGTGGGCGCTCATTTCAGCGCCATGATGGAGCGCCATCTGCCGGGCTTCAAAGACACGTCCAGTCCCAGAGCCCCGTCGCAGCGCTTGGCGCAAGCCATGGAGCAAGTCCAAGCTCGGGTGGCGCACCAAGTGGAGTTGCCCCCCAGCGACACCCACACCGATCCGACGCCGTCGGCCTTGCTGCGCAATATTCGCGAGCGGCATGCCGACCTCAAGCAAGCCGCTTCGTCCCCGGCAGAGCGCGCCACCATTGAATTGGTGGCCCTGCTCTTCCAGGCCATTCTGACGGAAGACCGCCTACCAGCATCCTTGAGGGTCTGGTTTTCGCGCCTTCAGATGCCGACCTTGAGGGTGGCCATTGCTGAACCAGATTTTTTTTCCAGCGAGGAACATCCCGCACGGCGACTCATTGACCGCATGGGCGCTTGCGTGATGGGGTTTGAAGGGGATGCCGATGTGATCGGCTCACCTCTGGAAACCGAAATTCGGCGCGTGGTGCAGGTGGTCGAAGCCTTTCCTGATACTGGGCGCCGAGTCTTTCAGACGGTGCTCAACGAGTTCGAGAAGTTTCTGGAAGCCTATTTCCGCGAGCACAACGACACGACCCGCTTTGCGGTGTCCTTGGCCGAGCAGGTCGAGCAGCGCGAAACCCTGGCCATCCAGTACACCATTGAGTTACGCAAGATGCTCAGCGATGTGCCCGTTCAGGATGGTGTTCGAGATTTCCTCTTCCACATTTGGGCTGATGTGTTGGCGACCTCGGCGGTCCGACATGGTGCGCAGAGCGAAGAGGTGCGGCGCGTTCGCAGCGCAGCCACCGAGTTGCTCTGGACAGCGGGCGCCAAAACCACCCGCGAAGAGCGCGCCGAAGTCATTCGACGCTTGCCTCCGCTGCTGACCACCTTGCGCCAGGGCATGACGTCTGCCGGTCTCTCCAGCCAGCGCCAAGACGAATCCCTGAAAAGCCTCAACTTGGCTCTGGCCGCCGCCTTTGGCGCTCGGGCGGTGAGTATCAGTGACGAACAGCTCGATGCGTTGAAGCGTCGCCTGGAGACCATTGAAGAGCTGCTGCCTGACGACGACTTCGAGTTGGATGAGTCGTGGGTCCTTGATGAAGCCAGCCACGAGCAAGAGGGCTTGGAGGTTGTGAGCGATGGGGGTTCCATGCCCGGCCCGCAAATGCTGGAGATGGCCGAGCGCCTCCAGCCAGGTGAATCCTTCTTGTTGGACTACCGTGGCCGCCAAGAGCGTGTGCGCTTGGTCTGGCAAGGCATGAGCAAGCAGTTGACGCTGTTCAACGGTGCCAATGGCCGCTGTGTCTTGTTCCAGAAGGCTCGCTTGGCGGCGTTCCTGCAGGCCGGCTTGTTGATCCCGGCGAACGAGGAGTCCCTCACCACGGCGGCGACGCGCAGCGCCATCAACAAGATCAATGCAGATCCAGCGCGTTTGCTGGGGTAATGACTTGCTCGGCTGATTGGGCAAGCCACGCTCGTCCAGTGCTCCTACGCGCGGGCAGTCTTTACAGGCTTCAGTGAATCAGTCGATCCTCTGGGGCAACGAACAACTCATCCAAGATCAAGGCATCGGGCTCTTCACCCAGGCTCCAGAACACCATCAGGACAATGATTTTGAGATCGTCCAGGGTGAGTGGGCACGAACCAGCCGCCCAGGCGCGGTCAATCACAAACTCCCGCAGTGCCGGCGTCAGCACACCCGCAGACTCCAGGAAACTGATGAAGCCGATGCACTCTGCCCCCAACTGCTCTTGTTCCTGCGGCGCATACAGCCGCAGGCTGCGCGATGACGAGTCATCCAGCAGTGCTCGCGACTGCGCGTGTCCGTGCAGCCCAGACAACCAGCTCAGTGCCTCCTGGATGTCGTCAGACTCAAACCCCACAGCGGACAGCTTGCGGCTCAGTTGATCGGGCTCGGGGCAGGCGTCAGGTCGCCAGTAGTTTTCGTACAGGTAGACCAGAACTTCAAACATGATGCAGACCACTATACCCGAGCCCACCCGCTCTTGCTGCGGCAATACGCTCAGGCTTGGCCGCAACGTTGAAAGTGGCCACCTGGCAGGCGCGCCACCTCGCCTGACAACTCCAACTCCAAGAGCCGGGCTGAGAGGTCGGAAGCGGGCCAGCCGGTGCGTGCGACCAACCCATCCAAAGACATCGGATCATGACCCAAAGCGCTGAGCACCGGGTCTTTGCTGCGAGCGGTGGCGTTCGCCGCAGCCCTCGCAGGCCTTGCCGCCTGCGCCATCGCAGGGCCTAGCAGCGCGGTTTGGGCCTGCAGCTCTTGCAAGATGTCTTCACCGGTCTCCACCAGCTTGGCCCCCTGCTGGATCAAGCGATGGCAGCCCTTGGCCACCGGCGAATGGATGGAGCCAGGAATGGCGAACACCTCCCGCCCGCACTCGGCGGCCATGCGCGCAGTGATCAGTGAGCCCGATTGAACCGCAGCCTCCACCACCAGGGTCCCCAGCGACAGGCCAGCAATGATGCGATTGCGCTGCGGGAAATTGATGGGCAAGGGCGGTGTGCCGGGCGCAAACTCGGTCAGCAACAAGCCTTCCTGGGCAATACGCTCGCCGAGCCTTTGATGCCTGCGTGGGTACAGCTGCTCCGGCCCGGTACCCATGACGGCGATGGTGCTGCCGCGCCCGCTCAAACCGCCCTCGTGAGCGGCCCCGTCAATGCCCGCAGCCAAGCCCGAGACAATGCAAAGGCCAGCATCGCTGAGGTGTGTGGCAAAGGCCCGGGCGTTCTCAAGGCCCTGGGCGGTGGCATGGCGACTGCCCACTATGGCCAAGGAGGGTTGCTGTAGCAGGGCAATGTTGCCTCTGCAAAACAACAAAAAAGGCGGGTCTGCCGTTTGCAGCAGCGCCGACGGGTAAGCGGCCTCGCCGAGCGCGATGACCTGTGCATCAGCGGTTTGGGCCTGCCACTGCAGACCCAGCGACACCATTTGCTGGGCCACGTCGCTGGGTTGCGCCAAAGCTTTTGCGGCCTCTGCGCCGCCTACCTCACGCCAAGCGCCTGGGCCAGCGTCTAAAGCAGCCTGGGGCGATCCGAAGGCGGCCAAAAGGCGCCGCACCGCAGCGGCACCCAGGCCTGCCCTGGGGCTCAGACACAACCAGGCTTCTAGCTCCCTGCCGTCGGCCATGCTGTGACAGGGTACTCAGGGCTGGCTGAAGCGATCACCAGCTTGCACTGGCTGCTCGGCTTGCAGTATCAAAGCGTAAGAGACGCGCTCAAACACTCGGAAGACAAACAGGGTGCCGTGACGCTCATCCGGCAAGGCCAAGGTGGCTCTGTCAAGGTGGGTGGTGTCCCGCTTGATGCCCCCTTTGGTCCACAAGGCCAGTACATGCCCGCGCTGCATGCCATCTTGTGCGCCGCGATTAATGGCCACGATGTGGTTCTGACCAGCGACTTGGCCATCGCCATAAATCGATACCACACGCCCTTCGACCGGGCTTTCTGGGCTGTGCGGCGCGAAGGCGTCGGTGTCGCGCGCAGGCAAGGGCGCCAAGCGCACGCCCACGTCGGCTTCCTCGCGCAGGCTGGTGACGCGAATGCTGTGTGGCACGACCAAGTCTTTGCCCCCAGCGCCTAGGCCTGCGCCGGCGTTGGCTTCGCCACGTCGAATGACCTCTGCAACACCCACATGCCGAGCTTCAAAACCCAAGATCCGTCCGCTTTGCGGGTCGCGTAAGGGCTTGGGTGCGCGGAACATCTGCCAGTTGCGCGCTGCGTCGACATCCCCTCTGACATAGGCGACCTCGCCCTTGGAGACCAGCATACGACCGGCCTGAGTAGCCACCACACGCGGCGCAGACTCCAACTCATTGCTGTCAAAGATGACTGCTTCAGTGAGAAAGGGGCCAATCAAATGCATGGGAACCGAGGCGATGGCTCCCAAAGTGAGAGGCTCAGCACGGATGCTGGGGCTCAGCTTGGTGATGCCGGCTTCAGCCCCTGTGCCACTGTTAGAGCCCACTTGGCGGCCCATGCGCAGCACGGCTTTGCCGTCAGCTGTGCGCTCCAAGACCAAAATCTGGCCGGGATAAATGAGGTGAGGATTGCGAACAGCCGTCTTGTTCATCCCCCATAACTCAGGCCAGCGCCAGGGCGACTTCAAGAAGAGCTTGGAGATGTCCCACAGCGTGTCGCCGCGCTTGACCGTATAGCTGTCAGGGGCATCGGCAGCCAATTCAGACAAGGGGATGCCGGCCTGGGCGACCTTGTCGGCTGTGGCTTGTTGTTGGGTCGTTACGCCTTGCGCCAGGGCCGCAGAGTGGGCTCCGAACAGGCTTAACACGGCGCTGAAAGCCAGCGAAACGGTAAAGAGTGGGCGAAGATGGAATCGGCTCATGGTGTGTCGCTCCCGGGCAATGAGCCGGAAATTCTGGGCAGTGCAACAATTCCGGGTGTGGACCCCGGTGCGATTCTTGACGGGGTGTGCACATAACCACCCGCTGAAATGCTGAGAAAGCTCCGCAAATTCTGCCCCTAAAGCCTTGATGCCGCAATGAAACAAGGGTCGCCAATGAGAAACCATTCGCGTCTTTGACCGGGTTAACACCCGCTCGTTGTGTCGCCTCAACATCCTGCCCAGGCCTTGCCAGGCCGCAACCGTGCTGATTCATGGCTCTTCTTAACATTCTCCGCTATCCCGATCCCCGCCTGCACAAGGTGGCCGCACCCATTGCCCAGGTCGATGACCGAATTCGCACATTGGCCGCTGACATGCTTGAAACCATGTACGAGGCCGAGGGGGTGGGCCTGGCCGCGACCCAAGTCGATGTGCATGAGCGACTCATTGTGATGGACACCTCCGAGAACCATGACCAACCCTTGGTCTTGATCAACCCTGAGTTGATCGCCGTCAGCGACGAGATGATGCTGGGCGACGAAGGCTGCCTTTCGGTGCCCACCGTTTACGACAAAGTTGAGCGGCACGCCCGGGTGACGGTCAAGGCGCTTGATCGCAACGGCAAGCTATTCCAGTTTGACGCCGAAGGCCTGGCCTCGGTCTGCGTGCAGCATGAGATGGACCATCTACGCGGCAAGGTGTTTGTCGAATACCTCAGCCTGCTCAAGCGAGAGCGCATCAAGGTCAAGATGATCAAGCGCACGCGCGACGAGCAAAAGCCATGAGTGCGGCGACCAGCCCCGCGGATTTGAGGGTCGCTTTTGCTGGCACACCCGAGTTTGCGGCGGTGGCCTTGCGGGCGATTCACGCTGCGGGCTTTCAGGTGCCGCTGATACTGACCCAGCCCGACCGGCCCGCCGGGCGCGGCATGAAGCTCCAGGGTTCGCCTGTCAAACAGACAGCGCTCGAATGGTGCGTGCCGGTGGCGCAGCCCCGCAGCTTGCGGTTGGATGGCAAATACCCAGAGGATGCCGAGTCTGCGCAACAAGCCTTGCTCAAGGCCGCACCCGACGTGCTGGTGGTGGCCGCCTATGGCTTGATCTTGCCGACCTGGGTGCTGGACTTGCCGCGCTGCGGTTGCCTGAACATCCACGCCTCGCTGCTGCCGCGCTGGCGCGGTGCGGCGCCCATTCACCGCGCGATCGAGGCGGGTGACGCCCAAACCGGCATCACCTTGATGCAGATGGACGAGGGTTTGGACACCGGCGCCATGCTGTCCATGGAGCGCCTGGACATTCAGCCCCAGCACACCACCGCCAGTTTGCATGACGAGTTGGCGGCCATGGGTGGCCGCATGGTGGTGGCTGCAATGCAGCAGTTGCAGGCCACGCCCCTGGCGGCCACGCCGCAGCCCAATGAAGGCATCACCTATGCCCACAAGATCGAGAAAGCCGAAGCGATGCTCGATTGGTCACTCTCGGCCGAGGTGATTGCCCGTCGCATCCGGGCTTTTGACCCCTTCCCGGGCGTGAGTTTCGACTGCGCTGGGGAGCCCGTCAAAGTTTGGCAGGCGGTGGTGCTGCCGGGCTTGCACGGCCAGCCCGGCCAGGTGCTGGAGGCCAGTGGCGACCGCTTCATTGTGGCCTGCGGCCAAGGCGCTTTGGCCGTGCAGCAGGTGCAGCGCCCAGGCGGGCGGCGTGTGCCGGTCGCGGCGTTTTTGCAGGGGCGGCCTGGTTTGATGGGCCAATCGCTGCGCTCGGCGCCTGACGCCGCGGATTGAACTTTGCGGGTTCGCCCGCATCTCACGGTGCAGTGAGATGCTCCATGCTCACCTACCTCGAAGGAGTTCTCGGCATGTTCAATCTGATGAAGACCGCCATCCTGATGGCGGCCATCACCGCCCTGTTCATGGTCATTGGCCAGTTTCTGGGGGGCCAGACGGGCATGATGATCGCGCTGCTGGTGGCCGTGGGCATGAACTTCTACAGCTACTGGTTCTCCGACAAGATGGTGCTGCGCATGTACAGCGCGCAGGAGGTCGATGCACAGAGCGCGCCGGAGTTCTATCGCATGGTGCAAGAGCTGGCCGAGCGGGCGCAAATGCCCATGCCGCGCGTCTACCTGATCAACGAACAAGCCCCCAACGCCTTTGCCACCGGCCGCAACCCTGAAAACGCCGCAGTGGCGGCCACCACCGGCATCTTGCGGGTGCTGAACGAGCGCGAGCTGCGCGGCGTGATGGCCCACGAGCTGGCCCACGTGAAGAATCGCGACATCCTGATCTCCACCATCAGTGCCACCATGGCTGGGGCCATCTCCATGCTGGCCAACTTCGGCATGATGTTGGGCGGCCGCAACAGCGAAGGCCGCCCCGGCAACCCCATCGTCTCGATCTTGGTGATGTTCCTGGCCCCTTTGGCCGCCAGCGTCATACAAATGGCCATCAGCCGCTCGCGGGAGTTTGAAGCTGACCGGGGAGGCGCCGAAATCTCCGGCGACCCGGCCGCATTGGCCTCGGCCTTACAAAAAATCCAGCGTGTGGCCCAGGGTGTGCCCCTGGAGGCCACCGAGCGCCACCCCGAAACCGCACAAATGATGATCATGAACCCGCTGTCGGGTGGCGGGCTGCGGGGCTTGTTTTCCACGCATCCGGCCACCGAAGAGCGGGTCGAACGCTTGCTGGCCATGGCGCAAAGCAAGGGGCGCTGAGCGGCGGTGTGCCGTCACGAGCTGTTGCAGGGCAGGGCGCCCCCACACTCAAGCCGCACCGATCTGTGGCCGATAAGACCTTAGAGGCACCCTGACGGTGCTGCGTCCTTCGGCTCTCTTGCTCACTGCCATGCGTTCACCTCTTTTGCCGCTTGCTCTGCTCGCCACCACCCTGACCTTGGGTGGCTGCGACATGCTGGGCATCGAGTCAGCCACCGTCGTCGCTGAAAAACGCAACGCCGAGGGCAAGGCCTTGGGCGCAGCCTGCCGCCATGCTGGGCGGGCCATCGAAGATTGCTACACGCTGAACAAAAAGTCGGACAAAGCCGCCATGTACACCGGCTGGCGAGAAATGGACGACTACATGCGCGAGAACAAGCTGGAGCCGGTCATCCCAGTGGTGCCGCGTGACCCGCCCAAGCCCAAACCCAAGCCCCCCGCTGATGGCGAAGAGGGCGACGACCACGGCGCGGCTGCCGATGGGCACACCGCTGGCGACGACAAGGCTGCCGACAAAGCGGGCGACAAAGCGGGCGACAAGTCCGCAGACAAATCCACACCGAAGTCCGGCGGCAAAACCGCCCACTGAGGTGCTCTAACAGGGGTATTGCGAGAGGACGTCGCCCTTCCCGTCACGAGGTGTTCGAGAGCGCTGCGCGTCATAGGACAATGGCGGCATGCATTCCCTGCCCTCCATCTTGGCCCTGCGCCATCATCCTGAGTTTGAGCGCGGTGCCCGCGAGATGGCGTCCGCAGCCTTGGGCATTGGCGCCTGGGGCTTGGTGACTGGCGTGGCCATGGTCAAGTCCGGCCTGGGTGTGCCGTTGGCCTTGGCCATGACCTTTCTGGTGTTTGCGGGCAGTGCCCAACTGGCCTCGCTGCCCTTGATCATTGCCGGCGCCCCGGTCTGGCTGATCTGGGCTACCGCCACCTGCGTCAACCTGCGCTTTGTGATTTTCAGCGCTGGCCTGCGCCCCTATTTCGCTCATTTGCCCCTGAGGCGTCGCCTGACGCTAGGCTATTTCACGGGCGATTTGAACTACATCTTTTTCCAGCGGCGCTTTCCGGAGCCCAAGCCTGAGGATGGTCAGGAAGCCTATTTCTGGGGCAGTGTGGCCACCAACTGGGTGGCCTGGCAAACCTTCTCAGTGGCCGGCATTTTGCTGGCCAACGTGATCCCGCCGCATTGGGGCCTGGGTTATGCCGGGGTGCTGGCGCTGTTGGGCATCACCGCCTCGCTGCTGACTACCTCCACCACCTGGGCGGCGGCGGGAGTGGCGGCCGTGGCAGCGGTGGCGTCTTATGGTTTGCCGTTGAAGCTGCACATTGTGGTGGCCATCGTCGCGGCCATCGTCACAGGCCTGGCCCTGGAGCAATGGCAGCGCCGCCAGCGGGGAGTCACCCCATGAACGAATGGATGGCGCTCTTCACCATCGTCGGCCTAGCGGTGATCACAGTGCTTTGCCGCAGCTTCTTTCTCATCCCCAAGACCGACCTGCCCATGCCGGATTGGCTGCGCGACGCCTTGCGTTATGCGCCCCTGGCCGCCCTGGTGGCCATTGTGGTGCCTGAAACCGTGCTGACCCAAGGCCAATTGATTCAAACCTGGCAGGACCCCCGCCTCTTTGCGGCCGCCGCAGGCCTCGCCTGGTACGTGCTGCGCAAAGGCATTTTGGGCACCATCGTGTGCGGCACCACGGTGTTGCTGGTGCTGCGCCTGGGCCTGGGCTGGACCTGATTTTGTTTTGTTTTTGAACCTCAAGAGGACATTGCCATGAAAGTGATTCGATTCGCCGATCTGGTGGCCCAGGGCCAAGTGACGGGCAAACGGGTGTTCATCCGCGCCGACCTGAACGTGCCACTTGAGCGCCCCCAGGCTTCGCCACCCCCCAAGGGGGCTCCCTTCGGCTTGGGGCGGCCCGGCGCCGAAGGGGATGATGCGCTTCGCATCACCGAAGACACCCGCGTGCGGGCCTCGGTGCCTTGCATAGAAATGGCGCTCAAGGCGGGGGCGGCCGTGATGGTCACCTCGCATCTGGGCCGCCCCACGGAAGGCGAGTTCAAGCCTGAGGACTCTTTGGCGCCGGTTGCCGCGCGCCTGGGTGAATTGCTGGGCCGTGAGGTCAAGCTGGTGGCGAACTGGGTCGATGGCGTGAGCGTGTCCCCGGGCGAAGTGGTGATGTTGGAGAACTGCCGCGTCAACAAGGGCGAGAAGAAGAACAACGAAGCGCTGGCCCAAAAGATGGCCCAGCTCTGCGACATCTTTGTGCACGATGCTTTTGGCACCGCCCACCGCGCCGAGGCCTCGACCTACGGCATCGCGCAGTTCGCGCCCATCGCCTGCGCAGGCCCCTTGCTGGCCGCCGAAATCGACGCCATCTCCAAGGCCCTGGCCAACCCCAAGCGCCCGCTGGTGGCCATCGTCGCCGGCTCCAAGGTCAGCACCAAGCTCACCATCCTCCAAGCCCTGTCCAAAAATGTGGACGGCCTGATTGTGGGTGGCGGCATTGCCAACACCTTCATGCTGGCGGCTGGGCTGAACATCGGCAAGAGCTTGGCCGAGCCCGACCTGCTGGGCGAGGCCACGGCCGTCATCGCGGCCATGAAGGCCCGTGGTGCCGAAGTGCCGATTCCCGAAGACGTGGTCTGCGCCAAGCGCTTTGCGGCGGACGCAGAAGCCACCGTCAAGGCGGCCACCGACGTGGCCGACGACGACCTGATCCTGGACATCGGCCCCAAAACCGCCGCCAAGCTGGCCGCGCAACTCATGGCTGCGGGCACCATCGTCTGGAACGGCCCAGTCGGCGTGTTTGAGTTCGAGGCTTTTGAAGGCGGGACCAAGGCCATCGCTGAGGCGATTGCCCAGAGCAGCGCCTTCAGCATTGCGGGTGGTGGCGACACCTTGGCTGCCATTGCCAAGTACGGCATTGAAAAGCAGATGGGCTACATCTCCACCGGCGGCGGTGCTTTCTTGGAGGTGCTGGAAGGCAAGACCCTGCCCGCCTTCGAGATCCTCAGCAAGCGCGCGGCCGCTTAAGCGCGCAGCTCGGGGCCAGCGAGGCTGGCCCCGGTTCATTGGGTCATGCAGAAACAGCATGATGTGGGCCTTACGGATGGAGCGTCGGGCGCTCGGGCCTACAGTGCCTCCTCCCAAGGAGACAACACCTCATGAGCCCCAAAAACCTGAGCGCCGCTGAGCAAGCGCTGCGCGACGCCGCCCTCGACTACCACCGCACGCCTACCCGCGGCAAGATTGCGGTCAATGCCACCAAGCCGCTGTCCAACCAGCGCGACTTGAGTCTGGCTTATTCCCCCGGCGTGGCCTATGCCTGCTTGGCGATTGAGGAAGACCCCTCGCTGGCGGCCGAATACACATCGCGCGCCAACCTGGTGGGCGTGATCACCAACGGCACGGCCGTGCTGGGCTTGGGCAATATCGGCCCCTTGGCTGGCAAACCGGTGATGGAGGGCAAGGGCTGCTTGTTCAAGAAATTCGCGGGCATCGATGTGTTTGACATCGAATTGGCCGAGAACGACCCCGACAAGCTGGTCGAGATCATCGCCGCCATGGAGCCCACGCTGGGCGGCGTGAACCTGGAAGACATCAAAGCGCCCGAGTGCTTCTACATCGAGAAGCAGTTGCGCGAGCGCATGAACATCCCTGTCTTTCACGACGACCAGCACGGCACGGCCATCATCTCGGGCGCCGCCTTGTTGAATGGCCTGGAGCTGGTGGGCAAGAAGATCGGCGAGGTCAAGTTGGCCGTCTCGGGCGCGGGTGCAGCGGCTATCGCTTGCCTGGACTTGATGGTCGGCTTGGGCGTCAAGCCCGCCAATATTTTTGTCTGCGACTCCAAGGGCGTGATCCGCGAGGGCCGGGGCGACAAGCTGGATGAATCGAAGCAGCGCTATTGCCAAGTCACGAACGCGCAAACTCTGGCGGACGTGGTGGCAGGTGCCGATGTGTTCCTGGGTTGCTCGGCAGCCGGTGTGCTGACGGCCGACATGGTCAAGACCATGGCCAGCCAGCCCATCATTTTGGCTCTCGCCAACCCTGAGCCTGAGATCCGTCCTGAGTTGGCCAAGGCCGTGCGCCCGGATTGCATCATTGCCACAGGGCGCTCCGACTACCCCAACCAAGTCAACAACGTCCTGTGCTTCCCCTACATCTTTCGGGGGGCCTTGGACTGCGGCGCCAGCCGCATCACCGAGGCCATGAAGCTGGCCTGCGTGCGCGAGATCGCCGCCCTGGCCAAGGCCGAGGCCTCAGACGAAGTGGCGGCAGCCTATGCCGGCAAGGAGTTGAAGTTCGGGCCGGAGTATCTGATCCCCACGCCTTTTGATGCCCGCCTGATTTTGCGCATCGCCCCCGCCGTGGCCAAGGCGGCCGAGGAGAGTGGCGTGGCCACCCGGCCCATCACCGACATGGACGCTTACCGCCAGTCGCTGAACCGCTTTGTCTCGCAAACCGGCATGCTGATGCGCCCGGTTTTCATGGCGGCCAAGGCGGCACCTGCACGTGTCATCTACGCCGAGGGCGAAGACGAACGCGTGTTGCGTGCGGTGCAGGTGGTGCTAGACGAAGGCCTGGCCAAGCCCATCTTGGTGGGCCGCCCGGCGGTGATTGCGATGCGCATTGAGCGCGCGGGTTTGCGCCTGAAGCCCGGCGTGGACTTCGAGGTGGTGGACCCCGAGAGCGATCCGCGCTTTCGAGACTGCTGGGAGGACTATCGCCGTCTCATGGGGCGCGATGGTGTGTCACCCGAGACAGCCAAGTCAGCCTTGCGCCGCTCCAACACCTTGATCGCCAGCTTGCTGCTCAAGCGCGGTGATGCCGATGCCTTGCTGTGTGGCCTGGTCGGCCGTTTTGACGCCCATTTTGAGCATGTCAAAACAGTGATTGGTGCGCGCAGCGAAGGCGGCGTGATGGCCACCATGAATGCGCTGATGCTGGAGCAGCACACCCTGTTCATCGCCGACACCTTTGTCAACGAGGAGCCCAGCGCGGCCGAGTTGGCCCAGATTGCGCAGATGGCCGCCGACGAAGTGCAGCGCTTTGGCTTCCCGGCCAAGGTGGCGTTTTTGAGGCACTCCATGTATGGCTCCTCCAGTCGCGGCTCGGCCAAGCGCATGCGCGCTGCGCGCGACCTGTTTGTGCGCCAAGCGCCGCATATCGAGTGCGACGGTGAGATGCATGGCGATGCAGCGCTGTCCGAGACCATTCGCCAAGCGGTGTTGCCCGAGACCACGCTGAAGGGCTCGGCCAACCTGCTGGTGCTGCCCAATATCGACGCCGCCAACATCCTGTTCAACGTGCTGAAGGTGACGGGCAGTCACGGTGTCACGGTGGGGCCCATCTTGTTGGGGGCGGCTGCGCCCGTGCATGTTCTGACGCCCTCGGCCACCATGCGTCGTGTAGTCAATATGACGGCCTTGGCCGTGGCGGATGTGGCGGCTGCCGTCAAACGCTGAGACCGTGGCAGCCCCTGTAACTCAACGGTAACCCTGAGGGGGCCGGGGCTGCGTATCATCCGAGCTTGACAAGGGCCTCGACTCTCGCGGGCCCGACCCATTATTGGAGACCTCACACATGCCCCGTGCCACCAAGATCGTTGCCACCCTCGGCCCCGCGTCCAGCGACCCCGAGGTGCTGGAGCGGCTGCTGCGGGCGGGCGTAGACGTGGTGCGCCTGAACTTCAGCCATGGCAAGGCGCAGGACCATATCGACCGTGCCAACCTGGTGCGTGCCTGTGCGGCACGTGTCGGCAAGCCCATCGCCTTGATGGCCGACCTCCAAGGCCCCAAAATCCGCGTTGGCAAGTTTGCCGAAGGGCGTGTGATGCTCGAAAACGGCATGCCCTTTGTGCTGGACGCGGCGCGCACCGAACCCGGTGACATCAACGGCGTAGGCTTGGACTACAAGGAACTGCCCCGCGATGTGAAGCCCGGTGATGTGCTCTTGCTCAATGATGGCCTGATCGTGCTGACGGTGGACCGCGTGCAGGGCGAGCAGGTGCACACCTTGGTGAAGATCGGCGGGGAGCTGTCCAACAACAAGGGCATCAACAAGCAGGGCGGCGGCCTGACGGCACCCGCGCTGACCGGCAAAGACATGGACGACATCCGCACGGCCATGAGTTTTCAGTGCGACTACTTGGCCGTCAGCTTCCCCAAAAACGCCACCGACATGGAAATGGCCCGCCAACTGGCCAATGTGGCCGGCGAGCCCTATCGCCACAAGCCCTGCATGATCGCCAAGATCGAGCGCTCCGAGGCCATTCCGCACCTCGAAGCCATCTTGCGCGCCAGCGACGGCATCATGGTCGCGCGCGGTGACTTGGCCGTGGAAGTGGGCAATGCTGCGGTGCCGGCGCTTCAGAAGCGCATGATCAAGCTGGCGCGCGAGTTGGACAAAATCGCCATCACCGCCACACAGATGATGGAGTCCATGATCCAGAACCCGGTGCCCACCCGCGCCGAGGTGTCGGACGTGGCCAACGCGGTGCTGGATGGCACCGATGCGGTGATGCTCAGCGCCGAGACGGCTGCCGGCAAGTACCCGGTCGAGACCGTGGAGCAAATGGCCCAAATCGCCCAAGAAGCGGAGCGTGCGCAAGACGTGCACCTGGACGCCGACTTCACCAACAAGCGCTTTGGCCGCATCGACCAATCCATCGCCATGGGCGCGCTGTTCACCGCGCACCACCTGGGCTGCAAGGCCATCATCGCCTTGACGGAGTCGGGCTCGACCGCTTTGTGGATGAGCCGTCACAACATTCAGGTGCCGATCTTTGCGCTGACCACCAAGACTACCTCGCAGTCGCGCATGGCGCTCTACCGCAATGTGCGACCGATCTTGATGGCAACCTTCACCGACCGCGACCTGGCGCTGGCTGAGGCCGAGTGCATCCTGGTGGCCCGCGGCGTGCTTAAACCCGGCGATACCTATGCCATCACCTGCGGCGAACCCATGGGTTACCCCGGCGGTACGAATATGTTGAAGGTCTGCAGGGTGGATTGATTAGACCCCCAAGCTCCCGGCTCCTCGCAGGCACAAGCCGTCCGCTGGACGCCTTGTGTCCGGCTCGGCCCCCCGAGGGGGCTCTTGCAGCGGCCCGGCAAAGCCGGTTCCGCGCAAGGTACTTGGGGTGAGTGTGGTCGAGGTTGACTAGGACGTTGGAGCTTGCACTTTGAACCCGTAAGGGGCTGGGTTGTCGTCCAGCACATTAGGTGGTCGAGGGTGGCTGCAAGGTTGCTGGGAGGGTTCCCTCGCTAGAATTGCGGGAGTTACGGCGCGGTTACGGGCTGCGTTGGTCGAATTCTTTCACTTCCTCGGGGTTTCCCATGCCACTCGTTTCCATGCGCGAACTGCTGGACCATGCTGCCGAAAACGGCTATGGCATTCCGGCCTTCAACGTCAACAACCTGGAGCAAGTCCAGGCCGTGATGGCGGCTGCCGACGAAGTCGGCGCGCCGGTGATCTTGCAAGCCAGTGCGGGTGCGCGCAAGTATGCAGGCGAGCCCTTCATCAAGCACTTGATCCAGGCGGCCGCTGAGATGTACCCGCACATCCCGCTGGTGATGCACCAGGACCACGGCACCAGCCCCAAGATCTGCCAAGGCGCGCTGGATCTGGGCTTTGGCTCGGTGATGATGGACGGCTCCTTGATGGACGACGGCAAGACACCGGCCAGCTTTGACTACAACGTCAACGTGACCCGTCAAGTGGTGGAGATGGCTCATCGCATTGGCGCCACCGTCGAGGGCGAGCTGGGCTGCCTGGGCAGCTTGGAAACCGGCGAGGCTGGTGAGGAAGACGGCGTGGGGGCCGTGGGCAAGCTGGACCACAGCCAGATGCTGACCGACCCCGAAGAGGCGGCCCAGTTCGTCAAAGCGACCCAGTTGGATGCATTGGCCATTGCCATTGGCACCAGCCACGGCGCCTACAAGTTCAGCCGCAAGCCCACGGGCGACATCCTGGCCATCAACCGCGTCAAGGAAATCAACGCCCGCATCCCCAACACCCACTTGGTGATGCATGGTTCGTCTTCGGTGCCCCAAGAGTTGCTGGCCATCATCAACCAGTACGGCGGCAAGATGAAAGAGACCTACGGCGTGCCGGTCGAAGAGATCCAGGAGGCCATCAAGTACGGCGTGCGCAAGATCAACATCGACACCGACATCCGTCTGGCCATGACCGGTGCGGTGCGCAAGTTCTTGGCTGAGAACCCAGACAAGTTCGATGCCCGTGAATGGCTCAAGCCGGCGCGCGAAGCAGCCCAGCAAATCTGCAAGCAGCGCTACTTGGAGTTTGGCTGCGAAGGTCAAGCTGCCAAGATCAAGGGCATGAGCTTGGCCGACATGGCAGGCCTCTATGCGCGCGGTGCATTGGCTCAGCAAGTTCGCTGAGCGGGAAGGCTTCAGACAGAACTGAAGTCTTCAGTTCTGTCTTCATTCCTTGTAATGAGAGTCTGTCAGGCACCGGCACGCTTGGGCAACCTACAATCTCATGCCCTTGAGACCTTGCCTGAGTCATGGACCACGCCTTGCACACCAGCTCTCTTCACTCGCTCCCGCTGCTGGCCAGTGGCAAAGTGCGTGATAACTATGCCGTCGGCAGCGACCGGCTGCTGATGATCGCCACAGACCGCTTGTCTGCCTTCGATGTGGTGATGGGGGAGCCCATTCCTGGCAAGGGGGCGCTGTTGACCCAAATGGCGCTGTTCTGGTTTGACAAGCTCGGCCATGTGGTGCCCAACCACCTGACTGGCGAAGACCCCTTGAGCGTGGTTGCTCCTGACGAGCGCGCTCAGGTCGAAGGCCGTGCCATGCTGGTCAAGCGGCTCAAGCCACTGCCGGTCGAGGCCGTGGTGCGGGGCTACCTTGCGGGCTCCGGTTGGAAGGAGTACCAGCACAACCAACAGGTTTGCGGCGTGCCGTTGCCAGCGGGCTTGCAGAACGCGTCCAAGCTGCCCGAGCCCATCTTTACCCCGGCCACCAAGGCCGAGATGGGCGACCATGACGAGAACATCTCGTTTGCCCAGATGATCGGCATCATCGGCGAAGACTTGGCCACGCGTGTGCGCAATGTGTCGATTCGCCTCTATACCGAGGCTGCAGCTTATGCCCTGACCAAAGGCATCATCATTGCCGACACCAAATTCGAATTTGGACTGGATGAGCAGGGCACCCTGACCCTGATGGACGAGGTGCTGACCCCAGACTCCTCGCGTTACTGGCCTGTGGAGGGCTGGAAAGAGGGTGCCAACCCGCCGAGCTACGACAAGCAGTTCGTGCGGGATTGGCTGGAATCGGCGCAGGTGGACGGGCAGCCTTGGAACAAGCAAGCGCCCGCCCCTGCATTGCCTGCCGACGTGACAGCGCACACCGCCAACAAGTATCGAGAAGCGCTACATCGGCTGGTGGGCTGAGGAGCATTCATGGTCGTTCCACGTCTTTTGCAGCAACTCGACCATGCCTATGCGGCATCCGAGTCTTCGCTGGATCGCGAGTGTCTGAGGGCCGAACGGGTGGTGGCCATGGCCCGCCTGGGCATGATGGTCGAGGCGCGCATGGCGCTCGCTCAGGTCAAGGCCCAGCTCAAGCGCCAGTCAGAGCCGCGATTGCAGGGCTGGGTGGCCTATGCAGAAGCCATCATGACCTACACCGGTGATCACCACGCGCCGTCGATCCGTGGCTTGTTCTCTCAAGCCAAGCAGTTCGCGATCACGGCAGGGGATCAGGGGCTTCAGGCGCATACCAGCGTCTGGTTGGCCTCGCTGGATTTCCATGAGGGTCGCTGGACCCACTTTGCGGATGAGCTGATTTGGTCCATGCCTGAGCTGAGTCTGGTGCCCTCGGCGCGTTTGGAGTGCTTGATGGCGCTGGCCTACAGCTATGCAGGCAGGCCCGATCAATCTGCAGGCTACTACCGGGCGGCCCACAGGTTGGCCGCTCTGGATGGCGATACGGCGATGATCGGTGCCATCATCTCGACGCGCATGACCTTTCAGGCTGATGCGCTGGCGCTGCAGGACTCCTTTGGCCGTTGTGCCCCAGAGGCAGCCCGTCGGGTCATGATTGAAGTCGAATCCTCTGTTAACTTCAATACCGGCATCGGCAAGGCTGATCGGGTTACCTGGAACCCCATGCTCAAGGCCATGGTTTGCATGGCGATGAAGCGTTACGACGAGGCCACTGCACTGCTGGAAACTCATATGCGCAATGCCATGGCCGACGGCCTAGGCACGCACAGGGCCTACTTTCATGCGGCGAGGGCTTGGTGTTTGTGGCAGGTGGGTGAACATGAGGCCGCGCGGCGGGATTTGGAAATTGCCAGAGCGCAAGTGTGTGACATGCCCGACCCCGACGATTTGGCGGCTACACACGCTCGTATGGCCTCTTTGTTGAGTTTGATGGGGCAGCCCATTGAAGCGGCGCACCATCAGCGCGAGGCCGAAAGGCAGCACCAATGGCTGAAAAACCAACAGGCGGAGCTGTGCGTTCAATTGGCCCGTGTGGAGGCCGAGCGGGCGCGACTCTTGCAAAAGTCGGGGCGCTGATGGCGCAGGCGGCCACGCAGCGGTGGCCCCGAGCAAGCCCCTGAACTTGCCTCAGAACAGCACCATACTCAGCTTTCGTCGGTACTGATCCACCACCGGGTCATTGGGCGTCACCGTGGCATGGCCAGCAATCTCCAGCTTGCCCTTGCTGCCTGCCGCAGCCTCGGCAGCGGCTTTGGGCAGCGGCTTGCTCATCAGCTCCAGAATAGCGACATAGGTCTTGCGCGCCAGGCTGTCATTCCAGGCCTTGTCGCGCATCAGGATCTCCAGCAACTCGTCCATGGCTTGCGTGGGCTCACTCTCCACCATCTTGCGCTGCGCCAGGGCATAGCGGGCGTCAAAGTCGCGTCGGTTGGCCTCAAAGGCGGCGCGCAGCTCGGCCTCGGTGCGGGCTTGTGGGTAGGCTTCGGCGGCCTTCAGCCATTGCTCCACGGCAGCAAAGCGGGTGTCTGACAGCGTTTTGGCGGCCACCGGGTCAAAGGCCAGGCGGGCTTGTTGGGCGCGCTGCGGCTCGTGCGGTGTCATCTCCAACAGCAGCTTGAGGTAGTCCAGACGCGCGGCATCGTTGGCCGGGTCAATGGCCACGGCTTCTTGCAGTTTGTCGAGTGCGCTCAAGGGATCTGCGCCCTGGGCCAGCATGGCTTCCGCCTCTTCCAAGTCAGCCTCGGCTTCCAGGGCATCCTCGGTGGGCACGTGCTTGTCCAAGAAGGTGCGGATGTCGGACTCGGGAATCGCCCCCACAAAGCCGTCCACAGGCTGGCCTAGCGAGAACATCACGCAAAACGGGATGGAGCGCACGCCAAAGGCTTGGCTGAGTTGTCCGGCGATCTCGGGCTGTTCATCACTGTTGAGCTTGGCCAGCACAAAGCGGCCGCCATAAGCGACCTCCAGCTTCTCCAGTACCGGGCCTAGCGACTTGCAAGGTCCGCACCACGGCGCCCAGATGTCCAGCAGCACGGGCTGTTGCATGGAGGCGTTGATCAGGTCGGCTTCGAAATTTTGGAGGGTGATGTCGATCATGGTCGCTGGGGGTTGTGATGCACAAAACGCCGGAAGGTGACGCCTTTACATGGGGGCGGTCACGGGCGGCACAAGCCGCCTAAAATCACCGGTTTACACAATGTCGGAGCACTGAGCCTTGAACACTGCCCAACCCGTGGTCGGGATCGTCATGGGGTCTTCCAGTGATTGGGAGACCATGAAGGCTGCGGCCCAGATTCTCGCCGAGTTCGGCGTGGCTCATGAGGCTCGTGTGGTCTCGGCCCACCGCATGCCGGACGACATGTTTGCCTACGCCGAGTCCGCCCAGGCCCGCGGCCTGCAAGCCATCATCGCCGGTGCGGGCGGTGCCGCCCACTTGCCGGGCATGTTGGCGGCCAAGACCGTGGTGCCGGTGCTGGGCGTGCCGGTGGCCAGCCGTCACTTGCAAGGGGTGGATTCTCTGCACTCCATCGTTCAGATGCCCAAAGGCATTCCGGTGGCAACCTTTGCCATTGGCAACGCCGGGGCCGCCAATGCCGCGCTGTTTGCCGTGGCCATGCTGGCCAATCGTGATGACGCCTTGCGGGTCCAGTTGCAGGCCTACCGTGCCCGTCAGACTGAAGTGGCGCGGGCCATGACGCAGGACTTGGTATGAGCGAGAGGGAACGCCAAGCGCTCTTGCCCGGCGCCACGCTGGGCGTGATGGGCGGTGGCCAATTAGGCCGCATGTTCGTGCACGCGGCCCAGGCCATGGGTTACAGCACGGCCGTCCTAGACGCCGACCCGCACAGCCCCGCCGGCTTGGTGTCTCACCACCACGTGCAAAAGCCTTACCTCGACGCCGATGGCCTGCAGCAATTGGTGGCGGTGGCCCAGGCCATCACCACCGAGTTTGAAAACGTGCCCGCCGAAGCCCTGCGCACCCTGGCCCAAAGCCGCCCCGTGGCGCCCAGTGGCGATGCGGTGGCGATCTGCCAAGACCGCGCGGCTGAAAAAGCCCACATCACCGCGTCCGGCGTGCCTTGTGCGCCCTTTGCGCTCATTGACTCCGAAGCCGCACTGGCCAGCGTCAGCAGTGCACTCTTGCCTGGCATCCTCAAGACTGCGCGCATGGGCTATGACGGCAAAGGCCAGGTGCGCATCCAGATCCGCGCCGAGTTGGCGGAGGCCTGGGCCAGCTTAGGCCGCGTGCCCTGTGTGCTGGAGCAACGCCTGGCCCTGCACCGTGAGCTGAGCGTCATCGTGGCGCGCGGCGTGGATGGCCAGTGGGTTCATTTTCCGGTGCAGCAAAACCTGCACCGCGATGGCATCCTGGCCGTCACCGAAGTGCCCGCGCCGGATGTGGCGCCTGAGTTGGCGGCGCAGGCCGTCGCCCATGCCGGGGCGATTGCCCAGTCCATGCAGTATGTGGGTGTGCTGTGCGTGGAGTTCTTTGTCGTCAAGGCGGACGATGGCAGCTTGAGCCTCGTGGCCAATGAAATGGCCCCGCGCCCCCACAACTCCGGCCACTACACCCTAGACGCTTGCGATGTCTCGCAGTTCGAGCTGCAAGTTCGCGCCATGGCCCAACTGCCGCTGGTGGCCCCGCGCCTGCACTCGCCCACCGTCATGCTCAACCTCTTGGGTGACCTGTGGTGGCAAGACGGCGTGGAGCGCATCCCCGCCTGGGACGCCGTGCTGGCCCTGCCCGGCGCGCACCTGCACCTCTATGGCAAAGCCAGTGCCCGGCCCGGCCGCAAGATGGGCCATCTGACCCTGACCGGCGCCGATGCCGCCAGCGTGCGGGCCGTGGCCTTGCAAACTGCCGCGCTCTTGGGCCTGCCCGCGTGGTGAGCATCGCAGCATGACTGTGCTCCAGGGTGCCTCGACGCAAGCCGTGTCCCAAGCGGCCCAATGCTTGGCCGACGGCGGCTTGGTGGCCCTGCCCACCGAGACCGTCTACGGCCTGGGAGCGCGTGCCGACGATGACGCAGCGGTCGCGGCTGTCTTCAGCGCCAAGGGCCGCCCGGCCGACCACCCCTTGATCGTGCACGTGCTAGACGCCGCCCATGCCGCGCCGTTCGCGGCCGCTTGGCCCGAGACCGCCCAGCGCCTGACGGCTGCCTTTTGGCCGGGGCCTTTGACGGTGATCGTGCCGCGTAGCCCGGGTTTGGCCCAGGCTGCGGCCGGGGGCCAAGCTACGGTCGGCTTGCGCTGCCCCGCACATCCGGTGGCCCAGGCCTTGCTGGCCGCGGCGGCGCGCCTGGGCGTGCGCGGCGTGGCCGCGCCCAGCGCCAACCGCTTCGGCCGTGTCAGCCCGACCTCCGCCTCCCATGTGGCGCAGGAGTTCGGCGGCGATCTCTTGATTCTGGACGGCGGTGACTGCGAAGTGGGCATTGAGTCGGCCATCGTCGATTGCAGCGGTGCGCACCCCACTTTGCTGAGGCCTGGCGTGCTGACGCGCCAAGCCATCGAAGCCGTGCTGGGCCAGCCCTTGCGCGCCCCAGGCGTCGATGCGCCCAAAGCCTCGGGCACGCTGGAAGCGCATTACGCCCCCCGTGCCAAAGTGCGCCTGATGAGCGCCGCAGAACTACAGGCGGCCTTTACCTTGATGCAACCATTGACCGCCACGGGCCAGCCTGTGGCGGCGGTATATTCACGCACCGTCTTTCCTGCGGCGGACTCAAGCGCGCAGTGGCCGCACCGGCGTATGCCCGACAATGCCCCTGATTGCGCGCACGAGTTGTTTGCGGTCTTGCGGGCTTTGGATGACACCCACGCCCCGCTCCTCTGGATCGAGCGGCCCCCAGATTCCCCAGAGTGGGAAGGGGTGCGAGATCGGCTACAACGTGCCGCTGCGGCCTGACGCAGCGTGCCCACACTACAACGGAGTTTGTTATGAAATTCGCCCCTTGGGCCTCGCGCCTGACGGCCCCTCTTGCTGTGCTGGCCTTGAGCGGCGCTTTGTTGGCCGGCTGCGGTGGCGGCACCTCGCAAGTGGATCAATTCCGCGCCACGCGGCTGCTGAGCTTTGGGGATGAGCTGAACTTGCTGACGGCCGATGGCAAAAAATACAGCGTCAATGCGCTGGGTGATGCCGATGCGCTGTTGTGTGGCAACAATCCTCTGTGGGTGCAAAGCGTTGCCGCCTACTATGGCCTGACCTTTGCGCAATGCAACACCAACAATGCAACGGACCTCAAGGCCGTCACACTGGCCACTGTGGGCGCTGGCGTGGCTGATTTCCAAACCCAGGTCGACGCATTCCAAGCGGGTAATGCGTTCACCAACACCGATCTGATCACGGTCTTTGTGGGGCCGCATGATGTCAGGGCTGCGTACGCGAAGTTCCCGGCCCAGTCGGAGGCTGCGCTGGTGGCTGAGCTGAAAGCCAAAGGAGAGGCGCTGGCGGTGCGGGTCAATGCACTGACCGCACTCGGTCCCCGTGTCTTGGTATCTACCGCGATGGATGTGGCCGTCACCCCCTGGGCCTTGGCGGAGAAGGCGGCACACACTGACACCGACCGGGCCGCGCTGCTGTCGCGTCTGACCGACGCCTTCAACCTCGCCATGCGATTGAAGTTGGTCAATGACGGCAGCAAGATCGGATTGCTGCTGGCAGATGATCTTTCTCGCTCTATGTCTAGCGAGCGCACGCGCGGCGCTTTTGGCATTGCCAACTCGACGGTGGCCGCCTGCAGCACTGCGCTGCCCAACTGCACCACCAAGACGATGGTGACCGGTGCCAGCGCGTCCACCTATCTGTGGGCGGATGACACACGGCCGGGTTATTTGTTTCACACGAATTTGGCAAGGCAAGCGACCACGCGCCTGTCCAACCTGCCCTTCTGACGACAGGCCCCAAGGGGCCACTGCTCACGCGCCAGCGGCCTTGCGGTCTCTGGCGCGTTTGTCTTCTTGCAGCTTGATGAACAGGATGCTGGCCGCCATGGGCAGGGTGATGCTGTTGGAGGCGATCAGCGCCCAGTCCTTGATGGCCAGGCGTAGGCCAACCACAGCGACACACCTGCCGTGAACGCGACATAGGTACTCGCCGAGATGCCCGCCACATTGCGCGTGCGCAAGGTCAGCCACGCTTGGGGCACAAAGGCCAGGGTGGTCAAAGTGGCGGCGGGGTAACCCAGCCAGCGCAGGCTGTCAGCATCCATGGGTGATCGAGGTTTAGCGAGTGGGAGCGTCGCGGATTGTCCATTGAACCAGCGCGTCAAACGCAGGGCGGCCTGCCGCTGCGTTGGGGTGGTTGAGGATGGCCACCAGCACATAGCGCCGTCCGCTGTTGGACAGCACATAGCCGGCCACCGCCGCCACATCGCGCAGCGAGCCCGTCTTGAGGTGCGCCCGGCCCTGCGGGGCCTTGGAGCGGCGCAGCGTGCCATCCACCCCACTGATGGGCAGGGAGCTCATCAACTCGGCCATCACTGGGCTGTTCCAGCTCTGTTGCAGCAGCCGCGACAGGCCTTGAGCCGTCAGCCGGTTCTCGCGTGACAGCCCGGAGCCGTTGTCGACCACCCAGCCCTTCAGCCCATCATCCCCGAGGCGGCCCGCCAGAAAGCGCCGCACCTGCTCGCGGGCGTCGTCTGGGGTGATGGAGCCGGCGGGCTTGTCGCCCAGGCCCAGGCTCAAGAACACCTGCTCGGCCATGACGTTGTTGCTGAACTTATTGATGTCCCGCACCACCTGCTGCAGCGGCGGCGAAACCTGTTCAAACAACAAGCGTGACCCCGGCGGTACGTTGCCTTCTTTAACCTGCCCGCTCAGGCGCCCACCCAGTTGCTGCCACATCGCCTCCACCATGCGGGCATTGAAGCTGGCTGGGTCGGCATAGGCCATGGAAAAGCTGCGCTCGCCACAGCTCAGCGGGTAGCGCCCGCCAAAACGCATCAGCTTGGGCTCGCCCCATTGCGCCCTGACTTGGGCCGACCAGTCCTCGCAGGGCACGGCCGCCAGCGGCACCGTGTCATCTGTGCGCACGCCCGCCAGGGGGGGGTCGGTTTGCACCACGGCCACGCCGCGGGCGGTGTCGGGCGTGAAGGTGTAGGTCACTGCCTTGAAGTTCATCATCAAGGCATCGGGCCGCACGTTATAGGGCTGGCTCGCGTCGTCATCAAAGGCCCTGGGGGAGACGACGGGCAGGCTGAACAGGCTGCGGTCCAACAGCACATCGCCGCGGATCTCACGGATGCCCAATTGCTGCACCCGACGCAGCATCAGCCACACTCGCTCCAGCACCAAGCTTGGGTCGCCCGAGCCCTTGATGATCAGGTTGCCTTCCAGCACCCCGTCTTTGACCGTCCCTTGCACCCACACCGGCGTGCGCCAACTCCAGGCCGGGCCCCATTGGTCGAGTGCCGCATAGGTGGTCACCAGCTTGAACACTGAGGCCGGGTTGACGGGCTCGCGCTCGCGCCAGCCTAGCTTGTGGCTGCCGCTGCCCACCTCCTGCACCACGGCCACCAGCGCGTTCTCCGGCAGCTTGGCGCGGCGCAGTGCGGCGTCCACCTCGGCGGGCAGGTCTTGGGCCTGGCTGACGAGGGGGCCGCTCAGGCAGAGTGCGGCGAGGAGGGTGCGGGCGGGAAACCCGCTGGGACGGCGCAGGGTGTTGGGCATGTCGGCAATGTTCGCACGGCTACACTTCCAAGCTCGGTGACAAACCGACGAAGACTGCCTTTCTCCCCCTGACCGGCCCCACATTGACCTCATGAAGTTGTTGGCACTCGACACCGCGACCGAGCACATGGCCCTGGCCCTCAGTGGCGGCCTGGGCCTGGGCTCTGAGGGCTCGCACCGGCTGGCAGAGGGCGGGGCGCAGTCCTCGGCCCACCTCATCCCTATGCTGCTGGCGCTGCTGGCCGAGCAAGGCCTGACGCTGGCCGACCTGGATGCCATCGCCGTGGGCCAAGGGCCGGGGGCTTTCACGGGTCTGCGCACCGCCATCTCGGTGGCTCAGGGTTTGGCCTTTGGGGTCAGCAAGCCCGTGCTGATGCTGGATTCTTTGATGCTGGTGGCGGAGGCCGCGCGCTTGGAGGCCCCGGTGGCCTCAGGCCAACCCGTTTGGGTGGCCATGGACGCCCGCATGGACGAAATCTATGCTGCCGCCTACACCCACGACGGCCACGCCTGGGCGACTGTGTCGGCCCCTGCACTGATGGACGCTCTCAGCCTCAATGCGGCTTGGCAGGCCTTGCCACCCGCCTGCGTGGCGGGCTCGGCAGCCGCCGCGTTTGGCGAGCGGCTCCACACCCAGGGCGTGCCGCTGGTGGTCGGTGTGGCACAGCGCGCAGCGGCACTGCTGCCCCTGGCGCACCACGCCTGGCTGCACGCGCCCAAGCTGCTGCCTGAAGACGCGCAGCCGCTTTATTTGCGCGACAAGGTCGCCCAAACCACGGCTGAGCGTGCCGCGCTGCGCCTGGCCAAAGAAGCGGCGGCCTCATGAGCGCGCGGCCCCGGCCCCACCACGCCACCCTGACGCTGCGCCCCATGAGCGTGGCGGACCTGGACACGGTGATGTCCATTGAGCCGCGTGCCTATCCTTACCCCTGGAGCCGAGGCAATTTCACCGACTCGTTGGCGGCGGGCTACCTGGCCTGGATGCTGGAGGCCAGCACCGAAGCCCCGCGCCGTGCCGAGCGCGACACCGAATGCCTGGGCTACTACGTGGCCATGCTGGGCTTTGAGGAAATGCACTTGCTCAATATCACCATTAAGCCCGAGGCCCGAGGCCGGGGCCATGCGCTCAGCTTGCTTAACCATTTGGCCGAGCGCAGCCGCGAAGCCCGGGTGCACAGCCTGTGGCTGGAGGTCCGCCGCAGCAATGAGCGAGCGCGGGCGGTGTACCAGCGCTGGGGCTTTGCCGAGATGGGTGTGCGCCGGGGCTATTACCCGGCTGCCGGTGGGCAGCGCGAAGACGCGGTGCTGATGAGTTGGCGCGTGATGGAGCCCCCAGGGCTGGGCGCAGCCCAGCCCGCCCCCCGAGGGGATCAAGAAAACTTGGGGCGGCCCGGCGTTTTCTTGAGCGACGAAAGCCTCGGCCATGCGTTGGACTGAACGCCAACAAAGCATCTTGTCGGCCATGGGCTTGAAGCCCTGGGGCCCGGCCCGCAAGAGAGCCGCCGATGCGGTGGCGGCCGTGCCTGCGGCGGCCCTGGCCACTGAGCCTGCCCCGCCCGTGGCCGCACCGCGCCCAGCCACTTTGCCGGTGGCTGCTGGCGCACCTATTACACCTATCGCACCCGTGGCCGCGCGGCCCATCACCGTCTCGCGCGGCCAGCCTGCGCCCATGGCGGCGGCCGCAGCTTTGGCGGGGGCGGCGGTGCAGGGCTTGCGGCCCCAAGCAGATAGCGCCCGCGCTGCTGAAATCGCCCAGATGGACTGGGCCGGGCTGCAGGACGCCGTGCGCCAATGCCAGGCCTGCGGCCTGTGCCAAAGCCGCAAGCAGACGGTGTTTGGCGTGGGTCATGAGCAGGCGCACTGGATGATTGTGGGCGAAGCCCCCGGCGAGCAAGAAGACCAACAAGGCGAGCCCTTTGTGGGGGCGGCCGGGCAACTGCTGGACCGCATGCTGGCGGCGGTGGCGCTCTCGCGCAGCGAGGGCGAGGCCGCCCAGCGCGCCTTCATTGCCAACACGCTCAAGTGCCGCCCGCCGCGCAACCGCAACCCCAGCGCCGAAGAAATGGCCCAGTGCGTGCCCTTCTTGCAACGTCAAATTGAGCTGGTCAAGCCCAAGCTCATCCTGGCCATGGGCCGCTTCGCCATCCAGCAATTGCTGGGTACCGAAGAGCCGATTGGCAAGCTGCGTGGCCGCCTGCACGACTATCGCGGCACGCCCGTCGTCGTCACCTACCACCCGGCTTACCTTTTGCGCCAGCCCTTGGACAAAGCCAAGGCCTGGGCCGACCTGTGCTTGGCCGCCGACACCGTCGAGAAGCTGTCCGCTTGAACACCCATTGCGTCGGCCCCATGAAGTCTTCAGCTCAAACGGTGCAGACTTGATCGGGCTGGTTTGATGAGGCGCCACCACTTTGCTCCCCCCCGCGTCCCTCTTCAACCCCACGGCGGACCTTTGTCATGACCCTGCGCGCTTCATCCTCCGCACTGGCAGGCCTGCTGCTGATCAGCGCCCTGCTGGCCATCGCCTCAGCACCTTGGGCCTTGAACCAGCCGTGGCTGAACTTTGTGTTCAAGCCGCTGGCCACCCTGGCCGTCATCGCCTACGCCTGGCGACGCGGCCTGAGCGAGCCGCTGCTTCGCCGCTGGGTGTTGGCGGGGCTGCTGCTGTCCTTATGTGGTGACATTGCCCTGCTGTGGCCCGAGCAAGGCTTTCTGCCCGGCTTGGTGAGCTTTCTGCTGGCCCACCTGTGCTACCTCTGGGCCTTCACTCGGCGCCAGCGGTTGGCCGCTTGGTGGCCGGCGTTTGCCGCCTATGCACTCATCGCCGCGGCCGTGCTCTCACAACTCTGGCCCGGTGTGCCCGGGCCTCTGAAGGGGCCGGTCTTGGCCTATGTCGTCTGCTTAGGCGCCATGGCTGCGCAGGCCGCTGTGCTGTGGCGCCAAGGCGAGCCGCGCGGCCGCGTCCTGGCCTTGGGCGGCGCGCTCTTCATGCTGAGCGATGCACTCCTGGCCACCAACAAATTCGCCGGGCCCCTGCCCCTGGCCAGCCTGTGGGTGTTGGCCAGCTATTGGGCGGCGCAGTGGTGTATTGCGAGCGGCTTAGCGCCCAAGGGCGCTACGCTCACTTCTTCTGCTTCACCGGCCTCGTCCACCCCGCAATCGCCATCTGCTTGGCGCGGGTCACCGTGAGTTGGCCTTCGGGCGCGTCTCGGCTGATGGTGGAGCCGCCGCCGATGGTGGCGCCGGCACCGATGGTGACCGGGGCGATGAGCACGCAGTTGGAGCCGATGTGTACGTCGTTGCCGATGACGGTGCGGTGTTTGTTGGCGCCGTCGTAATTGGCGGTGATGGCGCCCGCGCCGTAATTGACGCGCTCGCCCACCGTGGCGTCGCCCAAATAGGCCAGGTGGTTGGCTTTGGAGCCTTTGGCCATGGTGGAGTTTTTGACCTCCACGAAGTTGCCGATGTGGACCTCTTCAGCCAGCACCGCACCTGGGCGCAGGCGGGCATAGGGGCCGATCAGTGAGCCTGCGCCCACGCTGACGCCTTCGCTGCTGCCATCAATGTGGGTGTAGGGGTGGATTACCACGCCGGTGCCCAGGGTGGCATTGCGGATCACGCAGTGCGCGCCCACGCGCACGTCGTCGCCCAGGCTGACCTGGCCTTCAAAAATGCAGCCCACGTCGATCTCGACATCGCTGCCGCAAGTCAGGGTGCCACGCAAGTCAAAGCGGGCCGGGTCGGCCAGGCGCACGCCTTGCTCCAGCAGAACGTTGGCGCGGCGGGTTTGCAGGCGGCGCTCCAGGTCGGCCAGTTGCAGCGGGCTGTTCACGCCCAGCACTTCGGTTTCATCGGCCGCGCTGGCGCTGGTGACGGGCACGCCCTCGGCCACGGCCATGGCCACGATGTCGGTCAAGTAGAACTCGCCTTGAACGTTCTGGTTGTTCAGCGCCATCACCCAGCGCTTCAGCGCCGCTGTGGGGGCGGCCATCATGCCGGTGTAAACCTCGCGGATCTGGCGCTGGGCCTCGCTCGCGTCTTTGTGCTCGACGATGGCCTCAATGCCGCCGTTGGCGCTGCGCACGATGCGGCCATAGCCGGTGGCATCGGGCAGGGTGACGGTCAGCAAGGCCAGCTTGTTGCCGCCGCAGGCCGCTGCCAGGGCTTGGGCGGTGGCGGCCTCAATCAAAGGCACATCGCCATTGAGGATGAGGGTGACGCCCTCATCGCCCAGGTGCGGCACCACTTGCTGCACGGCATGGCCGGTGCCCAACTGGGGCTCTTGGCGCACGCTGCCAAGGCCCGTCACGGCCAGGTCGGCCACGCTGGCTTCCACCACGTCGGCGCCGTGGCCGGTAACCACCAAGGTGCGGGTGGGTTGGAGCGTGGCGGCCGTTTGCAGCACATGGTGCAGCAGGGGCGTGCCGGCCAAGCGGTGCAGCACCTTGGGCAGCTTGGAGCGCATGCGGGTGCCTTTGCCCGCAGCCATGATGACGATGTTCAGGGACATAACAACCTAAAAAATCAGGGCAAGGTCACGGCCACGTTGTGCGGCTCGTTCTGGACCTTGGGGAACTCGGCCAGCGAGGCCAAGAACATGCCTTGCAGCACGCTGCTGCCGCCCGTGGTGGTGCCGTTGCTGCGGGCCCGGGTTTCGTACAGGGCTTCGCCGCTTTTGCGGTCGCGGATCAGCAGGGCGACTTCGCGTTCGTACTCGACCTGCCCCCAAGGCGCCACCACGCCCCAGCCCAAGCGCGGGTACTGGCCACCTAGGCGGGTGCCAAGGGTCAGGCGGCCCCACAGTGGGTCGTCCCAGGGCGAGCGCACTTGGCGTGAGACCTTGGCCCCAATCTGCACCAGCACGTCAGGCTCGCTGCCTTCGGCGGCGGGCACAAAACCGGCGCGGGCCAACGCTTGGGCGGCGGCGTCTTCCAGAGATTTTTGTGTCTCGGGCTGGGTGGCCTGAGAAGGCAGGCGCTCAAAGCGGTAACTGCCCGGTTTGCGCTCGGCGGCCCAACTGCCAAAGCTGGCCACTTCCGCGTGGAAGGTATTGATCAGCGCACAGCCGCCTAGCCCTGCTGTCAGCAGCAGGGCCGCCAGCGCGGGCCCCAAACGCAAGGCGCGGCGGCGAGAGGGGGTGATTGCAGGCATGGCAGTCTCCTTCTTGGTGTGCAGGCTCAAGGCCTGGAATCGTCCCACATCAGGCGCACAGTTTGAGTTTCTTTACCTGCTGCGGGGGCCGGGCTGGCGCAACTCTCCTCGTCCTCGTCAAAGGCTTTGTCGCCTTGCGGGTCAGGGATGCCGGTGGCCTTGATGCTCTCAAACGGATGCAGCTTTCGGTCCATCATGTGAGAGAGCGTGATGTTGCCCATGGCGCTGAACATATTGTCGATACGCCCTGGGTACTGCTTGTCCCACTCGCGGATCATCTTTTTGGTCAGCACACGCTGCAGGTTCTCTTGGCTGCCGCACAGGCTGCAGGGGATGATGGGGAAAGCCTTGTGATCGGACCAGCGCACCAAGTCGTCTTCGGCCACATAGGCCAGCGGGCGGATCACCACAAATTCGCCGTTATCGCTCACCAGCTTGGGCGGCATGCCTTTCATGCGGCTGCCGAAGAACATGTTCATCAGCAGGGTCACCACCATGTCGTCGCGGTGGTGGCCCAGCGCGATCTTGTTGCAGCCCAGCTCCCGCGCCACGCGGTAGAGGATGCCCCGGCGCAGCCGCGAGCACAGGCTGCACATGGTCTTGCCTTCCGGGATGATGTTCTTGACGATGCTGTAGGTGTCTTGCGTCTCGATGTGAAACGGCACGCCCACTTGGCGAAGGTAATTGGGCAGCACCTCGGCCGGAAAGCCCGGCTGCTTTTGGTCGAGGTTGACGGCGATCAACTCAAACTTGATGGGGGCCCGCTTCTGCAGGTTCATCAAGATGTCCAGCATGCTGTAGCTGTCTTTGCCACCCGAGAGGCAGACCATGACCTTGTCGCCTTCTTCAATCATGTTGAAGTCGGTGATGGCCTGGCCCACTTGCCGGTGCAGGCGCTTGCTGAGCTTGTTGGTCTCGAAGGCGGCCTTCTTGGCTTGCTTGGCGGCCAGCTCGTCCGCGCTCAACTCGGGGCGCAACTCAGGGGTTTGGAGAACGTCGCTCATGGGGAGGTCATCAGTCTTTCATGCCGAAGACTTCCACACCCACCGCATCGCAGTCGGGGTAGACATCGGGCTTTTCGGTGGACACGCTGGCAGCCCGCACATTGGGGTGGGCCAGCATCAGGGCCAGCACTTCGTCGCACAGGGTTTCTTGCAGGTGGATGTGGCCCTTGGAGACACGCTCGGCAATGGTGCGGCGGATGAAGTCGTAGTCCAGCACTTCCTCCAGCTCATCGACCTTGGGCGTAGAGGTGGCCAGGGGCACAAAGAGGTTCACATTGATCAGCACGCGCTGCTCGCCCTTCTTCTCGAAGTCGTGCACGCCGATGTTGATCCACACCTCGTAGTCGCGCAAAAACAGGCGGCGGCAATCGCGCAGGCCAGGGTGAAGCAAAGAGGTCTGCATGATCGGTTCAGCCTTGAGAGGAGTTCAAATTCTGTTGCGCCAAAAACAGCACGTCGCGCGGCTGCGCCGCCAAGTGCTGACCACCGTCCACCAGCAAGGTGGTGCCGGTGATGGCGGGGGATTCAATGCAAAAACGCACCGCCCGCGCAATGTCTTGCGGGGTAGACGAGCGCTGCAGCGGGGTCAGGCGGTGGGCGGCGGCAAACTCGGCCTCGTTCATCGGGCCTGAAACCAGCGTCACGCCAGGGGCCACGCCCACCACGCGCACGGCCGGTGCCAGGGCTTGGGCCAGCAGCACGGTGGCCTCGCGCAGCGCAGCTTTGGAGAGGGTGTAAGAGAAGTAGTCTGGGTTGGGGTTCCAGAGCTTTTGGTCCAGCAGGTTGACCACACAGCCCTGGCCCCCGCGCTCGGCCACATGCTGGGCCAGGGCTTGGGCCAGCAGCACCGGGGCCACGGTGTTGGCCTGCCAGTGTGCGCGCAGGGCCTCGGGCGTCAGCGCCTGGGGGCTGGCGGGGCCGGGCGCGTCATAGTCAAAGCGCGAGGCATTGTTCACCAGCGCATCCACCCGCCCCAGCGCTGCCACCGCACGCGGCAGCAGCTCGGCGCAGGCGGTGTCGTCGCCCAAGTCGGCCGCCAGCACGGCCACGCGCGCACCCAGGGCCTGCAGTTGGACCACGGCGTCTTGCACGGCGGCGGCGGCCTCACCGTCTTGGCGCCGCACATGCAGCGCCAGATCGTGGCCGGCAGCGGCCAGCTCGCACGCAATAGCCAGGCCAATGCGCCGCGCGCCGCCCGTCACCAGGGTGACGGGGCGCTGCGGCGCGGGGGAGGGGGTGTGGAGGGGCACGAACCTACAATCCATGAATGCACAAAACGCCATCGCCCGGCCCTGCGGATGCAGCAGGCGGCGAACCCCACAGTTTAAATGGCTGCCCTGAC
Source organism: Ideonella sp. (assembly GCA_034520165.1). Lineage (GTDB taxonomy): Bacteria > Pseudomonadota > Gammaproteobacteria > Burkholderiales > Burkholderiaceae_C > Ideonella. The sequence continues at coordinate 59,469 of JAXHNT010000043.1, forward strand.
TCCGGGGTGGAGCCCGCACTGCGCACCCGGATTCGTGAGGCCATGGCCGCCCACGCCGGCTGGCTGCCCTTCGACCAGTTCATGGCCCTGGCGCTCTATGAGCCGGGCTTGGGCTACTACAGCAACAGCAGCCGCAAGTTTGGCCTGATGCCGGGCAGTGGCAGCGACTTTGTGACGGCGCCTGAGCTGTCGCCCCTGTTCGGCCAAGCCCTGGCCCAGCAGGTGGCGCAGGCGCTGCAAGCCACCGGCACGCAAGACGTCTTCGAGTTCGGCGCGGGCTCTGGCGCCTTGGCCGAGCAGGTCATCAGCAGCTTGGACGCGCTGGGCCAGCCCCTGGCGCGCTACACCATCATCGACCTCTCGGGCGAGCTGCGCGAGCGCCAAGCCCTGCGCTTGGCCCGCTTTGGCGAGCGCGTGCAGTGGGCCCAAACCTGGCCCGCCACCATGCGCGGCGTTGTGTTGGGCAATGAAGTGCTGGACGCCATGCCGGTGCACCTGCTGCACTTTGACGGCCAGCAATGGCTGGAGCGCGGCGTGGTGTGGGACGAACGCACCCACGCGTTTGCCCACGCCGACCGGCCCACGGATCTGCACCCATCGCTGGAAGATCTCAGCGGCTTTGTGCCCGGCACCACCACCGAGATCCACCGCCAGGCCGAGGCCTTCATCCGCAGCCTGGCCGAGCACCTGCAGCACGGCGTCGCCCTGTTCTTGGACTACGGCTTCCCCGAGGCCGAGTACTACCACCCCCAACGCATTGGCGGCACCTTGATGTGCCACCAAGCCCACGTTGCCGACACCGACCCGCTGGTCAGCGTGGGCCTCAAAGACATCACCGCCCACGTCAACTTCACCGGCATTGCGCTGGCGGCGCAAGACGCCGGGATGCAGATCTTGGGCTACACCAGCCAGGCTCGCTTCTTGATGAACAGCGGCCTCATGCCCCTGCTGGCCGCCGCCAGCGTGCAAGAGCGCGCCATGGCGCAAAAGCTGATCACCGAGCACGAGATGGGCGAGCTGTTCAAAGTGATCGCCCTGGCCTCCGCCGATGTCACCCTGGACCCAGTGGGCTTTGTGGCGGGTGACCGCACGCATAGGCTGTGAGCGATGCGCTGGCTCATCGTCTTCCTGCTGGCGTTTCTGATCTTCAACCGCCTGGGCACTTGGCTCGGCCGCATCGGCCTGGGCCGCCTGCCGGGCGATGTGCGCTTCACCCTCTTCGGGCGCGAGATTTTTCTGCCCTTTGCCAGTAGCATCGTGTTGTCGGTGCTGGCGGCGGGGATCAGTTACATGCTCTGATCCTGCCGGTCCGGTTTTCGAGTGAGCATTGCGGACTGTGCGGGCAGCTCAGCAACCAGAGGTATCGACCGCGACGGAAGGTGTTGTGGCACCCGATCCTGCTTCGTGGTAGATCACTGCACACGTGTCGAGGTTTGCTCCATTGACAGGTTGGTGATACTTCAATGTATGGCCATTAGGCTGAACGATGTCAAAGCCGCTGACTTGTATCCAGACAGCGATATTGCCTGATCGCAGCGTGCTGTCTGGCGCGTACCCCGCTCTTGCCGAAGGGTAACCGTTCACTAGCGCAGCATCGATACCATCAATGGTGAAACCGCTGGGGTACACGATGCCATTGCATTGGGTGCTCAAAAAGCACTTCGCGTTCACCATTCGAGCGGCAGACACAATGTCCCCATGCAGCTTCGTGACAGCGGCCACGCGTGCGTCTCGTCGCATATCGACAAACTTGGGCAGCGCTGTTGCGGCCAAGATGCCCAAAATGACGATGACAACGATCAGCTCAATCAGCGTGAATCCTCGTTGACGGCGGGGTGGGTTTGCCTGTCGTGTGGACAATGAGAGCTTCATGGGGCCATCCTCAATTTAAAAAATTTGGCAGATGCAGCCAAGGCCCCGCTGCGCGGCAGGATCTGGCTGACCAGTGCGCGTTTTCGAGATTCAGCCTGCTCATTCGGCCCTTGGCAAGTGCCTGCCGCATGGTGCCCACCACCGCCGTGTTCCAGCATCAGCGCGCCCACATCCATCGTGTTGCGGCGGCCGAAGATGGATTTGCCCACGGTGTAGACCGTGTTTTGCTTCTCGCGGCCCCACATCACGTGCATGGAGATGTCGCACTGCGGGAACATGGCGTAGACCACGAAGCGGTTGCCCGCAAAAATGGTGTCTTCTTTGCGCAGGTCCAGGATGACCAGGTTGTCGTGGACTTCGGCAACGCGCTGGATTTGGTCGCGGAACAGGGCGTGCTGGGCGAAGAACAAGTCGACGCGCTCTTTGACATCCGGCAAGGCCAAGATGTCTTGGATGGGCATGTCGCGGCAGCACTCGATGAGTTGCATCATCAACTGGTAGTTGGAGATGCGGAATTCTCTGAAGCGGCCGAGGCCGGTGCGGGCGTCCATCAAGAAGGACAGCAGCTCCCAGCCTTGCGGGTGCAACACATCGCCTTCGGTGAACCCGGCGGAGTCGGCCTTGTCGACGGCGTGCATCATCTCGTCGCTGACGCGTGGGAAGCGGGCCTTGCCGCCAAAGTGCGCATAGACCACCCGGGCGGCTGACTTGGCATCGGCCTTCAGCACATAGCCCGGCGTGGGCTTGCCGTTGTTGCGCTCGGCTTCGCTGGAGTGGTGGTCAAAGCACATGCCGCAGCCCGGCACATAGGGCAGGTTGGTGAGGATGTCTTGCGCCGTCACCGCGACCTTGCCGTCTTGCATATCCTTGGGGTGCACAAAGACGATCTCGCCCAGCATGTCCATCTCTTGGAGCAGCACGGCGCAGACCAGACCGTCCATGTCGCTGCGGGTCAATAGGCGGTACTTTTGAGGGGCAGTGGTCATGTTGAGAGGCTCCCAGTGTCAAAAAGGCTGGCGCCGGCCTGACGCCGGGCACATGTTTCCTTTTCGGCCAAAGTGGCGGCGGCTTTACCTTATGGTCGCTGACCCGGTTGGGTGCCGCGCAGAAAGTCTCAGGCCGGCACGGGCTGCGCCTGGCGCGACAGTGCCACGATGCGCTCCGTCAGGCGTTGCTTGTGCCGGTCGGCGCTGGCGTTGGGGACTTGGCAGGCGCCCGCGGCGTCATGGCCGCCGCCGCCGTGGTCCAGCATCAGGGCGCCAATGTCCATCGTGTTGCGTCGGCCAAAGATCGACTTGCCCACGGTGAAGGCGGTGTGTTCGTTGTGCCGCGAGCGCATCACGTGCATGGAGATGTCGCACTGGGGGAACACGGTGTAAACCAGAAAGCGGTTGCCCACGTAAATGGGGTCTTCGTCGCGCAGGTCGAGCACCACCAGGTTGTCGTGCACCTGGCCGACCCGACGCAACTGGTCCTCGAACGCGGCTTGCTGCGCAAAGTAGCGCGAGGTGCGCTCTTTCACGTCGGGCAGTTCCAAGATCGCTTCCGCACTCAGCGTGCGGCAGGCATCGATCAGCATTTCCATCAACTGATAGTTGGAGAGGCGGTAGTCCTTGAAGCGGCCCAGGCCGGTGCGAGCGTCCATCAAGAACGATAACAAGGCCCAGCCGCTGGGGTGCAGCACCTCCCCGCGGCTGAAGTCGGCCGAGTCGGCGCGGTCCACGGCGTCCATCAGCGCTGGGCTGATGTTGGGAAAGCTGGCCGCGCCGCCGTAATAGTCATACACCACGCGTGCCGCTGACTTGGCGTTGGCATGCAGGACATAGCCGGGGGTTTTGAAACCTAAATTGCGTTTGGCCTCGCTGGAATGGTGGTCAAAGCACAGGGCGCAGCCGGGGATGTAGGGCAGGTTGGCCAAGATGTCGTGCTCGTGCACCTCGACCTTTCCGTCTTGCACGTCTTTGGGGTGGTGGAAGACCACCTCGCCAAGGATATCCAGCTCCCTCAGCAGCACGGCGCAGATCAGGCCGTCCATGTCGCTGCGGGTCAGCAGCCGGTACTTATCGGGAGGGGTCGCAATCATCAGTCGGTACGCCAAAGTTGGGAGTGCGCAGGCGAACTTCCGCCATGCGTCCGCGCGCTATCGACCCAAATCCGCAAGCCTCAAGCGGCCGCTGCATACAGTGGCGCAGAGTGCGCAGTTCTACACGTTCGCGGTGCTCAAGGCGGCCGCGCGGGCTTGATGCAGGGCGTTACCAATGCCCGCTCCCTTCACCCCGCGTGCCAGCGCATCGGCGGCCACGGCGGCGGTGTCTACCGCATCCAGCACGGCCAGGGCGTGCAGCAGGCGGGTGCGGCTGGGGTAGGCCGCTTCTTCAAAGCCCAAGCGGCCTCGGGCATCGGCCTCGCAGGCCAGCAAGGCCTGCTCAAAACGCTCACGGCGGCGGAAGGCATCGCAGCGCTCGATCAGACGCAGCAGGGCTGCCGCGTTCAGCTCGGTGGCGCGGTGGATGTTGGTGTGCTCTCGCGCCACCATCACGGCCAGCTCGCTGCACTCGGTGGGGGTTTTGAGGCGCTGCGCCATTTTGCGGGTCAAGCGTTCGCTGCGTGCTTCATGGGCGATGTGGCGCGGCCATTCTTCGGGGGGCGTGCGGCCCTTGCCCAGGTCATGGCACAAGGCCGCAAAGCGCACCGGCAGCGGCGCTTGCAAGCGGGCGGCCATGTCCAGCACCATCAGCGTGTGCACGCCGCAGTCGATCTCGGGGTGATGTTGGGGCGGCTGGGGCACGCCCCACAGCGCGTCCACCTCCGGCAGCAGCCGCGCCAGGGCGCCGCAGTCCCGCAGCACCTGCAGCATGCGGCTGGGGCGCGCCTCCATCAGGCCACGGGCCAGCTCTTGCCACACGCGTTCGGGCACCAGCGCGTCCACCTCGCCGCTGGCCACCATCTGCTGCATCAGGTGCAGGGTCTCTGGCGCGACGCTGAAGTCCGTCAGCCGGGCGGCAAAACGGGCCAGGCGCAGGATGCGCACCGGGTCTTCGGCAAAGGCCTCGCCCACATGGCGCAGCACGCGTTGTTGCAAGTCGGCCTGGCCGCCGTAAGGGTCGATGAGCTGCCCTTCGGCGTCCTGTGCCATGGCGTTGATGGTCAGGTCGCGCCGTTGCAGGTCTTGCTCCAGCGTCACATCGGGCGCGGCATGCACCGCAAAGCCGTGGTAGCCCGGCGCGGTTTTGCGCTCGGTGCGGGCCAGGGCATATTCCTCATGGGTCTGGGGGTGCAAAAAGACGGGGAAGTCTTTGCCCACCGCCACAAAGCCCGCGTCCAACATGGCCTGGGGAGAGCTGCCCACCACCACCCAATCGCGGTCATGTACGGGGCGGCCCAGCAGAGCGTCGCGCACCGCGCCGCCCACCACATAGCACTTCATGGGGCGCTGGGCAGCTCGCGCTGCATCATGAACTTGCTGATTTCGGGGGTGAAGCCCGCGACTTTCCAGACCATGCGATAGCCCAGCTTTTCATAAAAGCCCCGAGCTTGAAAGCTGAAGGTGCTGAGGTAGATGCGGCGCACGCCACGGGCCTGGGCCGCGTGTTCAAAGTTTTGCATCAAGCGCCGGCCCAGGCCGCTGCGGCGCTGCGCTTCATCGACCCAGACTTGCTCAACCTCGGCGCACTCGCCCCAGGTCCGGCCGACGACGCCGCCCAGCGTGGCACCGCGCTCATCTTGCGCTGCGCAGACCAAGGGCTGCACCTGCTGCAGCGGCGCGTGGCTCAGGTTGTAGTGATCCAGCCCCGAGTCGACGGCGTCAACGACGCCTGCCGGGCGCTCTTGGGTGGTGATCCAGCGGAGGTCGGACATGGCGAGACCAAAGCGGGGTGTCAGCGATGCAAGGCGCGCCAAGCCTCCAGCCGAGCGCAGCCTTGGTGGTGGCGCAAATAGGCGGGGGCGACGGCCATCAAGGCGGTGGGGCCGAGCCCCAACGCTGCCAGCCCTGGACGCCCCGGGGTGGCAATGTTGGGCACGGTCATCGAGGCCAGGTTATCGCGGGACATCAAGGGCTCGCCGGGCAAGCACTCCATGACCAGGGCTTGGAGTTGGGCCAGCGCCGAGGGCAAGGGCAGCACGGTGCGCGGGTGGCCACTGAGCTGCCCGGTGAGCTCGACCAACTGCCGCAGCGTGAAGACGTCGGGGCCGGCGCACTCCAAGGTCTGGCCGGCACTCTGCGGTTGCCGCAAGCTGGCCACCACGGCCTGTGCCACATCGCCCACCCACACCGGCTGAAAGCGTGCCTCGGCCCCCGCCAGCGGCATCAGGGGGAACAGGGCTTGCAAGGCCGCAAAGAGGTTCAGGAACTTGTCGTGCACCCCAAAAATCACCGAGGGACGCAGCATGGTGAGTTGCAAGCCCTGGGCCAGAGCCGCCTCGCGCAGCACCTGCTCGCCCGCCGCTTTGCTGCGCAGATAGGCGGAGGGTGCTGACGCGGGGGCGCCTTCGGGCACGCCCAGCGCGCTGACATGCACCAAGCGGCGCACAGCTTGGCGCGCCATGGCGGCGGCCAGGCGGCGCGGCAGGCCCACATGCACCTGCTCAAAGGCTGCGGCGCTGCCGTGCAAGATGGCCACCAGGTTGACCACGGCGTCACAGCCCTTCAGCAGGGCGTCGAGCGCGGCATCTTGGTGAATGTCGGCTTGAATCAGGTCCACATTGGGCAGCATGCGCACGGCCCCCGCACGCTGCGCGCGGCGTGAGGGCACGCGCAAGCGAGCGCCTGCGAGCTGGGGGTCGCGTGCCAGCGCATCACACAAAGCGCTGCCGACAAAGCCGGAGCCGCCCAAGACCAGGATATGGCGCATGGCCGGTGTTGCCTCCACGGCGCTCACGGCAGCTCCCTGTCCGGGGCGGGCGCCTGGGCGTCCCGAGGGCCGATATTGGCCCCTAAGCGTGGCTTCAATGCCACCGGTCTGCCGGCGGCCAATCCGGCGTAGTAGCTGGCGTTGGACAGCACGCGTTTGACGTAGTCGCGGGTTTCATGCAGGGGAATGTTCTCGATCCAGATCGCGGGCTCCAGCACCGGGCCTTCGCGCCAGCGCCGGGGGCGGTTAGGCCCGGCGTTATAGGCGGCAGCTGCCATGGCTTGGGAGCCGCCCAAATCTTCTAACACCATCTTGAGGTAAGCGTTGCCCAGCCGCAGATTGGTTTCCCGGTCGGTGATCATCTCGGGCTTGTAGGGTAGGCCAATGCGCTTGGCGGTCCAACTGGCTGTGGCGGGCATGACTTGCATCAGCCCGGCTGCACCCACATGCGAGCGCGCCGCCACGATGAAGCGGGATTCTTGGCGAATCAGGCCGTACACATAGGCTGGGTCCAGCCCCGCTTCGCGGGCGCGCGGCATCACATCCTCGCGCATCGGCCAGGGGAAGCGCTGCTCCATGTCCACCTCAGATTTGCTGCGCTCGCTGGTGTTGATGCAGCGGTCCCAGATCTCGCGGCTGCAGGCCAGTTGCGCCGCAGCCAGCAGTTCACGGTCATTCATGCCGATGAGCGAGAAATTCCATTCGCGGACACCCTCGCTGCGCAGGCCTAGCCCCAGGGCGGCCAGGGCACGTTGAAGGCCGGCGTGGCTGCGGGTGGCCTCGCGTTCGGGGGGGGGGGGTGCGGCTGGCTTGGGTGGGAGGGGCTGTACGGCGCCCAAGTCTTCAGAGGCGAGCTGCCCATAGAAATGAAGTTCGCTCGACAGCTCTTTGAGCAGCTCCCGCGCTTGTTCCCGCTGCTCTTCACCTGCGGGGCCTGGTTTGGCCAAAGCCTGCAGGGCGCGCGCGCGCCAATAGCGCCAGGTCGGGTCGGCGCGCTCTTCAGGGCTCATCGCGGCGATCGCCCTGGAGGCCAACACCCAGCGTTCCGTAGAGCCCGCCAAGCGCAGGGCCGTGCGGGCATGCCAGCCCAAGGTCTCATCGCTCCAGTCCGGTTTGTCGCGCAGCCGTGGTTTGAGTGAGTCCCAGGCGTTGCGGCTCCACTCCAGAGATTCAGGCCGCAAGGAGAGGGCTGCTTGCTTGGCCACCTGCGCCCAAGCCCAAGCGCCGTGCTCGCCGCCCAGGGCTGCAGCCCAGCGCTCTTCAAGCAAGCGCGCTGCGGCGGCAGGGTCGCTGGCCGCCATGCGGCCCAATGCCAAGGCCGCCATTTCACTGCGGGCATGACCCAAGGCCATCGCGCGGATGGCCATGAAGCGCGCGGGGTTGTCCAGGGCTTGAGCGGTGCTGGCTGCAATGTCTTCACCCAGCAAAGAGGCGGCTTGGCGGGCCTGCCTCAGCCGTGCATGCTCGGTGGCGTGACGGACTTTTCGCCACACATCCTCAGGCATGAATCGCTCTGCCTCGACCTGGGCTTTGGCCAACTGGTGGCAGCCATCGTCGGCTTCTCTTTGGGCCATCCAGGCTTTGCGCGCCGCCTCGCGCACATCCTTGCCCGCTTGGTGCTCGGCCAGCAGCCGATAGCAATGCACTTGGCGGTCGTCGTTCATCTTGAAGCGAGGGACTTCGCGACTGAAGTTGGCCCAGTCACGGCGGCGACCCAACTCCAGCAGCCAGTCGTTGCGCAGGCGGTCTTCGACGTAGCTGTCTGGCCAGCGCGCGTAGAAGGCGTCGAGCTCCTCGCTGCGGGCCTCGGGCAGGCGTAAGTTCATGGCCCAGTAATCCACCCAGGGCGCCAAGGGGTGGCGTGTCTCCAGGGCCGTGCTGCGCAAATTGGTCAGTTTGACCCTGTCTTTGCGAGCGAAAGCTTGGCGAGCGTCCAGGATCAGCGCATCAGCATTGGGCGTTTGCGCCAGCGCGCCTGAGCTGACCGTCGCTGTGGCCAGGGCCAGCGCTGCAAGGGGGATTCGGGTTTTCCACATGACGGGGCACTGTACCCCGATCTTTGGCCATTGCGCAGACGACCAGGGTTCACCGGTGCTTGCGATAGGGTTCTTCGAAGTCCAGGTACTCCTGCTCTGCCAAGGCTTCCGTCACCCAGGCTGCCACCCCGGGCGAGGCCCAGACGCGGTCCATATAGGCAGCCACCGAGGCGTTCACCGGCAACGCATAGGTGCGCAGCCGCCCGACCACCGGGGCGAAGTAGGCGTCAACAATGCCGAACTCACCAAAGAGGAAGGGGCCGCCGCTGCTGGCCAAAGCCTCGCACCACAGGGCTTGCAGGCGGTCCAGGTCGGCGCGCACGCCGGGGTGCTCTTGCAGCACGCGCTGGCCCACCTCGGGCAGCGAGGCCTCGATGTTCTGCGGGCAGTGGCTGCGCAAGGCGCTAAAGCCGCTGTGCATTTCAGCGCACAGGCTGCGGGCCCGGGCGCGTTGCAGCCGGTCGCGCGGCCACAGGGGGTGCTCGGGGTGGCGTTCGGCCAAATACTCAGCAATCGCCAGGGTGTCCCAGACGGTGAAGGCTTCGTCGATCAGGGCGGGCACCTTGCCGGTGGGTGAGATCTCCGCCATGCGCTGCTTGAAGGCTGAGTCGGGGGTGAAGCCGTCGAAGCGCACCATGTGCTCTTCAAAAGGGATGCCGAAGTGCTGCAACAGCACCCAAGGCCGCATGGACCAAGAAGAGTAGTTCTTGTTGCCGATGACGAGTTTCAACAGGGACATGGTGTGCAATGAGGGTGTTGAAGAATGGCGTTGATGCTAGCGCGCCAGCCCCCGTCCATGGGTGCAATCGGCGCATGGTCCTCATGCGCACAGCGCATCAATCGCTGTCGATGTCGGCCTCGGGGTCTGGGGTGTCGCCAATGGCATGGCGAGTCAATGCCGCTTGTTGCTGCACCCAGGCCCCGAAGGCCAGCACCTCCGGCCGGGTTTGCGTGCCCGCTCCGCCCAGTGGCAGCAGCCAATAGCACCACGGCGCCCAGCGGCGGCCTTGCAGACCGAAGGGTTCAATCAAGTCGCCGTTCTCCACAGCCTCATGCACCATGGCCAAGCGGGCCAGCGCCACGCCTTGCCCTGCCAGCGCGGCTTGCATTTGCTGGTGGGTGTAGTTCATGCTGAGCCAGCGCCGCGGGGCCAAGCTGGCCAGGCCGTGGGCCGTCAGCCAAGCACTCCAGCCTAGTTCGCTGGCATGAGGCGAGCCGTCGTCCATGTCGAGCAAAGTGTGCTGGGCCAGATCGGCAGGGCGGCTCAAGGTGGGGGCTTCGCCCCGGGCAATGGCCTCGGCCAAGCGGCGCCCGATCACGGGGGTCAGCACCTCACCAAACAAGCGCTTTGAGGCGGGCGGCGCGCGCTCCGGGCGGCAGTGGCGCAGGGCCAGGTCCAGTTCGGTGTCGTCCTCGTCCACCATGCGGTCTGACGCTGCGATACGGATGTCAGCGTCAGAGTGGTTGCGCTCAAAGAGTGGCAGACGCGGCATCAGCCACAGCGAGGCAAAGGACGGAAACGTGGTGACGCTGACCTTGGCGCGGCTGCGGCTCATGCGGATCTGGCGCACGCTGGCGTCTAGGCGGGCCAGCAGCGGTTCGGTGGCACGCAGCAGGGTGTGGCCGGCGGCGGTCAGCTCCACCTTGCGCGTGGCGCGCTGAAACAGCGGCGCGCCCAACTCCTCCTCTAGGCCTTTGATTTGGCGGCTGACGGCCGGTTGGGTCAGGTGCAACTCCTGTGCTGCCGCGCTGAAGCTCAGGTGCCGGGCCACGGCTTCAAAGCTGCGTAAACAATCCAAGGGCAAGGGACGGTGGAGTGGTCGATTCATGACGCCAGCTTATCAATCAAAGGCTGCGATGTCATTGGATTTCTCTCTCAGCTCAACGCATCATGCAGGCCTTGAGCAGGAGCCGATTCATGACTTCCACACCGCTTCATCACGTTCAACGCTTGCGCCTCAGCGGGGATGCCCAGCTCTGTGCTGTGCAGGGCACGCTGTGGGTGACCCGCGACCATGACCCCCAAGACCATGTGCTGCGGGAAGGCGCTTGCTTGCCCCTCAGGCGCGGCGATTGGGTGACGCTGGAGGCCTGGCACCGCGGCGTCCCCAGCGCCTGGGGCTTGCGGCCTCAGCCTTGTCGTCAAGGGTGGGTGAGTCGCTTCTTGGCGGCAGGCTTGCCCGTGCTGGCTGCTCGGGTGCGTGGCTTGGCCGGCGCTTTGCTGGCCTTGGCGCGCAGGGCTGAGGCCATGGCCTCGCGTGCCCAGGGTTGCATCTCGGCCACGGACTCCAAGGCTTCGGCCGGCACGGTGTAGTAGCGCAGATGGCCCATGCGCCCGTCGGCCATGGTGTACTCAAAACGGCTGCACCCCGCAGCCTCAAAGCGCGCTTGGTTGTGCTCATCGGCCTTCAGGTAGAGCTGATCGTCCAGGATCAAGGCGATGAACAAGTCGTCCACATAAATGCCATGGCCGCCAAACATGCGGCGTGAGCGTGCTGGGCCTTGGGGACTCAGCAGCTCAAGGGCCCAAGCCAAAAGCTCGGCACTGGGAGAGGGCGTCTTCATGGGGCTGTGCGTGTTGGGTAGGCGGATGGCGGGGACCCATGCACAATCGGGCCTCCGCCGCTTTGGTCTATTGTGAGGCGCTTTCATAGCGCTGGGTGACCCGCCATGACCCTGCCGTTCAAGCTCAACCTCGAACCCTCCCGCGACAAAGCGGTGCTGCGCAAACAACTGCAGGCCGAGCGCCTGAGCTTGCTGGACAGGCACCAGCGCGCTGCTCACCTGCAAGAGGTGCTGCAGGTCTGGCTCATCAGCCGCAAGGAACAGACCATCGGCGTTTACTGGCCCATCAGCAATACGTAATGAAAAGAAAG
>JAXHNT010000070.1:0-12947 GCA_034520165.1 Ideonella sp.
GGGTTACGTATTGCTTGCCATTGACGGGCCTGGCCGACGCCATCGTCGACTTGGTCTCGACAGGCTCGACCCTCAAGGCCAACCACTTGGTGGAGGTGGAGCACTTCATGGACATCTCGTCGCGCTTGGTGGTCAACCAAGCCGCGCTCAAGCTCAAGCGCGACCAGCTCAAACCCCTGATCGACGCCTTCGCCAGCGCCATCCCGGCCTGACCTTTTTTCGCACTGCTGCTGCCCCCATGTCTGCCTTGAACCTGCGTACCCTCCTCACCACGGCCGCTGACTTCGAAGCGGAGTTTGCGCGGCTGCGGCATTGGTCGGCAGAAGAGGATGCCGCCATTGAGCAGCGCGTGGCAAGCATCTTGGCTGATGTGCGCCAGCGTGGCGACGCCGCAGTGCTGGAGTACACCGCTCGCTTTGACGGCCTGCACGCCGCCAGCACGAGCGCGCTGGAGCTGACGCGCGAAGAGCTGAAGGCGGCGTTTGACGCCATCACCCCCGCCCAGCGCAGTGCCTTGCAAGCCGCCGCCCAGCGCGTGCGCAGCTACCACGAGCGCCAACTGCAGGCCAGCGGCCAGAGCTGGAGCTACCGCGACGACGACGGCACCCTGCTGGGCCAGAAGGTCACGCCGCTGGACCGCGTGGGCATCTATGTGCCCGGCGGCAAGGCCGCCTACCCCAGCAGCGTGCTGATGAACGCCATACCTGCCCACGTAGCTGGGGTGGGCGAGATCATCATGGTCGTTCCCACGCCTAAAGGTGAGAAGAACGCCCTGGTGCTGGCCGCCGCCTATGTGGCCGGTGTGACCCGTGCTTTCACCATCGGTGGTGCACAAGCCGTGGCTGCGCTGGCCTACGGCACGGCCACCGTGCCTGCGGTGGACAAAATCACCGGCCCCGGCAATGCCTATGTGGTCAGCGCCAAACGCCGAGTGTTCGGCCAAGTCGGCATCGACATGATTGCAGGCCCCAGCGAGATTTTGGTGATTGCCGACGGCAGCACGCCTGCCGACTGGGTGGCCATGGACCTCTTCAGCCAGGCCGAGCACGACGAGCTGGCCCAAAGCATTTTGCTGTGCCCCGACGCCGCCTATGTGGCCCAGGTTCGCGAGGCCATTGACCGCCTGCTGCCCACCATGCCGCGTGAGGCCGTGATCCGCGCCAGCCTGGAAGGCCGCGGTGCGCTCATCGTCACCTGCTCTATGGAGGAAGCCTGCGCCATCAGCAACCGCATCGCCCCCGAGCACCTGGAAGTCTCCAGCGCTGACCCGCACCGCTGGGAGCCCTTGCTCAAGCACGCCGGGGCCATCTTTCTGGGGGCCTACACCAGCGAAAGCTTGGGCGACTACTGCGCCGGGCCCAACCATGTGCTGCCCACCTCCGGCACCGCGCGTTTCTCGTCGCCCTTGGGGACTTACGACTTTCAGAAGCGCAGCAGCCTGATTGAGGTCAGCGAAGCGGGTGCCCAGACTCTGGGTGTGATCGCCGCCGAGTTGGCCTATGGCGAAGGCTTGCAGGGGCATGCCCGGGCGGCGGAGATGCGGCTGAAGGGTTAAAGGGTCTGAGGTTTCGCAGACGCCCATCAGCTCATGAATGCGAAACCACTGACATCACTCTTGATTCGCCGCGCGCATCAAGGCGATGCTGCCGTCCTCTACGCAATACATCAGCGGTCGGTCATCGCATTCTGCGCCGCCCACTATTCAGAAGAGCATCTCGCAGAGTGGTTTCTGGGGCGCTCTGAATCGATCTATCAAGATGCGCTTCATGCGGGCAGGATATGGCTGGCGGAGGCTGACGGACGCGTGCTTGGATTTGTCGAAGCCATCCCTGGCGAAGTCACACTTTTGTTTGTGGTTCCCGATGCCAGCGGCCAATGTGTGGGGCAGCAACTTTTAGAGCACGGTGTGCGAATGGCTGCGGCGATGGGTCAAGGCCAGGTCACCGTCATTGCCACCCTGAACGCGGTGTCGTTCTATGAACGACATCGCTTTCAGTTGGTGGAGGACCAGTACTTTGAGCGCGGTGATCCACCGCGCCGCTACGATGTCGTCAAGATGGTGCACGCTGCACCACTGCCTGTTTCTGCCCTGCCATCATGAACGCCAACCCACATCCGCCACCCCTCACCAGCACCCTGACCCTGGCCACTTGCAATCTGCTGAACCTGGCCTTGCCGGGCCGGGTGTTCTATGCCAACCAAGACCCGTTCTCAGCCGCCGAGTACCAACGCAAGACGCAGTGGATTGGCGAGCGGCTGCGGGCGCTGAATGCCGATGTGATCGGCTTTCAAGAGGTGTGGGACGAGGCCGCGCTGCGCACGGCGGTGGCGGCCAGTGGCCTGCGCTACCCCACCGTGCTGGCGCTGGGGGCCGAAAACACCGGCGCCCTGCCCGGGCAGGGCGGGGCCGAAGGCACGCCCCGCCTGGGCCTGGCCACGCGGCTGAAGTTGGAGAGCGCGCAAGCTGAGGCTGAGTTCCCTCCGGGGCTGGCGGTAGAGGTGCCGGGCTTGGGGCTGCACCGCCGCTTTGAGCGCCCGCCGCTGCATGTAGTGCTGAGCACCAAGGCGGGCCTGCGCCTGCAGGTGATGGTGGTGCACCTCAAGTCCAAACGGCCCAAGTTTTTGCAAGACGATCAAGGCCGTCCGACCGAGGACCGGGACGACCCCAAGGTGGCGGCCGTCGCTACGTTGCGCTCGCTGATCTTGCGCGGGGCCGAGTGCGCCGCACTGCGCCACCGGGTGGTGGACGTGCTGCACCGCAGCCGCGAGCCCTTGATCGTGATGGGCGACTTCAACGACGCGCCGCACAGCGTCACCACGCAGTTGGTGGCCGCCACCTCCGAGGTGGCCTATGACCGCCAGGCCCGCGATGTGGCCTTGTTCAATGCCTATGAGATCCAGGGCGAGGCGGCCCTGAAGAAGGACGTGGCCTTCAGCCACATTCACCAAGGCAGCCCCGAGGTGCTGGACCAGATTTTGGTGAGTGAAGAGTTCCACCCCGAGAGCCGCTTTGGCCTGGGTGATGTGCGGCGGGTGGATTACTTCAACGACCACCTTTTTGAAGGGCGCGACCGTACTCGGTCCGACCACGGCTTTGTGCGAGCAGTGTTGCGAGTTCGAGGTCCGCAGGGGCAGTGAATCAACACGAACTTCGTGCAACACGAATTTCGTGTTATTCTGCGAAGCGAGTTAAGCGATGAAAAATGTCACCGTCACCATGGAAGACAGCGTGGCCGATTGGGCCCGCATGGAGGCCGCGCGCCGCAACACCAGCGTGTCTCGCTTGGTCGGCGAGATGCTGGCCGAGAAGATGCGACATGACGACGCCTATGAGCGCGCCATGCATGACTGGCTGCACCGCGAGCGCAGCTGGCGCTTCAACGGCGAGCGCCTTATCCGCAACGCGACCGGGACCCAACATGAGCACCCTCACGGTGTTCGTCGATACGGCTCGGTGCTGATCCTGCATGCCGAAGACAGTGCCGAGGCCCGCGGCGCGGGAGCAAGCCCGTGGCCTGGCTTGCGCCAGCTCTGGCAGCCGCCGCCTGGGGCGCGATCTCCGCACCCAGGTGCTGAACGACTTCTACCGCGACGTCACCGCGCGCATCCAGCCGCCCATGCCGGCCGGCGATGCGCGCGCTGAGGTGCGTCGCTACCAGCGCTGGAACCCCTGGGCCATCGACCATGCGACGGTCGAGAGCGCCTGGTCGATCGAGAGCCGTTTCGGCCTGGCCTGGTGGGACGCGTTGATCGTGGCCGCAGCCAAGGCACCAGGGCTGCGAGCTGGCTGCTGAGCCTGAATGCCTGCAGGCACCGGTTGACAGCTCGATAGCGTGCAAATCATCAATCCCCTTTATAGCCTGAGCTGTCGATGCGCCCGAGCAATGGATCGCCTCGATCCAAGCCCTTGCCTCCAGTCCTGCGCGCCGATGTGTGCGCTTGGCCCACGGCCTATGCCGTGCAGTCCGCCGCCGGCATGGTCAAGCTGGACACGATGGAGAACCCCTACCGCCTGCCCGAGGCGCTGCAGCAAGCCTTGGGCGAGCGCTTAGGGGCCGTGGCCCTGAACCGCTATCCGGCCGAGCGCGGCGATGTGCTCAAGGCCGAGTTGGCCCGCCATGCGCAGATGCCCGAGGGCTGCGACGATCATGCTGGGCAATGGCTCGGACGAGTTGATCAGCCTGCTGAGCATGGCGATCAGCCAGCCCGGCGCCGTGGTGCTGGCGCCGCTGCCCGGCTTTGTGATGTACGAGCTCTCAGCCCGCCTGCAAGGCCTGAAGTTTGTGGGCGTACCCACCACGCCCGACTTTGAACTGGACGGCCCGGCCATGTTGGCGGCCGTGCGCGAACACCAACCCGCTTTGGTGTGGCTGGCCTACCCGAACAACCCCACCGCCAATTTGTGGGACGCCGGTGCGATCGAGCACATCATCGAAGCCGCCCCCGGCCTGGTGGTGATGGACGAGGCCTACCAGCCCTTTGCCGCGCGCGACTCGCTGGCCCGCTTGCGCGCTACCCGCATGTGCTGGTGATGCGCACCATGAGCAAGTTTGGCCTGGCGGGCGTGCGCATTGGCTATTTGATTGGCCGCCAGGCGGTAATTGCCGAGGTGGACAAGCTGCGCCCGCCCTTCAATATCAGCGTGCTCAACGCCGAGGCCGGCCTGTTTGCCCTGGAGCACGCCGAGGTCTATGCCGCCCAGGCAGCCGAGTCTTCGCGCGAGCGCGCGCGGCTGGTCGCCGCGCTTGCAGGCCTTGGACGGTGTGCAGCCCTTTCCCAGCGAAGCCAATATGATCTTGGTGCGGGTGCCCGACGCAGCGGCTGTATTTGCTGGCATGAAGGCGCGCGGCGTGCTGATCAAAAACGTCTCGGGCTTGCACCCCTTGCTGGCCAGCTGCCTTCGCATCACCGTGGGCACCCCAGAAGAAAACACCCGGCCATGCTGGCCGCGCTGCGAGCAGCGCTGCAAGACCTTTGAAAGCCCAGGCCCCATGAGTTCCACCTCCACCGCGCGCATTGCCGAAGTTCAACGCAACACCAACGAAACCCAAATCCGCGTCCGCGTCAACTTGGACGGCACCGGCCAGGCCAAGCTGGCGACGGGCATTGGTTTTTTTGACCACATGCTCGACCAGATCGCCCTGCATGGCCTGATCGACCTGGAGATTGAGGCCGTAGGCGACCTGCACATCGATGGCCACCACACCGTCGAAGACGTGGGCATCACCCTGGGCCAAGCGGTGGCACAAGCCGTGGGCGACAAGAAGGGCTTGACCCGCTACGGCCACAGCTATGTGCCGCTGGACGAGGCCCTGTCGCGCGTCGTGGTGGACTTTTCCGGTCGACCTGGTTTGGCTATGGATGTGAAATTCACTGCGGGCAGCATTGGCGCGTTTGATACCCAACTGGCTTTTGAGTTCTTCCAAGGCTTTGTGAACCATGCCCTGGTCAGCCTGCATGTGGACAACCTCAAAGGCCACAACGCCCACCACCAGTGCGAGACGATCTTCAAGGCCTTCGGTCGCGCGCTGCGCATGGCGCTGACGCTGGATCCGCGCTCGGCCGGGGTGATTCCTTCGACGAAAGGAAGCTTGTGAAGAGCCCCCAAGCTTGTCGCTGCGCGCCTTCGCTACCCGAGGGGCTGACTCCTGGGGGGCCGGCGGGGGTCGCTGTAATGAGTCGCCGTACTGTTGCCGTGGTGGACTACGGCATGGGCAATCTGCGCTCGGTCTCTCAAGCGGTCATGCATGTGGCGGCCGGGGAGGGTGTGGAGGTTATCGTCACCCAACGGCCTGAGGACGTGCGCGCTGCCGAGCGCGTGGTGCTGCCCGGTCAAGGCGCGATGCGCGACTGCATGCGCGAATTGGCGGAGTCCGGCCTGAAAGAAGCCGTGCTGGAAGCTGCTGCCAGCAAGCCTCTGATGGGCGTTTGCGTGGGCATGCAGATGCTGCTGGACCACTCTGAGGAGCAAGACACCCCAGGCTTGGGCCTGATTGCGGGCCGGGTCAAGCGCTTTGCGCTGGAGGGGCAAACCCAGCCAGACGGCAGCCGCTACAAAGTGCCGCAAATGGGCTGGAACCAAGTCTGGCAAATGTCGGGCTCAGCGGGCGTGCACCCGATGTGGGTGGGCGTGCCTGATGGCGCTTGGTTCTACTTCGTGCACAGCTATTTTGCTTCTCCGTTGGATGCGCGCCACACTGCGGGTGAAACCGAGTACGGCCAGCGCTTTACCTGTGCCGTGGCCCGGGATAATATTTTTGCCACCCAATTCCACCCGGAAAAGAGTGCCGAGCAGGGCTTGGCGCTTTACCGCAATTTCCTACACTGGACGCCCTGAGGGACCTCGCCTCGCGCGCCTGCACGCAATGTGTCCTGTCCGTCTCTTCAACTCCCAACATCGCTCGGCCATGCTGCTGATCCCTGCGATCGACCTGAAAGATGGTCAATGTGTCCGCCTCGAACAAGGTGACATGAATGCCTCCACCACCTTTGGTGAAGACCCGGCCGCCATGGCCCGCCGTTGGCTGGATGCGGGCGCACGTCGCTTGCATTTGGTCGATTTGAACGGTGCCTTCGCGGGCAAACCGGTCAATGAGACGGCGATCAGGGCCATATTGCGCGAGGTCGGCGATGAGATCCCCGTGCAGCTGGGTGGCGGCATTCGCGACCTGGACACCATCGAGCGCTATCTCGATGACGGCCTGTCCTACGTCATCATTGGCACCGCCGCCGTCAAAAACCCCGGCTTTTTGCGCGACGCTTGCACCGCCTTTGGCGGCCACATCATCGTGGGCCTCGATGCCAAAGACGGCAAAGTGGCCACGGACGGCTGGAGCAAGCTGACCGGCCATGAGGTGGTCGACTTGGCCAAGAAGTTCGAAGACTATGGCGTCGAAGGTGTCATCTACACCGACATCGGCCGCGACGGCATGCTGACGGGCATCAACATCGAGGCCACAGTCAAGCTGGCCCAAGCGCTGAGCATCCCGGTCATCGCCTCGGGCGGTCTGTCCAATATGGCTGACATCGAAGCTCTCTGCGCCGTCGAAGGCGAGGGCGTTGAAGGCGTGATCTGCGGGCGCTCCATCTACACCGGCGCCCTGGATTTCGCGGCAGCGCAGGCGCGTGCTGACGAACTGATGGGCGACTGAGCCTGCAGGAAGCCCTTCGAATCGCTCAGGGTGGCGGCCTGCTCCCGAATACTTGTTCTTAGACTTTGAAGTGAACGGCTGCATCGCAGCGGCCGCTGTGCCGCCCATGCTTGCCAAACGCATCATTCCTTGCCTAGACGTGACCGGTGGTCGCGTCGTCAAAGGCGTCAACTTTGTGGAGCTGCGCGATGCTGGCGATCCGGTGGAGATTGCCGCGCGCTACAACGACCAGGGCGCGGACGAGCTGACCTTTCTGGACATCACCGCCACCAGCGATGGGCGCGATGTGATCCTGCACATCATCGAGGCCGTGGCCTCGCAGGTTTTCATCCCCTTGACGGTGGGCGGTGGTGTGCGGGTGGTGGAAGACGTGCGGCGCCTGCTCAATGCGGGGGCGGACAAAGTCAGCTTCAACTCGGCCGCCGTGGCCAAGCCGCAGGTCATTCGCGAGGCCTCTGAAAAATACGGCGCGCAGTGCATCGTGGTGGCCATCGACGCCAAGCGCCGCCAGGGCGATGACCTGGCCGCACGCGGTGAAGGCTGGGATGTTTATACCCACGGCGGGCGAAAGAACACGGGCTTGGATGCCGTAGCTTGGGCGCGCCAAATGGCCGAACACGGCGCCGGCGAGATCCTGCTGACCAGCATGGACCGCGACGGTACCAAGTCGGGCTTTGACCTGGCGCTGACCCGTGCCGTCAGCGATGCTATTCCCGTGCCCGTCATTGCCTCAGGCGGCGTGGGCAATTTGCAGCATCTGGTCGATGGCGTTCAGCAAGGTGGCGCTGACGCTGTGTTGGCCGCCAGCATCTTTCACTATGGCGAGTACACCGTGGGCCAGGCCAAGGCTCTGATGGCCCAGGCCGGTGTGGCGGTGCGGCTGTGAGCGGCAAACCACCCGCCGAGCGCCTTGGGCGCAGGCCAAAGACCGAGGCTGCTGAGCGCCCTGCTGAGCGCCCTGCTGAGCGCCCTGCTGAGCGCCCTGCCAAGAGGCCCAGCGCGCCTCGGCAAGTACCGCGTCAAGTTCGCATCATTGGCGGCCAATGGCGCAAGAGTGTGCTGCCGGTGGCTGACAAACCAGGGTTGCGCCCCACGCCTGATCGTGTGCGCGAAACCCTCTTCAACTGGCTGGGCCAAGACCTCAATGGTTGGCGCGTGCTGGATGCCTTTGCGGGCTCCGGTGCGCTGGGCTTTGAGGCGGCCTCGCGGGGCGCTGCGGCGGCGCTGCTGCTGGAGCAAGACCCTGAGTTAGTGACCTCTCTGCTGGCCTCGCGCATGCGGCTCAAGGCCGACATGCTGCGCGTACAGCGGGTTGATGCGCTGGCCTGGATGAAAACCGCCGCACCGGATTCATGGGAGTTGGTGCTGCTTGATCCGCCATTTGCGGCGGGCCTGGCCTTGGCCGCAGTCACCGCAGCGGCTCGCTTGGTCGTGCCCAACGGTTTCGTCTATCTAGAGGCAGGCGAGGCCTTTAGTGGGCCACTGCCTTCGGGCTTAGTGGTTTACCGCAGTGCCCGTGCAGGCGCTGTGTACTCGACGCTGTTTCAGCGCCTTTAAGTACACTGCCGCCCATGAGCACGCGCCCCCACATCACCGCTGTTTACCCCGGCACCTTTGACCCCATGACCGCTGGTCATCAAGACCTGATGCGGCGAGCCAGTGGCTTGTTTGACCGCGTGATCTTGGCGGTGGCGGCAGGCCACCACAAGCGGACGATGTTCACCGTGGAGGAGCGCCTGGAAATGGCGACCGAATTGGCCGCGCCCCTGGGCAATGTGCAGGCAGTGCCCTTCACCGGCTTGCTGCGCGACTTTGCGCTGAACCAAGGCGCCAAGGTCATCGTGCGCGGCGTACGCGGCGTAACCGACTTTGACTACGAAGTGCAGATGGCTGGCATGAACCGCCAGCTGATGCCCGAGGTCGAGACCTTGTTCTTGCTGCCCGGCGATGCGCACCAGTATGTGAGCGGCACCTTTGTGCGCGAGATTGCCACCTTGGGCGGTGATGTTTCCCGCTTCGTGGCACCCTTGGTGTTGTTGCGCCTGCAAGCCAAGCTGGCCGCTGCCCCTAAAGCCTGAACCGACTCACCATGGCCTTGATGATCACCGACCAGTGCATCAACTGTGATGTCTGTGAACCCGAATGCCCCAATGATGCGATCTCGATGGGGCCGGAGTTTTACGTCATCGACCCTCGGCATTGCACTGAGTGCGTGGGCCACTTTGACGAGCCGCAGTGCGTGCAGGTCTGCCCGGTGGAGTGCATTCCGGTCAGCCCCGACCACATTGAGAGTCGCGAGCAATTGCAGCTCAAATACGCGGGGCTGATGAAGGCTAAAGCCAGCGCCGCTTAAGGGGTTTGGCGGCGCTGCGTGTTCGTCCCGGCCTTGGATTTGGGGCCGCTGCCCGGCGCTGTGTAGAGCATCTCATCACGGCAGCCTCCCACTGCGGACGTGCGCAGACCAGACTTCCGCGTGCAGTGTGTTGGGGCTGCAGGTTCAGTCTTGGGGGCGCTGGCCGCTGCTTCAGCCGCACGGTGCCGAACTACCGCCGCCTGTTGGCCGTTGGCGGTACTGGCCCAGCTTGTGCGCTGCAAGCGTTCGGCCTGCATCTGCTGGGCAGCTTTGGCCTCGCGCTGGGACACCTTCTGGGCTTCGCGCCGCGCAGCGTCGTCGCGGGCATCGCCCACGACCACGGCTCGGCCGCCTGGGCAGGGCTCGGCCTGGTAGCTTTGGCCGCAGCGGTAGACCTGTTCGGTGGCTTGAGCTTGCACGCTCACGCCCCAGAGGGCGCCAGCCAGACAGCAGGGGATGAGGAGTCGGGTGAAACTGGGCATGGCACCTCCGCAGAATGCACCCGGCGAGCAGGCCGGATGCTGGCGCCAGCGTAAGCGCTGCGACCGCCCGGCTCAGCCCCCCAAAGGTGTGGACGTCGGGGGAGGCGGTGGCGGCACTAGGGCCGGTTTGGGCGGCTTGGGCCGCGGGGGCTTGGCGTGGATCTGGGTCAAAGCCTTGTCTATGGGGCCATTCAAAAACGTGCTCAGCACCTTGAGCGAGTCCTCGATATTGCGCTCGATGGCATCCCGCTCTTCGGCCGGGGGCTTGCGCAAGACATAGGCCGCCACCTCGGCTTTGACGCCGGGGTGGCCAATGCCCAGACGCAAGCGCCAGAAGTTGCCATCGCCCAATTGCGCCTGGATGTCTTTGAGCCCGTTGTGGCCGCCGTTGCCACCGCCTTGCTTGAGCTTCATCTGCCCGGGCGGCAGATCCAGTTCGTCATGCACCACCAAGATCTCGGTGGGAGCTAATTTTGAAAAACCGTGCCAAGGCGCTCACCGACTTGCCCGACACGTTCATATAGGTCATGGGCTGCAAGAGCCACACTGGCCCCGGCGCTCCGGCTGGGTTGCAGCGTGCCACCAGGCCCCAGTAGGCCTTGTCGGGTTGCAGTGAGGTGTTCAGCAGCCGTGCAGCCCCGTCCACCCACCAAAAACCGGCGTTGTGACGGGTCGCTTCATATTCCGGCCCAGGATTGCCCAAGCCCACAATCAATCGAATCATGGGGCTGATTATCCTTCTGTCGCTGAAGCCTCTATGGGGTAGCGGTGGGCCGCAGCGTGGCGCGTGCGCCGGCGATCACGGCTTGGCCGATTTGCTCCATCAGGCCGATGCGCCCACCGGAGGCGGGGGCTGCGGAAGGGTCGTCCGCACTCAGCTTCCATTGGTGCCAATAGAGTGCCACATCCAGGGTGATGTCGGCGCGCACGGGCAGCACCGCGCCGTTGGCGATCAGGCCTTCAGCCAGCAGTTCGGGCAGCACCGCCACGCCCCAGCCCATGGCGGCGGCGCGGGCTCCGGCCTCGCTGCTGGGCACAAAGCGTTCTTTCAAGCGCGGCTCGCGCACCCCAAAGGCTTTGGACACCCATTGGGCCTGCATATCGTCTTTGCGGTTGAAGACGATGAAAGGCACTTGCGCAAAGTTGACCGGATTCAAGCCCTGGGGCAAGTGGCGCTCCAAGAAGCGCGGTGCGGCGACCGCGACGTAGCGCATCTGGCCCAAGGCCTGGCAGTGGCAGCCGCGCAGGGCTTGGGCGACGGAGCTGACGCAGCCCAGCACCTCACCCTGGCGCAGCCAATCGTGGGTGAAGTCCTGGTCGTCCACGATCAGCTCCAGCCCGTAGCCATGGCGTTGACCCGCGCGCACCAGTTCGTCCAGCGCCGGGAGCACCCAAGTGGCCAGGCTGTCGGCATTGACGGCAATGGGCAGGCGCTCGTCGCGCGCCAGGGTGGCGCCCAGTTCGCGGGCGGTATCGGCCCGCAAGGCTTGCATTTGGCGGGCATAGCGCAGCAGCACCTTGCCCGGTTCGGTCAGCCGCAAGGGGCGGGAGCGCACCACCAGCAAGTGGCCCACATGGGTTTCCAGCGCCCGCAGCCGCTGTGAGACCGCCGATTGGGTGATGGACAGCAGTTGCGCTGCACGCTCAAAACTGCCGGCCTCTGCCAATGCAGCGAGGCAATCCAAACCCGCAGTATCCAAGGCGTTCATTGGGGCGGAGGGCCGGGCCGCTGGCGGCGCCAAGGCCGCTGCTGAGACCGGACGAAGTATCAGTGACGCTAATGTAGCTGGAGACTTTGCGATGCAGCTTGCGAAAAGGCGCGGCCGCGCTTGAACATCCGACCCCAGCGCCCACGCATCGATGCGGCGCACCCACTCGGAGACACACCATGCTGATCGGCTGCCCCAAGGAGATCAAGAATCACGAATATCGGGTGGGCTTGACACCCACCAGCGTGCGCGAGTTTTGCGCTCATGGCCACCAAGTGCTGGTGCAGGCTGGGGCCGGTGCGGCCATCGGCCTGGAGGACGCGCAGTACCAAGCGGCAGGCGCCCAGATGGCTGTGGATGCCGCCGAGGTGTTTGCCCGCTCCGACATGATCGTCAAGGTCAAGGAGCCCCAGCCCCAAGAGTGCGCCATGCTGCGGCCTGGGCAAATCCTCTACACCTACTTGCACTTGGCACCGGACCCTGAGCAAACCGCAGCCTTGGTGAAGTCGGGTGCCATCTGCATCGCTTATGAAACCATCACCGGCCCGGGCGGCGGCCTGCCCCTGCTGGCGCCGATGAGCGAAGTGGCTGGCCGCATGAGCATCCAGGCCGGTGCTGCCCACCTCGAAAAGAGCAAGGGCGGCATGGGCGTGCTCTTAGGCGGCGTGCCCGGTGTGGAGTCAGCCCAGGTGCTCATCATCGGCGCTGGTGTGGTGGGCACCCATGCCACGCAGATGGCGGTGGGCTTGGGCGCCCGGGTGACGGTGGTGGACAAAAACGTCGAGCGCTTACGGCAACTGGACCTGGTGTTTGGCAATCGCATCAAGACGCTCTACTCCACCACGCAAGCGCTGGAAGACCAGGTCTTGGCGGCGGATTTGGTGATCGGTGGCGTGCTGATCCCCGGTGCTGCAGCGCCCAAGCTAGTGACGCGCGCGATGGTGCGGGCCATGAAAAAGGGCGCCGTGGTGGTGGATGTGGCCATCGACCAAGGCGGCTGCTTTGAGACGTCGCGGGCCACCACCCATGCCGAGCCGACCTATGTGGTCGATGGCGTGGTGCATTACTGCGTGGCCAATATGCCGGGCGCGGTGGCGCGCACGTCAACCTTTGCGCTGAACAATGCCACCTTAGGCCACGGCTTGGCTCTGGCCAACAAGGGCTGGCGCCAAGCCCTGCGCGATGACGCTCACCTCAAAGCTGGCTTGAATGTCTGCTGGTGGAGGTCATGCAACTGAACGAAGCGCTACTG
>JAXHNT010000088.1:0-16443 GCA_034520165.1 Ideonella sp.
GGTATGCTTCCGATTTCCGGTTACATTATTGCTCGCAAGGGCTTGGCGGGCCGCTGGATGGGCCAAGTGCTGAACCTGCAAGGCCGCAGCTCCGATACCGCTAGCCAAGCCTGGCTGAGTGCCGAGGGGCTGGGCTTGAGCCTGAACCTGGACGCAGCCGGGCGCCTGCAGTCGGCGAGGTGCAACCGGGCGTGAGCGTGGCGCAGGGCTTCGCCATCGCCGGGCGCAAAACCAATGGCGCTGGACCGAGCAAGGCCAAGCCTCAGGGAGGCGCGCTTCGAGGGCCCAATCCAGGCCCGCGCCCTGGCTCCCCTGCTGGCGCGTGCCCAGCCCGAGTTGGGCTGGCAAGGCGACCTGATTCTGGGCGCCGAGCTGAAGATCAGCCGAGAACAAGCATTCGATGCCGACATCGTGTTCGAGCGCCGTAGCGGCGACCTCAGCGTCGCCTCCGACAGTCTCGGCCCCACACCTCGCCAACAAGCGCTAGGCCTGACCGACCTGCGCCTCGGGCTGACCGCGCACGAGGGCGTGTGGCACTTCACCCAAGGCTTGGCCGGACAAAAGCTCGGCGAGATGGCCGGTGTAGCCACCGTGCGCACCCGGCCCGATCTGGCCTGGCCCCCGGCCGACGCGCCCCTGGACGGCGTATGGCAGTTGCGAGTGGCCGAGCTGGGCGCTTGGGGCACCTGGGTGCCACCGGGCTGGCGCTTGGGCGGTGAGGTGCGCAGCGCCGCCAGCCTGGGCGGCCGTTTTGGCGCACCGGAGCTGACCGGCCAAATCAGCGGCCAAGGCCTGACCTTGCGCAACGTGTTGGAAGGTGTGCACCTGCGCGAGGGGGACGTCGACATCCGCCTGCAAGGCGCCAGCGCCCAGATCGAGCGCTTCAGCTTCAAGGGCGGTGCGGGCAGCGCACGCCTGACGGGCAACGCCAGTCTGGGCGCCGACCCCAAAGCCCAACTGAAGCTGGCGCTGGAGCAGTTCCAGGTCCTCGGTCGCATCGACCGTCGCTTGGTGGCGAGCGGCGAGGCGCAGATCGAACTGGGTTGCGGCCTGCCGAAGTCGCAGGCGATCATCCGCGTGGATGGCCAGGCTGATCGATGTCGTGACCAGGCCGCCTGGCCAACCGCGGACGATCTTGTTGTCGCTCGCCACCCAGGCCTCGGTCACCACTCCAGCGGCGCCAGCAGCCCAGCGCAGGCTGGGACTTGGTGAAATGCAGGCTGGTGAGCAGCTTCCTCGAGGACCAGGGCATTGGCCACCTTCACCGCGGGACTTGAAACTCGCTGACCTCGGCTTGCCGGGTACTTTCTGGCCAGGCGCGGTGCAGGCCAGGCAAGGTTCTCCAGCACGTAGAAGCTCGAGATCAGGCCGTTGGCTGCTGCGCACTTCGTAGGCCCTATCGGTACAGCTTGATGTTCACGTTGCGTCCTTCATCGATGTAGTGGTCTCGGCGTGGCCGTCCACCGGCAGCGCACTCCTTCACCACGTCGCCTTGCCAGTGAACCTGACGTACAGGGCCACCAGCCAGGCTGGCTGATGCCCAGGCCGCGAGGCCCATTCTTCGATGAAGCCGAAGCCGCCTACTGCAGCGCGCGGTCTTGCCTCGCCGGGCCGGTGAAGGTAGCGCCCACCAGGGCCTTGTACAGGCGCCATTCGGTATACACCGACTTCGGTCACCAGGCACGGGCGGCGTTGACCACGAAGCGAGGTAGTTTCGCTGGGCCGAGCAACTCGAAGCCAGCGGAAGTTGCGGTGGTGGGCCGACGGCATCAGCAGCACCTGGCGCACGGCGGCTCATTTGCCGCCGCTCAGCGCTTCACCCTGCGCGCTCAATCGGGCCAAGACCAGACACTGGACCTCATCTGGACATGGCGCTGGAACCCGACGCTCCCCCAAATGGGCGGAATGCCAACGCATCCTTTCAGACAGGATAAAGTTTCACCGTTTGACTGATGTGGACGGTCTGACATCGGCCTGCGGGTTTAGCGGTACGCCAGCGACATCAGGCAACCTTCTGGTTGATCATCACGCCCATCTCCCTGACCTTCCGGTTCAATTACCGTTGAAGGCCGCGTCTCAAAGCCCTGGTGGCTACGAGCAGCGAGTCTTGAATGCTTCAGCGCAACGCTTCAAAGTGTTGCGTGGTCCTCTGGTCGGCGGCGATGTTTATGCCCTGCCCACGTCCAGTTGGCCTGCGTTACACACCCTGCGTGGTGTAGAGCGACTAGCTTGGTCGTTGCACCTGGACTGTTATGACATTCGAAGATCCGCCAGCCTCGATGGCAGAGCCCCTTCTGCTGCCTGATTACATCACGCAGAACTGCAGGAACCCCCGCTGGCGGTTGTCGAGCTCCAGCGCTGTGCCTGCTGCTTTGGCTGTCGACCTTTGCGCGTGTGCTCCAGCACCGGCAGCGGCAAGACCGCCGCCTTTGTGCTGCCCGCCCTGATGAAGGTGCTGGAAGCCCGCAAAGACCCGGCCCAAAAGCCCAAGCGCGGCGAAGTGCGTGGCCCGCGCGTTCTGGTGCTGGTGCCTACCCGTGCCATATGCGGTTGCATGCGATTGGTAAAGGCCGCCCGCTGATTACGGTCGCTTTGTGTTACACACCGAGCGTAGCACCGGTGGTAGGCGGCAGCGTACCATGCCAACCAGTTGCGTGCCCTGCGCATGCCTTTGGACATTTTGTTCACCCCCGGCCGTCTGATCGGCCACCTGGGCAGCGGCAGGACGATTCTCAACGTCCAGGTGCTGGTGCTGTGGACGAAGCCAATGCACCGCGCGCTCACTGGACACTTGGCCCCTGTTCATTGACGACATCGAGCACATTGCTCAAGCCCTGCCCGCCAAGCGCCAAACCCTGATGGCCAGCGCCACGTTCGCCGGTGAAGTGGGTCGCTTGGCCAAAACGCTGCAAAAGGACGACGTGGAGCGCATCGAGATTGACGCCCACACCGCCAAGCACGAGAACATCACCCAGCAACTGATGTGGGCCGATGACCTGGACCACAAGCACGCTTTGTTGGACCATCTGTTGACCAACCGCGATGTCGACCAAGCCGTGGTCTTCACCAGCACCCAGATTGACGCCGACCGCTTGGCCGAGCGCCTGGGCGAGATGGGCCATTCAGTAGCGGCCCTGCACGGCGGCATGCCGCAAGGCCGCCGCAACCGCGTGCTGTCCGCCCTGCGCAGCCGCCAGTTGCGGATCTTGGTGGCTACCGACGTTGCTGCGCGCGGCATTGACGTGCCCACCATCACCCACGTGGTGAACTACGGTTTGCCCCTGAAGGCTGAAGACTATGTGCACCGCATCGGCCGTACCGGCCGTGCAGGTCGCGAAGGCCGCGCCATCACGCTGGGCGAGCGCCGCGATGTGGCCATGATCCGCCGCATCCAGCAGTACACCACCCAGCCCATCCCGGTGGCCACTGTGGAAGGCCTGGAGCCGCGCCGCGCGGCACCCGACCTGAGTGGCCGCCCCGCCTTTGGCGGTGGTGATCGTCGCCCCAGCCGTGGTGGCAGCTATGGTGGCCGTCCCAACCACTTTGGTGGTGACCGCAGCCAAGGCCAAGGCCATTGGGGTGAGCGCTCACAAGGCGACCGCCCAGCCTATGGCGACCGCCCAGCCTATGGCGACCGCCCTTACCAAGTCGGCCCCAAGCCCAGCCGCAGCTTTGGTGGTGGTGAGCGCCCCGCGCCCAAGACCCCGTTCGGTGAGCGTCCCCAGGGTTACTTCAACCGTGACGGCGGCGAGCAGCGCAGCTTTGGTGGCGAGCGCTCATACGGCGGTGACCGCCCCCAACGCGACGGCCACCGTGCTGAAAACGGCTTTGGCGGTGGCGGCCACGCGCCTGCCAGCCGTCCGGGCTGGGGTGCCAAGCCCCGCCACGCTGGCGGTGACCACGCCCCCTTCCGTGGCGAGCGTGCCCCTCACCATCACACCGATGGCGCGCCTTCTTCAGCCAAGCCCCGCTTTGTGAGCAAGGGCACCAGCGACGGCAAGCGCCCTCGGAAAGCGGTGTAAGCCGCCTGCGGCGCGACCGTGTCGCCGCTGGCGTAAATGTGGCGGTGCAAGCGCGCCGCCACTTCTGCATCAAAAGGATTGCCGGCCTCGATGAAGGCATCGTAGGCGTCGGCATCCAGCACCTCTGCCCACAGGTAGACGTAGTAGCCCGAGGCATACGACGCGCCAGAGAACAGGTGCTGGAAGTGCGGCAACCTGTGCCGCATCCCCACCGCACGGGGCATGCACAAGCGCGTCAACGCCGCTTGCTCAAAGGCCACGATATCTGCGGGTGGCACGCTTTGCGCGTGGATCTCCAAGTCCACCAAGGCGCTACCGCAATAGCTCACCGTCTCATAGCCCTGGCCCCAACGCTGCGCGGCTTGTAAGCGCTGCACCAGCGCATCAGGAATGGGCTCACCCGTCTGCCAATGGCGGGCATGTTGGCGCAGCACTTGCGGCTCGGACAACCAGTGTTCAAACAACTGTGACGGCAGCTCGACAAAGTCGCGCAGCACTTGCGTGCCCGCGAGGCGGTGATACGTCACCCGCGAGAGCAAGCCGTGCAGACCATGGCCAAACTCATGGAACAGCGTGCGCGCATCATCAAACGACAGCAGCGTGGGCTCGCCCGGTGCAGCCTTGGCAAAGTTGTTGTTGTTGACGATGATGGGCCGCTCAACACCACGGTTACGCGACTGGTAGTTGAAGTCGCTCATCCAGGCGCCTGAGCGCTTGGTCTGACGCGCAAAGTTGTCGTGCAAAAACACCCCGGCGCTGCGGCCCTGGGCATCAAACACTTCATAGACCTGCACATCCGGGTGGTAGGCTGCCACGTCGGGCCGCGCCTCAAAGCGCACCCCAAAGAGACGCTGAGCGCAGTCGAACACGGCCTCGACCATGCGGTCGAGCGGGAAGTACGGCTTGAGTTCGGATTCCTCAATGCTGAACCGCGCCTGTCGCACTTTTTCAGACCAGTAGCGCCAGTCCCAGGCTTCTGGCTCGCCCGCTACGCCATGGCTGCGCATCATGGCAATCAGGGCTTGGCGCTCGCGCTCGGCGGCCGGCAAGGCCCGCTGCCAGACCTCATTCAAGAGGTCGAACACCGCCTTTTGAGAGCCGGCCATGGTGTCGGCCAGCGCGTAGTCGGCATAGCAGGCATAGCCGTGGGCTTCGGCCTGGGCTTGGCGCAACACCAAGATCTGCCGCGCCACCTCTCGGTTGTCGGTCTCGCCGCCCATCTCGCCGCGCGCACTCCAGGCGCGCCATGCGGTCTCACGCAGGTCACGGCGCTCTGAGAAGGTCAAGAACGGCACGATGAGCGAGCGCGACAGCGTGATCACATGGCTGCCCTCAGGCAAGCCCCGCTCGACCGCCGCCTGAGCGGCCGCTGCCCGCACAAAGTCAGGCAGGCCGGCCAAATCAGCTTCGCCTTGCAGCGGCAGTTGATAGCTGGACTCATCGGCCAACACGTTTTGCGCAAAGCGGGTGGTCAGCTCGGCCAACTGCTGCATGATGCGGGAGTATCCCGCCTGTGCCTCAGCATCAAAACGAGCGCCCGCACGCACCGCATCTTGGTGCAGTCGCTCCAGCAAACGCAATGGCTCTGGCGCCAACTCAAGGGCTTGACGCCGCTCATGCAAGGCATCCAGTCGAGCGAACACGCCCGGGTGCATCTTGACCTGGCTGTCATGGGCGGCCAGCAAAGCAGCCGTGTCACGCTGCACAGCTTGCAGCTCTGGTGAGGTCTGCGAGGCGCTGAGGTTGGAGAGCACCGCCTCAATGCGATAAAGCAAAGCCCCGGCCTTGTCCAAGGCCACCACCGTGTTCTCGAAGCTGGGGAGGTCAGTGGCCGCGCCGATCGCATCAAGCTCGGCCAACTGCTGGCGCATGGCTTCTTTCAAAGCAGGCCCAAAGTGCGCGGGGGTGATCTGCGCAAACGGCGGCAGGGCGTACGGCCCGGTCCAGGGCATCAGCAACGGGTTGGGCACAACGGGGTCTAGTGGCATGAAAGTCCAATCGTGGGTGACGACATGTAAGGCAACAGTGCACCGGCCAAGGTTCCGCGCAAAGAATAATCCCGACAAACACCCAGTGGGGTGGTAGACGAATGGTCTTGGGCGCACTGAATCGTCAAAGAATGATGCCACTGTTACCCTGGGCTCCGCCTCATCAAAGACCCCAATTGCCGGGTGGCAGGCCGCCTCAAACAAGGGGGCTCGCCACCCGGCCCCGCCCTTTTTGCCCATCATGAGCATTGCCCCTACCCCCTTGCGCGTTGGATTAATCGGCTACGGCTTTGCCGGGCGCACCTTTCATGCCCCACTGCTGCGCACCACGCCAGGTTTGCAGCTCTTCGCCGTGGCCAGCAGCCGACCCGCCGAGATCCATGCCCAACTAGGCCCCGGCACCCATGTCTGGGCTGACCCACAAGCCTTGATCACCAGTCCGGACATCGACCTCGTCGTCTTGGCCAGCCCCAACGACAGCCACTTTGCACTGGCGCACGCTGCCTTGCAGGCGGGCAAAGCGGTGGTGGTGGACAAGCCCTTCACGCTGCACGCCGCAGAAGCGCAAGCCTTGGTCAGCCTGTCCGAGGCCAAGGGTCAGTTCTTGAGCGTGTTTCACAACCGCCGCTGGGACGGCGACTTCTTGACCCTGCAAGCCTTGCTGGCCCAAGGCGAGCTGGGCCGCGTGGTGCGCATGGCCTCGCATTTCGACCGCTACCGCCCGCTGGTGCGCCAGCGCTGGCGCGAGGCCGTCGGCCCTGGTGGCGGATTGTGGATAGACCTCGCACCACATCTGCTCGACCAATCCCTGCAGTGTTTTGGCGCCCCTGCCGCGCTGTACGCCGACATCGCCACCCTGCGTGATGACGGCCAGGCCGACGACTGGTTTGCTTGCGAGCTGCGCTATGCCTCAGGCCTGCGCGTTCACCTCAGCGCCAGCACCTTGGCCGCCCACGCTGCCCCGCGCTTTGTGGTGCACGGCACGCGCGGCAGCTATCGCAAATGGGGCCTAGACGCCCAAGAAGACGCGCTACGCGCCGGCGCATTGCCCGACCCGACCTTGCCCGAACGCTGGGGCCACGACACGCAAGTCGGCGAGCTGACCCAAGCCCAAGACCCTGCCCTGCCCGACCATCGCCACACCCAGGCCTGGCCCACCCAGCCCGGTCGCTACCCACACTATTACGCCGCCGTGGCGGTCGCCCTGCATGGCCACGGCCCCAACCCCGTGCCACCACGCCAAGCCTTGGCCGTGATGCAACTGCTGGATTTAGGGCGGGAGAGTGCGGCGCGGCGGGCAGAGCTGAGCGTGCAGCTCGTTTCCTGAGCACAGCTACACTCAGCCACCCCTGAGCCTCAGGGGCTTTTTGTTTGAACGACACCGCTCCCATGGCCCTCAAATCCACCATCTACAAGGCTCAACTGCAGATTGCAGACATGGACCGCCACCTCTATGCGGACCATGCCCTGACGCTGGCTCGACACCCGTCGGAGACGGACGAACGCATGATGATCCGCCTGCTGGCCTTTGCGATGAGCGTGCCAGCCGACGACCTGCAAGGCGCGCTGACCTTTGCGGGCGGTTTGTCGGACACCGAGGAGCCCGACCTCTGGCAAAAAGACCTGACCGGCCAGTTGGTGCAATGGATTGAGGTGGGCCAGCCCCTGGACGAACGCCGCCTGACCAAGGCCTGTGGCCGTGCCGAGGTGGTGCGCCTGTGGGCCTACAGCAGCGCCGTGCCGGTGTGGTGGAGCAGCATGGAAGGCAAGCTCTCGCGCCTCAGCAATTTAGAAGTCTGGCAAGTGCCGGCCGAGACCAGCAAGGCCCTGGCTGCACTGGCCCAGCGCAGCATGCAGTTGCAGGTGACGGTGCAAGACGGCGCCATCTGGGTGGGAGACGGCAAAGAGTCCGTGCAGGTTGAGCCCATCGCCCTGCGCAGCCTCAGCCGCCGCCGAGGGTAATCGCCCCCCAAGTTCTCGGGCCTTGGGCGGGTAGCCGCCCCGCAGACAGCGGCAGCGCTCGCCTATCATGACGGCCCGACATGCCTGACGCCGTGCGCCTACCCGGTATTCGCGGCCTTTTTGAACCTGTCTCAACGCCACCCGCGCTGCCCATGACACACCCCTTCTCACGACGCCTGATGCTAGCCCTGATCGGTGCCACCAGCCTGATGACCATGACACCTGTTGCCCATGCCGCTGCCCCCGCCCCTGAAGACCCGTATCTGTGGCTCGAGGAGGTGCAAGGTGAAAAGCCGCTGGCTTGGGTGCGAGAGCGCAACGCCGCCTCGCGCACCGTGCTGGAAGCCCACCCCGACTTTGCCCGCAACAAACAGCGCTTCCGTGAGATTCTGGATTCAACCGACCGCATTCCCTATGCCCAGCGCGACGGCGACTATTTCATCAATTTCTGGCGCGACAAAACCAACCCGCGCGGCGTGTGGCGTCGCACCAGCCTGACGGAGTACCGCAAGGCCAGCCCGCAGTGGGAGGTGATGCTGGACCTGGACGCACTGGCCAAGGCCGAAAAAGAGAACTGGGTCTGGAAGAACGCCCGCTGCCTGGACGGTGCCTCCACCCGCTGCTTGTTGATGCTCTCGCGCGGCGGCGCAGACGCGGTGGTCTTGCGCGAATTCGACACCGCGACCAAGCAATTCGTCAAAGACGGCTTTAGCTTGCCAGAGGCCAAGTCCGATGTGACTTGGCTGGACCAAGACCGTGTGTTTGTAGGCTCTGATTTTGGGGCGGGCTCGCTGACGGATTCGGGCTACCCCCGCGTGGTCAAACTCTGGCAGCGCGGCCAAGCCCTGAGCGCCGCCGCCACCGTGTTTGAAGGCGAGAAGGCCGACGTGGCCGCAGGTGCCAATGTGGACCACACCCCCGGCTTCAAGCGCGTCAGCTTCAGCCGCGCCGATAGTTTCTACACCAGCCAGATGTATGTCTGGACCGAAGGCCAAGCCCCGGTGAAGGTGGACAAGCCCGCCGATGCACAACTCAGCTTTTGGCGCGAACGCGTGCTGCTGGAACTGCGCAGCGACTGGAAAGTCAAGAGCAGCAAGGGTGAGGTCACCTGGCCGCGCGGCAGCTTGTTGGTGGGCGACGCCCAAGCCTTCATGAAGGGCCAGCGCCACTTCACCGCCCTGTTCACCCCCACCGCCACGCGCTCGCTGGCGGGCTTTTCAGTCACCCGCAGCCAGGTGCTGCTCAGCGTTCTGGACAACGTGGCCGGCCGGGCCGAAGCCTGGCGCTTTGAAGGCGGCGCATGGCAGAAGCGCGACATCGCAGCGCCCTTCCCTGGCACACTTGGCCTGTCCAGCTTGCACGACCCGCAAGTCAGCAATGACCCCTGGGCCGAGCACTTCATGCTGACCTACACCGACTTCGTCACGCCGGATTCGCTCTACATCGGCGAGGCGGGCAAAGAGGGCCTGGAGCGCATCAAATCGCGCCCGGCCTTCTTTGATGCATCGACCGTGAAGGCGGAGCAGCACTTTGCGACCTCCAAAGACGGCACCAAAGTGCCCTACTTTGTGATTGGCGCCAAGAACCGGGTGGACGATGGCAAGAACCCTACCCTGCTCTACGGCTACGGCGGTTTTGAGCAGTCCATGCAGCCTTGGTACTCCGGCGGCTACGGCACGGCCTGGTTCACCAAAGGCGGCGTGCTGGTGGTGGCCAATATCCGGGGTGGCGGCGAGTATGGCCCAGGCTGGCACCAAGCGGCCATCAAGGCCAACAAGCAAAAGAGCTATGACGACTTTGCGGCGGTGGCTGAAGACCTGATCGCCCGCAAAGTCACCTCGCCGCGCCACTTGGGCATCCAAGGTGGCAGCAACGGGGGCCTGCTGGTGGGCGCGGTGATGGTGCAGCGGCCTGAGCTGTTCAACGCCGTGGTCTGCCAAGTGCCGCTGCTGGACATGCGCCGCTTCCACACCCTGCTGGCCGGTGCGAGCTGGATGGCCGAGTACGGCAACCCGGATGTGCCCGAAGAATGGGCTTACATCTCCAAGTACAGCCCTTATCAGAATGTGAGCAAGGGCAAGACCTACCCCAAGGTTTTCTTCGTGACCTCAACGCGCGATGACCGTGTCCACCCTGGCCACGCCCGCAAGATGGCGGCACGCATGATCGAGCAAGGCCACCAGGTGCTGTACTACGAGAACATCGAAGGCGGCCACGGTGCCGCGGCCGACAACTCGCAAGCCGCAGACCGTCTGGCCTTGGAGTTCGCCTTCCTCTGGCAACAACTCAAGCGCTGAACCATGAGCACCTCCACCGTCACCCACAACGCCGCTGCCCAGCGCTTTGAGCTGACGGTGGACGGCCTGCTCTGCGAAGCCACCTACCGCCTGAATGACGGCGTGATGTGGATGAACCACACCGGCGTGCCCCCGGTGCTAGAAGGCCGCGGACTGGCCAGCCAGTTGGTTGCCGCTGCTGTGGACCATGCGCGCCAGCACGGTTTGAAGATCAAGCCGGTGTGCAGCTATGTGGCGGTGTGGATGCGGCGTCACCCCGAGGCCGCCGATCTGTTGGCTTAGATTTTGATTTCCAACTGCGCCCGCCATGTCATGGCCGTGGGCGAGATGGTTTGGGCCACTTCGTCACCTACTTGAGAGGTCGAGCCGGTATCCAGGGGTGCCAAGTTACTGAGCGACACGCGCAAGCGCCAAGTGGGGCTGAAGCTCCACAGCGCATAGGCGTCGATCACCCGTTTGGTGGGCTGCACCACCCACTGGTTCTCGGCCAAGCGCGTGGTGTAGCCCGGGGTGTAAGAGACGCTGCTGCCCATGGTGAGCGGCATGTCCTTGACCTTCCAGTCGGCGCCCAGGTTCAAGGTGCCACCGGGCTGGCTGTCCAAGCGGTTGTTCGGCCCAGCCACGCTGTCCACCCGAGAGACATACAGGCTCAGGTTGGCGCGCAAGTCCACTTGCGGCGCGTCCTCCATCCACTCGGCCAAACGGCCCTTGGCCTCTAACTCCACGCCCTGCGTGGTGGCCCGACCCACGTTTTGAGGGCGCGAGACATACACCGGCCCATCACGCCAAGACACCTCTTCCAAAGACACCACCGAGCGCATCAGGTCGGTAATGCGGCGGTGAAACAGATTGACGCTCAACATGCCTCCACCGGGCAAATAGCGCTCGGCGGCCAGGTCAATGCCCGTCGCCAGTTCAGGCTGCAGGGCCGGGTTGCCGGCCCGGTCGGGCGAGGTTTCACTGTTGCGGGTGGCTAGGCTGGGCCAGGCTACAAGTTGGTTCAGCGTGGGTGATTTGTAGCTGCGCGTGAGGCTGACACGCACCTGGTTGCGGCTCTTGGGCTCGGGCCGCCACAGTGAGTGCAACAGAGGCGTGACCACGCTGCTGGTGTTGCTGACCGCCGGAAGGTCACCCAGCGGCTCGCCTTGGGTGCGGATGCCTTCCCAACGCAGACCGCCATGTACCGCCCACTGGGGCGTCAGGCTCCATTCGTCTTGGGCAAACAGCGCCACGCGTCGGGTAGAGGCAGCCAGGTTGTCCCCAAAGCCCGCAAAGCGCGGTTGGCCGTTGAGCAAGGGTTCGCGGCTGTCGTCACGCTGCGCGGCTTCGGCCTCTAGGCCCACCACCAGGTTGTGGTCATTGGCCAGCAGCTTGCTGCCCTTGACGTTGACTTGCTGGGTGCGCTCGGTGCTGCGGGATTGGTCTTGCACCAGGTCCGGGTCGCTGCGGCCGTCATAGCGCTCTAGGCGTTGCGACTGACCGGTACTGCGCGATTGGCTCACACCGCCTCGGGATTCCAGGCGCCAGCCGTCCACGGTGGTTCGCCATTGGCCATTCAAACGCACCAGCGCAAAGTCACCGTCATTGTCCCCGTTGGTGCTACACAGCAAGCTGCTGTCAAAGGGCGCCTGGCCCTCACAGGCCACCGGTTGATGGCTGAAGCCTGCCTTGCGCGCACCTGCACTTTTGGAGGCCACCATCATGGGCATGAGCATCAAGCTGTCGGTGTCGCTCAAGCGCCATTGCAGGCGTGCGCTGGCATGCAGGCCCTGGCGCTCGTCGGTGCTCTCGGCGCGTTCCACCTGCACCGCCTCGGGCGTGGTGGTGGTGGTCGTGGAGCTGTCTTCGCCCTTGCGCCGCCAGGTGGTGGCCGAGACGTTGTAGCTGAAGCTGTCGATCTGGTCATCCCGGGTCCAGCCCACAAAGCCGCCGGGCTGGCCCCGCTCCACGCCCACACCGAGCTTCAGGTCGTTCAGCCGCTTGGTAAAACCCTCGCGGGTGATGATGTTGATGGTGCCGCCAATGGCGCGCGCGCCTGTCTCGGCCGTAGGCGCACGGATGATTTCAATGCGCTCGATCTGATCGGGGCTGATGGAATCCAGCGACAGGCCGCCCTGCACGCGCTCGCCGTCGATCAAGATCTGCGTGTAGCCGGCCCCCAGGCCGCGCATGCGCGGGTTGCCGCCCCGGCCCGGGCGGCCGTCGGTGCTGACGCCGGGCAGGCGCTTCATCACCTCACCCAGAGAGGTATCCCCAAATTTATCCAGCTCTTCGCGGCCGATGATGATCTTGGCGGCGGTCGATTGGCGCCGCTGCTCGTCCTCAGTGCGGGTGCCTTTGACCGTCACGCGCTCGGTTGGCGCAGCAGCAGGCTTGGCCGCCGGTGCGGGCTCCGGATTGGCTGGGGTTTGCGCCGCCGGGCTTTGCGCCCAGGCGGCACTGGTCACCACCATGCTGGCGGCCAAGGCCAAAGCAGACTTGGAAAACGGCAGCGTGGAAAAAGGCTTAGGTATGGTGCTCACTGGCGGGCAGGTCAGTTCAGGAATCAGCCTATTTTCATCCAGGGCCACACCACCCTTGGGCCACAGGGTCTTGACTTTGCGTCGCAGATACAGAAAAGCACTCGCTCACGGTCGGCGCACGAACACCCCACAATGGCAGGCATGAACGAGCCCCCCAAGACCCTCAAGTTGTTGACGATCTGGTTGCTGCTGGGCACCGTGATCTTTTTGGCCTTCCAGTGGTGGCTGCATGAGCGCGCCAAACCCCGCATCCAATGGAGCCAGGGCCAAGTGACCTTGCAGCGGGCCGCCGATGGCCACTACCACTGGCCGGCCACGCTGAGCGGCCCCAAAGGCCAGCGCGAAGTGGTGTTCTTGATCGACACCGGTGCCACCAGTTCGGTACTGCCCGGCGAAGTGGCCCAAGCCCTGGGCTTGCCCCAAGGCCCGCGCTTTGTGGCCCGCACCGCCTCTGGCGAGGCCGAAGGCTGGCGCAGCACGGTGGACTTGGCTTTGGAAGGGGGCTTCACGCAGGACCGAATGGCCATCTCCGTGCTGCCCAGCCTCACTGACGCGCCCTTGCTGGGCATGGATGTGCTGGGCCGGCTGCGGCTGGAGCAAGGCCAAGGCGTGATGACGCTGAGCCTGCCGGAGGGGCAGCGTGACTGAGCCCAACAAACGCCCCATCGGCATCATTGGCATCGGCAATATGGGCTTTGCCCTTTTGCAGCGCTTGCGCGCGCAGGGCTGGCCCGTGGTGGTGCACGACATCGACCCGCAGCGATGCACCGCTGCCGTGGCGCTGGGGGCCACCGTGGTCCGCCATGCCGCTGAGGTCGCCCAGCACTGCCGCCAGGCCTTGGTGGTGGTGGTCGATGCAGCGCAAACCGCCGAAGTGCTGTGGGGCGAACAGGGCCTGCACACCCAAGCTCGACCCGGTGATGTGGTGTGGCTCTGCCCCACGCTGGGGCCGCAAGATGTGGAAGAAGCGGCCGAGCGCTTGGCTGCGCGGGGTGTCACCCTGATCGATGCCCCGATGTCCGGTGGCCCACTGCGCGCCCAGCAGGGCGAGATGAGCCTGATGCTGGCCGGGCCAGCCGAGGTGCTCCAAGCCAACGAGGCCTTGCTCAACACCCTGGCCCGACAACGCTTTGTCATCAGTGCCAAGGCGGGTGACGCGGCCCGCACCAAGCTTATCAACAACCTGCTGGCCGCCATCAACCTGGCCGGGGCGGCTGAAGTGCTGGCATTGGCCCAGCAGTGGGGCCTGGACGCGCGCCAAACGCTGGGCGTGATAGAGGCCAGCAGCGGCCAAAGCTGGATCGCCAGCGACCGCCTGCGCCGTGCCTTGAACAAGGACTTTGCCCCCCGCGCCCACACCACCTTGCTGGCGAAAGACAGCCGATTGGCGCTGCAGGCTTGCGAGGCCGCAGGCTCAAGCCGCCCAGGCTTGGGCCAGTTAGCCGCGCAGCGCTTTGCCCAAGCTTGTGAGCAGGGCCTGGGCGCTTTGGACGATGCCAGCCTGTTTCTGCAGGCTGGGGGGCAGCCTGCGCCTGCTTCGGCACTGGATGAAGCCGCCGCGCTGCGCGCCTGCGCTGAACTGGCCACCAATCTGGGTCTGACCGACGTGCAGGCGCAGGTGCTGGGCCGCCACTCCAACTTAGCGGTGAGATTGCTGCCGCATGATCTGGTGGCCCGCGTGGCCACAGGCACGGCCCGCTGGCGAGCGGCCGAGCAAGCCCAGCACGAGATGGCCGTGGCTCAAGCCTTGGCCCGCTCAGGGGCCCCGGCGGTGCGCCCTGCACAAGCCGCCATCGAAGGCGCCCACAACGCTCTGGCTGGGCCGCATGCCTGGGTGTCACAGGGCCGCACCTGGCACATCAGCCTGTGGCAGCGTGCCGAAATTTTGGCCACCCCGCCGGACCCCACCGCCGCAGGCCAAGCCCTGGCAGCCTGCCACGCCGCCTTGGCCCAGGCCCACTTGCCCCCGCAACCGGCCTGGGGCATGTGGGAGGAAGTGCATCGCCTGCTGGACGACCCTGGCTTGATGGAGCAAGGCGCTGCGCCCGACGATATCGCTCTGGTGCGCCACCTGACGCAGGCCTGCCAGCAACGCTTGCAAGACTTGCCCCCCGCCCTGCAAGCACTGCACGGTGATGCCCACCTCAACAATGTCTGGGCCACCCCACAGGGGCCGCTGTGGGGCGACTGGGAAGACACCGTTGTCGGCCCCGTGGAGTGGGACGCTGCCTGCATGGTGGCAGGCACGCGCGTGCTGGGCACCGACGTGGCTTGGTCTGAGGCCGCGCTGCAAGGCTGGTGGCAGGCCCGCGAGGCGGCAGGCTGTGCACCCAGCACCGTGCTGCTGGACGAGTGCGTGCTGGGCCGCACGCTGTTTGTCACCGCCTGGATGTGGGCCTTGGGGGCGGCCAAGGGCAGGCCAGAGCGGCAGGCTAGGCTGACGGGCCGCTTGGCTTGGCTGCGGGCTCAGCCCCGCCCTTAGCCATATAGAGCGGCGGTGTCTCGGGCTTGCTGAGCCACCAGCTTGACCAGCGCCGCAGGGGCCAGCACCTGCACCTGAGGGCCATGGCGCAGCAAGTCCATGGCCAGCTCGGTGGGGTCGGTGAAGGGCAGCTTCATCTCCAGGTGGCCATCATCCAGCCAGCGCAAGCTTTGCTGCGGGTGCCATTCTTCAGCCGACACCCACTGCGCGGCCTCGGGCGTGAAGCGCAAGGTGGCTGTTTGCAACGCCTTGCCCGAGAAAATGCCGTAGCCACCATCCAGCTCGGCCTGCACGGTCTTGAGGGCCACATCTTTGGCGCGCGCCGGCA
The DNA here is from genome assembly GCA_034520165.1 of Ideonella sp. Lineage (GTDB taxonomy): Bacteria > Pseudomonadota > Gammaproteobacteria > Burkholderiales > Burkholderiaceae_C > Ideonella. Next base: position 15,602 of record JAXHNT010000088.1, read on the forward strand.
GCACCCGCACGCTGCGCACCGCATCCAAGGCAAAACGGCGCAGGCCCTCGCTGCGGTGGCACCAGGCATCCAAGTACCACGTGTTGCGGTAGTAGGTGAGGCGCTGCGGCGAGACTTCGCGCTGAGACTCGCTACGCCGCGCCCGGGTGAAGTAAAGCATCTCCAGGCGCGCGCGCTTGAGCAGCGCAGAGCCGACCAGCTCAAACCATTTGCTGGGCACGGGGCGGCGCGCCGGGCTGATGACCCGCACCCGACGCAGCAGCTCGCGGGACTCGCCCTCGCTGGCACCCAACATACCGTGCAGCTTATCCAGCAAGGGCTGCAAGTGCCGCCCCAGCACGCCCCCCGCATCCAGCCCGGCGATGAGCTGATGCATGGTCAGGAGGGCATGGATCTCCGCCTCGTTGAACCACACGCCGGGCAGCTCATGGGCCGTGGCTGCGGTACTTGCACCCTGCCCGAGCGCTTCGAAGCGATAAACGTTGTCAAAGCGGTCATAGACGATGGGCGCATCCATGCGGTCACGCAGGTATTGCAGGTCGCGCTTGAGCGTGGCGCGCGAGACCTCCAGCTCGGTCTGCAGGGTCTCAAACGACACCCCGCCGCGTGACTTGATGAGCAGCTCGATCCGATAAAAGCGTTCAGTGCGGTTCATGCCACAGCGTATCGCAGGCTCATGGGATGAGCCTCTCCGGAAAACCCGCATGGCCACCACAACGATGCAGCAGGCTCATCCCATGAGCCTGTGGCCTTGCACACTGACTTCCACGCAGCCCCCTTCTTCGTTGGAGACAAGCATGACCCAAGCCACCCTGCCCTTTGCCGATGACACCCCCTTCACC
>JAXHNT010000018.1:0-4171 GCA_034520165.1 Ideonella sp.
AAGTTACGTATTGCTCTTGACATTGCGAATCGGAAACATGATTCGATCCCGAAAACGGTCGTAGCGCTTTTGCTCGGCGCCGTCTTCACCCTGGGAAATCACCAATCCTGACTCCACCAACAATGGATCGTCATACTTGGGAAATGCACTGGCCAGCGCCCGCCAACCTTCTGGGGAATACCCCAAGCCAAACCGCGCTGCGATTTCGCCAGTCAGGCCCCGTTGTTTGAGGTAAGCCACTGCTCGGGCGGAGACTTTGAGCTGCTTTCGGTAATGATCAGAGGCCTTCTCTAGCACAGAGGTGAGGGTGGATTGTCTCTCTCGCTGTGCTTGCGCTTGTTCGCGCTCTGCTGCAGAGGATTCGTCCTCTGGAACCTGCAGTCCTGCGGATCTCGCTAAATCATGCACCGCTTCCACAAAAGTCATGCCGTGATGCTCTGTGAGAAAGCGGATCGCATCGCCGTGCACACCGCAACCAAAGCAGTGGTAGGTCTGGCGCGAGGGGCTGACGATGAAGCTCGGCGATTTCTCGCCATGAAAGGGGCACAAACCCTTGAAATTGATGCCAGCCTTTTTCAACGTCACTTGGCGGCCAACGATGTCTAGCACGTCGGTTCGAGCCAGAAGTTCCTGCAAAAAACCAGAAGGGATCACAAGTCAAGGGGCGGTGGGCCAAAAACAAAGGGCAGCCAAAGCTGCCCTCAAGGGATCAGCACACAGGCAGAAGCCTGGGCACTGTTCATTCTCGCTGATTGCAGGCCCTTGCGGGGCCTTCAGCAAGAATGGATGAACCTCAAATTGCGAAGTCGGAGAGTGACTTGCCGGAGGCCAGAGCCGCCTGTAGCCACTTTGGCTTCAGGCCGCGACCCGTCCAGCTTTGGCCGGACGCAGGGTCACGATACTTTGCGGCGACCTTGCGAGTAGTTTCTGGCTTTGCAGCACCAGGAGCGCGGCCAGCCAAATCTGCGGCGGTCAGGCCATATTCCGACATCAGTGCTTTGACTTTGGCAATAGCGTCCGTCTTTGCGGCGCGCTGGGCCTCGGCGATACGACGATCAAGTTCAGCCTTCTGGGCCAACAGTTCTTGGATGCTCGACATTGAAATTTCTCCTGCAAACCCCAAACAGGGTGCGCCATCATAAACCATGTTTCGCACATCGCAATACTTATAGGCCTTGCCAGCTTATTTGTACCCGACCCGATCTAGCATTTGCTGTACCTTGACTTGATTCATTCCAATCACCGAGATGGGTGTGGTTTCCATCTTGAATGTGCCAAAGGAATCCAAGGCTGGGTTGCTGATCTTCACCGACTTGACTGCCGGCCACTCGTTGTTGCCGTCGGCAAAATAAGCTTGCGCACTGTCAGACGCAAGATACTCCAAGAACTTCACAGCAGCATCTCGATTTTTGGCATAACGTGCCACGGCGCCGCCAGCAATGTTCATGTGGGTCCCAGCGCCAGACTGATCAGGCATGACATAGCCGATTTTCTCGACGGTGCTGCGATCTTCTGGCTTATTGGAGCGCATCATGCGCGCTAGGTAATAGCTGTTGACCACTGCCGCCCCGCATTCACCAGTGGCTGTGGCTCTGATTTGGTCGGTGTCGCCGCCTTTAGGGGTTCGAGCCATATTTGCCACGACGCCCTTGAGCCATGATTCAGTGGCCGCAGCGCCGAGCCGCTCAGTCATCGCACCAAACAGTGACAGGTTGTAGGGGTGGGACCCAGAACGGGTGCAAACTTTGCCTTGTAGCTTTGGGCTGGCAAGTTTTTCATAGCTGTCTACATCAGTCTTGCTGAGCATCTGTTTGTTGTAGATGACGACGCGGGCTCGCGTAGAGAAGCCGAACCAAGGTGAACCCTCACCGCTGTCTTTGCCTCGCCACTGCGCAGGTATCTTGGATTCCAGGGTTGGGCTGCGCACGGGCTGGAATAGTCCGTCTACTTCGGCGCGCCAAAGGCGTGCCGCATCCACCAAAAGCACCACATCTGCCGGCGAAGAACTGCCCTCGCTCTTGAGTCGGGCGAGTATGCCTGCGTCATCGGCGTCGACGCGCTGAATACGGATGCCGGTTTGTTTGGTGAAGTTAGCGTAAAGCGCTTCATCCGTTTGATAGTGGCGCGCCGAGTAGAGGTTGAGGACGCCGCTTTCAGCGGATTGAGCAGCGCTGGCGAGCACGGACAGGGCGGCCAGCGACAGCAGTGAGCGCAGCGGGAGGGACATAGTAGGCATGGTGAACTCCAGAATCATCAACGTGATGAAGAGAAGTTTACATGCAAACGCGAATGATTCGCAATAGCCTTTAAGCTGCAAATCCTTTTTACTAAAAACCGGCGAACTGCCGGCTGCCCATGAGCCCAAATGCAGCGCGCTCAGGCGCTGGGTGGCACGTAGCCGGTGGGCTGATCAGCGCCCCCGCCAAAAAGGAACTGCTCCATCTGCCGAGCCAGATACTGGCGAGCGCGGGCGTCCGCCAAGTTCAGGCGGTTCTCGTTGACCAGCATGGTTTGGTGCTTCTTCCACTGCTCAAACCCCTCTTTGCTGATGCTCTCCCAAATGCGCTTGCCCAACTCTCCGGGGTAAGGCGCGAAGTCCAGACCTTCGGCTTCTTTTTTGAGATAGGTGCATTGAATCATTCGCGCCATGAGGCATCACTCCAGTGAGGAAAAAAGGGCTCGTAGAGCCCATCAAGACAGTCGTTTGACCAGCACCTGTGAGCGCCGATCCCAGTTGTACTTGCGTTTGCGCGCTTCTGGCAGCCAATCCGGGTCTACGACGGAGAAACCCCGCTTGATGAACCAATGCATGGTGCGGGTGGTCAGCACAAAAATGCTCTCTAGCCCCATGGCGCGGGCGCGCTGCTCCACGCGTTTCAATATTTTGTCGCCATCGCCTTGACCTTGCACCTGTGGGGACACCGTCAATGCTGCCATTTCGGCCGTGCGAGCCTCGGGGTAAGGATACAGCGCGGCGCAGCCGAATATGACGCCGTCGTGCTCGATCACGGTGTAGCCGTTGATGTCGCGCTCGATCTCGGTGCGGTCACGCTTCACCAAGGTGCCATCGCGCTCGAAAGGTTCAATCAACTGCAAGATGCCGCCGACATCGTCCGAGGTTGCTTCACGCAGGCTTTCCAGCTTTTCATCCACCACCATGGTCCCGATGCCATCGTGGGTGAAAACCTCTAGCAAAACCGCACCATCCATGGCGAACGGCAGGATGTGCGAGCGCTCCACCCCTGCGCGGCACGCTGCCACACAGTGCTGAAGGTAGAACGAAGGGTCGGTGGGTAAGCTTGCCGGGGGCATGCTGGCCAGCAGCCTCTCGGCCTCGGCCAAAGCCAGCTCGGTGTCAATGGGGCTGTCTGGGTCGTCGTGCTTCTCGCGGATGCCCCCGGTTTCGGTCAAAAACAAGAGCTTGTCGGCCTGCAAGGCCCCCGCTGTGGCGACGGCCACATCTTCCATCGACAAGTTAAACGCCTCACCCGTGGGTGAAAAGCCAAAGGGCGAGAGCAACACAATCGCCCCAATATCCATGGCCCGGCGAATCGCGCCGGCATCGACTTTGCGCACCACGCCGCTGGAAAGAAAGTCCACACCGTCCACGATTCCCACCGGGCGCGCAGTCAGGAAATTGCCCGAGATGACCCGCACCGTTGAATTGGCCATGGGTGTGTTGGGCAAGCCTTGAGAAAACGCAGCCTCGATCTCGAAGCGCAACTGGCCAGCAGCCTCTTGGGCACAGTCCAGCGCCACGGTGTCGGTGATGCGCTTGCCTTGGGCAAACCTTGAGACTTGACCTTTGGCCCGAAGTTGTTCGTCGACCTGCGGCCGAAAGCCATGCACCAACACCAGGCGCACGCCCATGGCATGCAGGATGGCCAGATCTTGAACAAACAGATTCAGTCGCCCCGCCGCAATCAGCTCTCCCGTCATCCCGACCACAAAGGTCTTGCCCCGATAGGCATGGATATAGGGCGCTACGGCGCGAAACCAAGGCACAAAGGTGTGGGGAAAGACAAGGTCCATAGTTGCGGGGGATTGTGCCGCAGGCGCAGCCTGCAGCGGCGCTGTGCGCCGCGATCTCAGCGACGATAATCCCGCCCCTGTGACTGAATCAACTGCCCCCAAGCCTCCGCGTCCCGACGCGCCCGTCCGCCGCGAAGCC
>JAXHNT010000056.1:0-9008 GCA_034520165.1 Ideonella sp.
CACCCATAACAGCCCTGGCGTGGGGCTTCATGGATGGCTTTTCATCAGCAGCTGCGCCACGTAGGAGAACGTGCGGCTACGGTGGTGGACAGCAAAGACAAGGTGGACACTTACTACCGTCGAGCCATCGAATTAGGGGCCACCGACGAGGGGGCGCCAGGGCCGCGCGGGGAGGGTTTTTATGCAGCCTATTGGCGCGACTTGGACGGCAACAAGTTGAACTTCTTCTTCATGGGCTGAGCCGGGGCGGTCCCAGCCGGAGCCTTACTTGGACCGGACACGTTGGGTGCGTAACACCGAGGGCGAACGCTTCAACGTGCGCAGTAGATCGGCCAGATGCAGGCGGTCGCGCACACTGACCAGCAGGTGAATCTCGACGGATTCACCGACGGCCTCATCACCCATAGCAATGTGGGTGATATCGGCTTCTGCGGCAGAGACGGCCTGCGCCACCCTGGCCAGCACGCCCTTGCCATTGCTCACCAGCACCAGAACGGCGGCCTCAAAAGGCCGGGTGGGCTGTTCGGCCCATTCCACTTGCATCCAGCGCTCGGGGTCGCGCTCGTAGAGGCGCTTGCCTGCTAAGCAGTCATGGGTATGGACGATCAGGCCTTCACCGCGCCCAAAGTAGCCGACGATGGCGTCGCCGGGCACCGGGCGACAGCACGGCGCCATGGAGATGGATGCGGCTTCAGTGCCATCGATCACCACCAGACCTTGGGTGGGAGTGGTGTCGTCATGCCCATAGCGGCCCAGGCTGAGCGTGACGGCGTCTGGCCGCTCGCCCTGCTCCAGCAGCAGCTTGGCCATGCGCTTGGCCACGATGGTGGCGATTTTCTTGCCAAGGCCGATGTCGACCAATAGTTCATTGCTGCTGCGATTGCCACTCCAGCGCAACAAGGCAGGCCAGGCCGGGTTTTGGCTGGCGGTGTCCTCGCTGTGGGGCGGAAGGGTCAGGCCTTCGGCTCGCAGGGCTTGGCTGAGCATCTTCAAGCCCAGTTCGCGGGACTCGTCGTGCTCCAGATTCTTCAGGAAGTGACGGATCTTGCTGCGGGCTCGGCCCGTTCGCACAAAGTTCAACCAGGCTGGGTTGGGGCGCGCGCCGGTGGCCGTGACGACTTCTACCACGTCACCGCTGCGCAATTCGGCCCGTAGGGCGGCCGGTTCGCCATTGATTTTGGCGGCCACACAATGGTCACCCACATCCGAGTGAATGGCATAGGCGAAGTCAATGGGGGTGGCGCCACGCGGCAGGGCCAAGATTTTGCTCTTGGGCGTGAACACATAGACCGCATCGGGCACCAAGTCGATCTTCACGTGCTCCAGAAACTCCGAGGCATCTCGGGTCTCGTTCTGGATGTCCAGCAAGGACTTGAGCCACATGGCACCCAAACGCTGGGCCACGTCACTGGGGTTGACGTTTTTCTGTGCCCCCACTTTGTAGAGCCAGTGTGCCGCAATGCCGGCTTCAGCCACCGCATGCATTTCATCGGTGCGGATCTGAAACTCCACCGCGGTGCCCAGCGGGCTCACCAAAGTGGTGTGCAAAGACTTATAGCCATTCGGTTTAGGAATCGCGATGTAGTCTTTGAAGCGCCCGGGTACGGGCTTGTAAAGCTGGTGCAGCACGCCCAGCGCGTGATAGCAGTCCATCAGATTGGCCACCACGATCCGAAAGCCAAAGATGTCATTGACTTCTGCAAAGCCCGCATGCTTTTCGCGCATCTTGCGGTAGATGGAGAAAACGGTTTTTTCGCGGCCGGAGATGTCCACCTTCAGGCGGCCTGCGTTGAAGGCTTTGACCACATCGGCTTGCACTCGCGAGACGATGTCGCGGCGATAGCCTCGCGCGCGTTGCAAGGCTTTCTCCAGGGCCGCATACCGCCAGGGATGCAGGTAAGAGAAGGACAGTTCTTGCAATTCGCGGTAGGTCTGGTTCAAGCCCAGCCGGTGTGCAATGGGGGCGTAGATGTCCAGGGTCTCGCGGGCAATGCGGCCGCGCTTGTTGGGGGCCATGGCCGCCATGGTGCGCATATTGTGCAGACGGTCAGCCAGCTTGACCAAGATGACCCGCACATCGCGCGACATGGCCAGCAGCATCTTGCGAAAAGACTCGGCTTGGCCTTCTTCGCGGGTCGAGAACTGCAGCTTGTCCAGCTTGGTCAGACCATCCACCAACTCTGCGGTGGGGGCCCCAAAGCGCTCGATCAGTTCAACCTTGGTGATGCCACAGTCTTCCATGGCGTCGTGCATCAGCGCGGCCATGATGGCTTGAGCGTCCAGCTTCCAGTCGGCCACCAAGCCGGCCACCGCGATCGGGTGGGTGATGTAGGGCTCACCGCTGGCCCGGAACTGGCCCAGATGCGCTTCGTCAGCGAACTTATAGGCGTCGCGGATCAGCTTGAGGTCGGCCTTGCTGAGGTAGCCGAGCTTGTCGGAGAGCGCGGCAAAGGAGCTGACTTCCGGCGGCATGGCGCTCGAGCGGCCGGTGGGCACCCGAGGTTTGGACTGCAAAGCGGCGGGGAGAAAGTCAGCAAGCGTGCGAATCACCATGGCTCGAATTTAGCGGAAATACGCTGTAACTTGAGCAAGATGCCTGTTAAGCCATCGGGATTCCTGTGCGGACCGATAGCGCCCAGGGCCTTGCGCGCGCCCATGAAAAAAGGGCGCCGAAGCACCCTTTTCGAGATCAGGCCACTGGGCGCGGCCTGCATGCAATGCTCAGGTCGGCACCTTGCGCAGCATCTCCAGGCCGACTTCGCCAGCGGCGATTTCGCGCAGAGCGGTTACGCCGGGCTTGTTCTTGCTTTCGACGCGGGGGGTGTGGCCCTGGCTCAGCATGCGAGCGCGGTAGGTGGCCGCCAGCACGAGCTGGAAGCGGTTGGGGATCTTGTTCAGGCAGTCTTCGACGGTGATGCGGGCCATGTGGGATCCAGTGACTCTAGGTGTGCGAATGCGTTCAGGAGGCTCAAATGCCCAGCGAATGAAACACAGCCGCCTTGGCGCGGCGCTGAGCCGCGTATTTTAACCGCTGCGCATGGACCACTGTCTTCAGGTCAAAGACGGCAGTCTCGAAGAGGGCGTTGATTACCACGTAGTCGAAAAACTGGGCTTGGGCCACCTCGGTGCGAGCGTTTTCCAGGCGCTTGGCGATGACCTCGGCTTGGTCCTCGCCCCTGCGGCGCAGGCGCTGCTCCAGCTCTTCCCAGCTGGGCGGCAAGATGAAGATCAGTACGGCGGCGGGGAAGAGCTTGCGGATCTGCAAGGCGCCTTGCCAGTCGATCTCCAGCAGCACGTCCTTGCCTTGGGTCAGCAGGCCTTCAATGACGCCGCGCGAGGTGCCGTAGTGGTTGCCGTGAACGGCGGCCCACTCGACAAACTCGCCGCGCTCGATCATGGCTTGAAACTCGTCGGGCTTGACGAAAAAGTACTCCCGCCCATGCTGCTCCTGGCCACGCGGTGCACGGGTAGTGTGCGAGACCGAGACATTGAGGTGGGAGTCGACCTCCAGCAAGGCCTTGACCAAGCTGGACTTACCGGCCCCGCTGGGGGCGGCCACGACGTAGAGGTTTCCGGGCATCTCCATGGTGCTTACTCGATGTTTTGAACCTGCTCGCGCATTTGCTCGATCAAGACCTTCATCTCCACCGAGATGCCGGTCAGCTCCAGGGCTGCGGACTTGGAGCCCAAGGTATTGGCTTCTCGGTGCAGCTCTTGGATCAAGAAGTCCAGGCGCTTGCCCAGCTCACCACCGGCGCTCAGCAAGCGCTCGATCTCGTCCAGGTGGGCCTTGAGGCGCGAAAGTTCTTCAGCCACATCGATGCGGATCGCAAAAGCGGCGGCCTCGGAGAGCGCCCTCTCGCGGGCCGACTCGGCCGTCACGGCATGGCCGGCCCCGGCGCTTTGCAAGGCCTCGTTCCAGCGCTCCAAGAACCGCTCTTGTTGGCGCTTGACCACCAGCGGCACCTGGGGCTCGGCCTGGGCGGCCAGCTCGCGCAGCTTGTGCACCCGCTCCATCAGGATCTGCACCAGGCGATCGCCTTCACGGCCGCGGGCTTCGCGCAGGGCGCTTAAGCCCTCGCGGGCGGCGGTCAGGGTCAGCTCATCCCACTGCGGTGCGGCGGTGGGCGCGCCACTGCCTCGACACCATTGCAGGGCTTCATGCACGCTCAGCGGCTTGGCCTTGGGCAGCCAGGCGGCCACGGAAGACTCCATGCGCGCCAAGCGGTTGAGCTGCTCTGAGCTGGGCTGGGGTAAGCCTTCGTCCACCGCACGGCCCAGGGCGGCTCGCACCTCCACCTTGCCGCGCTTGAGCCCGCCCACCAGGAGGTCGCGCAAGGCGGGCTCCAAGTGGCGCAACTCGTCGGGTAAGCGGAAGGCGATGTCGAGGAAGCGGCTGTTGACTGAACGCAGCTCCACGGTGACACCGGGCTGGCTGGGAACTTCCTCATTGCGGGGGGCGGCAGCGGCGCTGGCGAACCCGGTCATGCTGTAAACTGGCATCGAGTTTTGCACCTAGCAAAAGCAAGGATTATGTCAAAGCCTAAACCAGCCCCGTTGCCCGCGGGCACAGTGGTCGGTGGCTACCAGATCGTCAAGAAACTGGCGGCCGGCGGTTTTGGTGTGGTTTACCTCGCCGAAGACGAAGGTCGGCACCATGTGGCGCTCAAAGAGTACCTACCGGCCTCACTGGCCGAGCGATCGGCAGGCGAGCTGATTCCGCGCGTCAAGCCGGAAAAGCAGCCCCTCTATCGCCTGGGCCTGAAGAGCTTCTTTGAAGAAGGGCGCTCGCTCGCCCAGATTTCGCACCCCAGCGTGGTCTCGGTGCTGAATTTCTTCCGCGAAAACGAAACCGTCTACATGGTGATGAACTATCTGCAGGGCGATACCCTGCAGGACTTCATCATCACGGCGCGCGATCTGAAGCGCGACAAGGTGTTCCGCGAGTCCACCATCCGCAGCCTGTTCGACGAGATCCTGCGCGGTTTGCGCATCGTGCACCAGCACAAGATGCTGCATCTGGACATCAAGCCCGCCAATATCTTCATCACCAACGACAACCGGGCGGTGTTGCTCGACTTCGGCGCGGCACGAGAAGTGCTATCCAAAGAGGGCAACTTCATCCGCCCGATGTACACGCCGGGTTTTGCGGCACCTGAGATGTATCGCCGCGACGGCGCCCTCGGCCCCTGGACGGACATCTACGCCATCGGCGCCTGCTTGTATGCCTGCATGCAAGGCTACCCGCCCAACGACGCCCCGCAGCGCATCGAGAAAGACCGCCTGCCGCTGTCGCTCTCGCGCCTGCGCAACACCTACTCCGACAACCTCATTGAGGTGACCGAGTGGTGCATGTCGCTGGACCCGCTGTCCCGGCCGCAAAGCGTATTCGCGCTGCAAAAAGAGCTCTCGCGTGAGACCGAGCGCCGCTACACCTCGCTGAGCTTCACCGAGCGCTTGAAGCTGCAGATCGAGAATTTGAAATCGGGGGCTCGCAGCTGAGTGTTGCGAATTCCCACTAGCCCAAAAACGCCATCATGAGGTTCTCCGTCTACCAAGTCAGCCGCAAGGGCGGGCGCGAAAAGAACGAAGATCGCATGGGCTATTGCTACACGCGCGATGCCGGCTTGTTTGCGCTAGCAGATGGCATGGGCGGCCACCCTGAAGGAGAGGTTGCGGCTCAGTTGGCCCTTCAGACCATGGCCGCTGCCTTTCAGCGCGAGGCCAAGCCGCAGCTCAAGAACCCGCTGCGCTTCTTGCAAGAGTCCATCTTGGCGGGGCATTACCAACTCTTGCGCTATGCCACCGACAAGTCCTTGGTAGACACCCCCCGCACCACCATGGTGGGCTGCCTGATGCAGGGCGCGACCGCCTATTGGGCCCACTGCGGCGACTCGCGCTTGTATTTGGTCCGTGATGGCGTCTTGTTGGCCCGGACCCGCGACCATTCCTACACCGAGCTGCAAGAGACCTTGTCCCAGGTGGTGCCGATTGATGCGCGCTTCAATCGCTCGGTCTTGTTCACTTGCCTGGGCAGCCCCGGTAAGCCGGTGATTGACACGGTCGGCCCCATTCAAATGCAGGCGGGTGACCGCGTGTTGCTGTGCTCGGACGGCCTTTGGAGCGTGCTCAGTGATGACGAGATCGTCCATACCTTTGCCGCCCGCGCCATCTCGGATGGCGTGCCTGAGCTCGTCGAGCAAGCCTTGCGCAAAGGCGGGCCTCACTGCGACAACGTGACAGTGCTGGCCGTGGAGTGGGAAGCTGCCGAAGACCGAGACAGTTTGTCGGGCGTCTCCACCCAGTCGCTGGGTGAGGATGTCTTCGCCTCGACCATCCAAGCCAGTCTGGCCGACGCCACCTTGCCCGACTTGGACGAGGCGGAAATCGAGCGCTCCATCCGCGAAATCAACGAGGCCATTCAGCGCACCTCCAAAAAGGGGCGCTAGCCTTTCCTGAAGTCCGGGGCGTTGGCTCGCCGGGCTCTCTTTTCTCATCGACAGGAATTTCCATGACCTTCGTCCGCCCCTTGGACCGTCCGGCCGACGCTTTACGTCCCTTGCGCATCACCCGCGGCTATACCCGCCACGCCGAGGGCTCCGTCTTGATCGAGTTTGGCCAAACGCGGGTGCTGTGCACCGCCTCGGTGGAAGAGCGCGTGCCGCCGCACAAAAAAGGCAGCGGCGAAGGCTGGGTGACGGCCGAGTACGGCATGCTGCCGCGCGCCACGCACACCCGCTCCAGCCGCGAGGCGGCCAAGGGCAAGCAAACCGGCCGCACGCAAGAGATTCAGCGCCTGATCGGCCGCTCCTTGCGCGCGGTGTTCGACCTGGCAGCCCTGGGCGAGCGCACCATCACGCTGGACTGTGACGTGCTGCAAGCCGACGGCGGCACCCGCACGGCGGCCATTACGGGCGCTTTTGTGGCCGCGCAAGATGCCGTCAACCAACTGCTGGCCAGCGGCGCGCTGAGCAGCAACCCTATTCGCGACCATGTGGCCGCCATCTCGGTGGGCATCGTTGAAGGTACTCCTCTGCTGGACTTGGAGTACGTGGAAGACTCGGCCTGCGACACCGACATGAATGTGGTGATGACCGGCTCGGGCGGCTTTGTAGAGGTGCAGGGCACGGCCGAGGGAGTCGCCTTCAGCCGGGCTGAAATGGGCATCCTGCTGGACTTGGCCACGGCGGGTATTGCGACCTTGGTGCAAGCGCAGAAGACCGCCCTGGCGCAGCCATTGCCAGCGCAAGACTGACGGAAGGATTGGGCGATGAAGCTGGTGCTGGCGTCGAACAATGCCAAGAAGCTCAAAGAGCTGAGTGCGCTGCTGGGCACACTGCCGCTGAGCCTGGTGACCCAAGGCTCAGTGGGCGTGGCGGAGGCGGAAGAGCCGCACATCACCTTCATCGAGAACGCCTTGGCCAAAGCCCGCCACGCGGCAGCGGCCACGGGCCTGCCCGCCCTGGCCGATGATTCCGGCCTGTGTGTCGATGCGCTCGGCGGCGCGCCCGGTGTGCAAAGCGCGGTTTACGCGCCCTTCACACCACCCGTCGGCGCGGAGCGCGAGGCGCTGAGAGCCTTGCAAGACGCGGCCAACAATCAGTGGCTGCTCAGCCGTTTGGAGGGGAAAACCCAGCGCCGTGCCAGCTTCGTCTGCGCCTTGGTGGCCATTCGCTCGGCTGACGACCCAGAGCCCCTGATCGCCTTTGGCCGCTGGCAAGGGGAGATCTTGCGTGATCCGCAAGGAGAGGGCGGCTTTGGCTATGACCCACTGATGTTCATCCCAGCCTTTGGCTGCACCGTGGCTGCACTGGATGCCACCACCAAGAACGCCCACAGTCACCGCGCTCTGGCGGCGGCCCAACTGCTCGGCCTGATGCAAAGCGCCTGGGGCTTGGGCCAGTGATGGACGACGCGCTGGTTCAGCGGTATCTGCGCCCGGGCACTTTGCAGTTGGGGGCGCCGCCGCCGCTGTCGGTGTATGTGCACCTGCCGTGGTGCCTCAAAAAGTGCCCCTACTGCGACTTTAACTCGCACGAGTTCAAGGGTGTTCGACTGAATACGTCCACAGAGCCTGAAGACGCGCTGCCTGAGGCTCGCTACCTGGATGCGCTGAGGGCCGACCTCGAAGCCAGTTTGCCTTTGGTCTGGGGGCGCTCAGTGCACTCCATCTTCATTGGTGGTGGCACGCCCAGCCTGTTCTCGCCCGAGGCCATTGCCCGCCTGCTCAGCGACATCCGCTTGTTGCTGCCCCTGCTGCCGGGGTGTGAGATCACCATGGAGGCCAACCCTGGCACCTTCGAAAAAGACCGCTTCAGAGCCTACCGCGCGGCCGGTGTCACGCGTCTGTCCATTGGGGTCCAAAGTTTTGACGATGCCAAGCTCAAAGCCTTGGGCCGTGTGCACGACAGCGCCCAAGCCCGCGCCGCTGTGGCTGAGGCGGCGGCCTGCTTTCACACTTTCAACCTGGACCTGATGTACGCGCTGCCGGGGCAGACGTCCGGCGACTTGGCGCTAGACCTGCAAACGGCCCTGAGCTTCTCGCCACCGCATCTCTCGCTCTACCACCTGACCTTAGAGCCCAACACCGTTTTTGCCACTCACCCGCCAGTGCTGCCCGATGATGATGTCAGCGCCGACATGCTGGACCAAGTGGTGGCCACCACGGCGGCTGCCGGGCTGCAGCGCTATGAGGTCTCGGCCTATGCGCGGCCTGGCCACCGGTGCACGCACAACCTCAACTATTGGCAGTTCGGCGACTATCTGGGCCTGGGCGCCGGGGCACATGGCAAGCTGAGCTACCCGCACCGGGTGGTGCGTCAAGTCAAATGGCGCGAGCCCGCCACTTACATGCGTGAAGCCCTGGCTGGCAAGGCCTGCTCCAACGATGAAGAGGTGGCGCGCAAAGCCCTGCCTTTTGAGTTCATGTTCAACACCTTGCGTCTGCGCGAGGGCTTTGAGGAGGCCTTGTTTCAGGAGCGTAGCAATACGTAACTGAACAAGCATGA
>JAXHNT010000097.1:0-19919 GCA_034520165.1 Ideonella sp.
CTGTTGCTGTATTATTGGTCATGAAGCGCTTTCTGTGTCCCATTGGTTTGACCTATGAAGTTGGTCTTGGGGTGACATTCAAATTCAGAGATTATAGCTTGATTTGGGGTGTTCTGGGGTTCTACAGTCCATGTGTCGATGTGAAACTACCACTCGAGCGTTCTGACTGGCCTGGTGACAGGTTCATTGAGTTTGGTCGATGGTTCCCCACGAACAGCAAACAGCCGGTAATTGATCTTCAGGTCCATTCATGCGCCATCCTCAGAGGTGGGGTCCTCCAGTTGGGGAAGGGAACCGAGGGTGACCATTCTCGTCGTACAAGCAGGCAACGACTGACCGCCGGTTCTTCGCTCCAGGTATGGTCTCGCCCTGGGTGATCTGCCGCGCCGATTGATGACCCAACTGATGCGTCGATCGCCTGCTCGCCGGGCAAAGGTGGTTGAGGTCAGCTTGGGGTCGGTGGTTTCCAGCCTCAGCACCAACAGCAGCAGCGCCTTGTGCTGTAGCCCAGTTGCAAGACACCGTCCTGGCTGTGCAGCTGGGGCAGGAACCGTCTCTATCGGGCCTGCACTGTGGATTCATCTGTTGTAGCCTCATTGTTATGGGCTTTTGAGTGTAGTACCTGTAATAATTGGGCGGCGGAATGGCGGAAGCCACGATGCTGGTCGCCCCTGCTGGCGGCGCCCGCTGCTGCCCCGTGGTGTTCCGAGGTGTTGCCCAGCTGCTGACCGTCAAAGACCCGGTGCAAGCGTCAGCAACCTGTGCTGGTGCACCTGCGCTGCGGCAGGTCGTCTTGCGAGAGGACCCCCAAGACAAAGCCGGGGATGACGAAGTCTTTGCGCTGATGGTACTATTGGGCTTTAGGAGACGCTGCCCTGCGCAACCGTGTTCGCCGCTGGGCCTGCTGTTGAAGGCGATGCTGGCAGGGCAGCACAGCCCACTTGCCCGCCTTGACATCGCCCTGGTGCAGCGCTGGCCCGCCTGGCCAACTGCTGGGGGCACCGGTGAGCTGGCCTGGCTGCGCGCCACCTGGCAGCAACACCCTGCACACCTGGCTGCTGTGCGCCTGGCCCACCGTCTTGGGCCCCACGCCCTGCACCACGCCCACGAGCAAGCCCCTGGACGACCGGCCTACTGGCTCAGCAGCGAGCCTCGCCCTGGCGCTACCTGGCTGGTGGAGCTCACCGGCCAGCAAGGTGGCGGTGCTCAGCAAGAGCTTCAAGCAGCTCGACCGGGTGCGACCCGAAAACCGCTGAACGCCTGGGTCAGCCTGACGGCCCTGGCCGCGCGAGGCCAACTGGCGGGGCTACCCGTGGCGCCGACGCCACTGTGCGCCTGGAAGCGCCCGACGCCGACAGCGCACGCGAGGTCCTGAGCCACCTGTTCGACGGTGCTGGGCTGTCCCAGCCTGCCGTTGACCCTGCGTGCGGCCCTGGCCTGGGCGCAAGACGATAACGTGCAAGTAGCATTTGAAGGCAACGAGCGCCAAGACCTGGAGCACCCGGGGGTGGCCCGCCTCTACCCCGACCTGGACGCCCTGCTTGCCCCCGGCCAGTTTGAAGACCTGGCCGAGCTGGTTTATGGCCCGCTGGCCGCCCAAGGGCAAAGGCCCGCATTGAGTGGCATGGCGACGCCCCCGAAGACGACGAGGCGGAAGACGAATGAGCGCCCACGACCCCGTTCAAGACCTCTCGCCGCTGAGCTTCCCGCTCTGGGGCAGCCGCCTGATAGAGGCCAGTGCAGGCACCGGCAAAACCTGGACCATGGCCGCCCTCTATGTGCGCCTGGTGCTGGGCCACGGCGGCGCGGCCGCCCACCCCCAGCCACTGCGGCCTGACCAGATTTTGGTGATGACCTTCACACGCGCTGCAACGCGCGAACTGAGTGACCGCATCCGCGCCCGCTTGGTGCAAGCCGCCCAGGCCTTCAGGGCTGAGCTGAATGCCAAAGACGAAGACGACTTTTTGCGCGCCCTGAAGGCCGACATCCCGCCCGAGCAGCACGCCGCAGCCGCCTGGCGCTTGGCCCAAGCCGCCACCAGCATGGACGATGCGGCCATCCACACCATCGACGCCTGGTGCCAGCGCATGCTGCGCGAACACGCGCTGGACAGCGGCAGCCTGTTCGACGAAACCCTGCAACCCAACGAACAGACTTTGCGCCTGCAAGCCCAGCACGACGTGTGGCGCCAACAGGCCTATCCCTTGAGCCCTGACCAAATGGCCGCACTCGTCACGGTGTGGCCCGATGTGAACGCCATGGCCGCCGACCTCAAAGACCTGCTGCCGCACACCCTGCCTTCGGCCACAAGGCCCCGGTGCCAACTTGGGCGAAGTGCTGGCGGTGGTCGGCGGCGAGCGCCAACGCCGCGTTCAGGCGGCCCGGGTGGGCTGGGTGGAGCGCGTGGCGCAGATGCGCGCCTGGTTTGCCCAGCAACTGCAAACCAGACACTGGAGTGGCAGCAAGCTCAAGCCCGACACCGTGGCGAAGCGGCTGGATGTGCTGCAAGCCTGGGCCGAGTCCAACTCGGCCGAGCCGCCAGACTTCAAAGCCATGATGTCCAGCGCCTCCAAGGTGGACGGCCTGCGCAGGCTCTACTTCTTGCCAGACGACCTGCTGACCTGCCGCAACAAAGGCGCGCCGGACTCCCCGCTCCCCTCGGTGTTTGACGACTTTGCGGCCCTGCACGCCGACATGGCCAGCTTGCCCGAGCTGGCCCCCGCCTTGCGCTGTGTGGCCACCCTGGCCGTGCAGCGCCGCCTGCGCAGCCTTCAGCAAGCCCGCCGCGAACTGGGTTTTGGCGAGGTGCAAGAGCGCCTGGACGCCGCGCTGGCCGGGCCCCAAGGCCCGCGCCTGCGCGCCCACATCATCGAGCAAACCCCGGTCGCCTTGATCGACGAGTTTCAAGACACCTCGGCCCTGCAGTACCGCATTTTTGATGCGCTGTTCTGCACCCAAGCCAACGACCCGGCCACGGCGCTACTGCTGATCGGCGACCCCAAGCAGTCCATCTACCGCTTTCGCGGGGCCGACATCGCCAGCTACCTGCAGGCCCGCCGCGCCACCACCGGGCGGCATTACCGCCTGGGCACCAACTTCCGCTCCAGCACAGCCGTGGTGCAGGCCGTGAACGCGCTGTTTGAACAAGCGGAGCAGCGCTTGGCCGATGGCGCTTTTGCCTATGCCCAGCCCGAAGGCCGCAACCCCTTGCCCTTTGCCCCCGTCAAGGCCCAGGGCCGCCCCGAGCGCTGGGTGGCCCAGGGCCAGCCCCAAGCCGCGCTGACCGTGTGCTGGGATGCTGAGCTGCTCAATGGCGACACCTACCGCCAGCGCATGGCAGCCTTGGCAGCCGAGCGCATCAGCACCTGGCTGATGGACCCCAGCGCGGGCTTTGAAGGGCCGGAAGGCTTCACCCGCCTTTGCCCGGCCGATGTGGCTGTGCTGGTGCCCGGCAAACGCGAGGCCCAGGCCATGCGGCGCGCGCTCCAGGCCCGCCGACTGCCCTCGGTCTACCTCAGCGACCGCGAATCCGTGTTCGACGCCCAAGAGGCGCTGGACATGCTGCGCTGGCTGCAGGCCGTGGCCCAGCCCGGCGACATCGGCCTGGTGCGGGCCGCCTGGGCCAGCAGCACCTGGGCCCAGAGCCTGGCCGAGCTGCAACGCATGGCCCAAGACGACGAGCTGCTGGACGAACGCTGTGAGCTGATGCGCAGCCTGCAACACGTCTGGCGCAGCCAGGGCGTGCTGCCGATGTGGCGGCAAACACTGCATCGGCTCGGGCTGCCGCAGCGGTGGTTAGCTCAAGAAAGCGCAGGGCCGGACCAGGCGCTGTCTGGGCCTGGGGGGCCAGTTTTCGGGGGGGAGAGACGCCTCTCCAAAGTGCTGCACCTGGCCGAGCTGATGCAGCAGGCCGCTCAAGACGCAATGGCGGTGCCCGGCGAGACGGGGCTGATCCGCTGGCTGACCCAGCAGGTGCTAGATGCGCGCACCGGCCTCTCGCAAGCTGACGACCAGATCGTGCGCCTGGAAAGCGATGCCGACCTGGTCAAGATCGTCACCATCCACCAAAGCAAGGGCTTGGAGTACCCGCTGGTGCTGATGCCGTTTGCCGGGCACTTCCGGCCGCTGAACAAAGCGGCCACCAAGGCCGTGCAACGCAGCCAAGACGACAGTGCTGAGAAGCGCTGGGACTTCAGCCCCAGCGACGAGGTCAAGGCCGAGGCCGACCACGAGCGTCTGCGCGAAGAACTGCGCCTGCTCTATGTGGGCCTGACCCGCGCCCGCCATGCGCTGTGGCTGGGCTTTGCGCCCTTGAAGCACGGCAACGGCAATAAGCTGCACAGCCACCGCAGCGCACTGGGCCGCCTGCTGATTGGGCCCAGCCCCGTGGAGACCGCCGCCCTGGAGGCCGCCGTTCAACAATGGCCCGGCCGCTTTGCCCTGAACGCAGCGGTGCAGATTGAAGCGGCCATAGACCCGGCCCCGCAGACACCCTGGGTGGCAGCCACCGCCCCACCGCCCCTGGCCGCCGCCCGCGCCTACCAAGGGGGTTTTGACACCCGCTGGGGCGTGGCGAGCTTCTCCTCCTTGGTGAGGGCCATGGCAACGCACAGCACAGCGCTGACACCGCTGCCGCGCCAAGCCGCCGACGACGAGGCCCAGCCCAACGCGTCCGAGCCCTTGATCCCTCTGGTGGCCACACCGCCCTTGGTCGCCCAAGCCCCCTGGCACCGCTTTGAGCGCGGTGCTCTGGCCGGTAACTTTTTACATGAGCAACTGGAGTGGCTGGCCACCCAACACTTTGCCTGGGGCCCCGGCACCGAGGCGGCACTGCGCCAGCGCTTTGAGCGGGCTGGGCGCAGCGCCCAGGCGGATGATGGCGTGGCTTGGTTGCAAGCCTTGCTGGCCGCGCCGCTGTGTGATGAAGCAGCCCAAGGCCCCGGTGTGCCCGCCCCCGCGCTGCAACGCGTGATGGCGGAGATGGAGTTTTGGTTGCCCGCCGCCGAGCTGGACGCCCCGGAGGTACACCGCCTCTGCCAAACCCAGCTCTGGCCCGAGCTGGCCCGCCCCGCCCTGCCCCAGCGCCAACTGCACGGCCTGGTGATGGGCTTTGCGGACCTGGTGGTGGAGCACGAAGGCCGCTTCTGGGTGCTGGACTACAAGAGCAACCACCTGGGCCCGGCAGACGCCGCCTACACACCCGAGCGCATGGCCCAGGCTTTTGTGGAGGCGCGTTACGACGTGCAGGCGGCGCTTTACCTGCTGGCCCTGCACCGCTTGCTGCGCAGCCGCCTGGGCGCGGCCTACCAGCCCGAGCAACATTTGGGCGGTGCGCTGTATTGGTTCATCCGTGGCGTGGCTGCCCCCAGCCACGGCGTGCTCACCATCCCCACGCCCTGGCCCATGCTGCACGCGCTGGACGCCATGCTGGAAGGCAGCCCATGCTGAGCACCGACCTGACCCGCTCGCTGTTTGACGAGCCCGAAGCGCCTAGCACCCCCTCGGCACCGCTCAGCGCCACCGAGCTGCTGGCCACCCTGCGCCACTGGGCCGAGCAAGGCTGGCTGCGCCGCTTAGACGCCGCCCTCGCCGCCCTGGTGCACGAGCTGGCCCCCGAAAGCCCGCCGGCCCTGCTGCTGAGCGTGGCCCTGCTCTCGCACCTGGAAGGCCAAGGCCACACCTGCCTGCCGCTGCAAGCCCTGCACACCCAGCGCAGCACCTGGCTACCTTGGCCCCCCGCAGGCCAAACCGCGCTGGACGCGCTGTGGCCGCTGCTGCCCCGCACCGAGGCCGATTGGCGCGGCCTGCTGGCGGGCCACCCCTGCGTGCGCTGGTGCCCGTCCGGCCCGGCTGAGCCCCCCTGCGTTAGGGCTGAGCCTGTCGAAGCCCCCACCGCCCCTCAGGGCCAGCCCCTGGTTTTGGCCGAGCAGCCCCTGCGCCTCTACCTGCGCCGCCACCATGCCGACGAACAAGTGGTATCGCACCACCTGCACCTGCGCAGCCTGCCCGCCGACGATGCCCCCACGCCCGCCCTGCTGCGCCCTGTGCTCGACCAACTCTTTGGCCTAGCACCACCGCAGGCCGAGGCTGTGGACTGGCAGCGCCAAGCCTGCGCCCTGGCCCTGCGCGCCCGCCTGGGTGTCATCACCGGCGGCCCCTGGCACCGGCAAAACCTACACCGCTGCCCGCCTGTTGCGCCACCGTGCTGGCCACCACGCCCGAGCCCAGCAGCTTGCGCATCGCCCTGGCAGCGCCCACGGGCAAGGCCGCCGCGCGGCTCAAGCTCAGCATTGCCGACGCGCTGATGACCCTGCCCCCCGTCACCTCGCCCCGCACCGGCGAGGCGCTGGACATGCCCGCCCTGGTAAGCCGCCTGGAGACCGCCAGCACACTGCACGCCTGGCTGGGCGCCCGCCCCGACACCCGCCGCTTTGCGCGCCACGCGGGCGACCCGCTGGCTGTCGACGTGATGATCGTGGACGAAGCCAGCATGATCCACCTGGAGATGATGGCCGCCTTGCTCGATGCCCTGCCGCCCCACGCCCGCCTGGTGCTGCTGGGCGACAAAGACCAGCTTGCTTCTGTCGAGGCCGGGGCCGTGTTGGGCGACCTCTGTCAGGGCGCTGAAGACGGCGGCTACAGCCCAGCCACCGCCGCCTGGCTGAAGCAGGCCACGGGCCAAGCCTTGCCCGCTGACACGCTGGCCGCCAGTGGCCCCAAGCCCCTGGCCCAGTTGACCGTGATGCTGCGCGAAAGCCGCCGCTTTGGTGGCCCCATTGGCCAATTGGCCCTGGCCGCCAACCGGGGGGATGCCGCTGCAGCCACCCAGGCCTTGGCGCAGGGCGGCCCCGCGTTGGCAGCTGATTTTTCAGGCCGAAGTGAGCGCCTGATCCAGCTCGCCTTGCACGGCAGGCCAGAGGCCCCTGAACCCGGTGGTTACGCCCGCTGCCTGGCCGCGCTGGCCCAGCGCCCGGTCAGCAGCGAAGCCGCACACCAGGCTTGGGTGCGCAGCCTGTTGGCAGGCTTTGAGCGCTTCCGAGTGCTGTGCGCCACCCGCGAAGGCCCTTGGGGCGTGAGCGGCCTCAGCAACGCCATCCAGCAAGCCCTGGCCCAAAGCGGCCTGGTGCGCCCCGACGGCCTGTGGTGGGCAGGCCGCCCCGTCATGGTCACCCGCAACGAGCCGGCCTTGGGCGTGTTCAATGGCGACATTGGCCTCACCTTACCCGCGTGGGCCGCTTCGGGCCAAAGCCCCGCGCTCAAAGTGTGGTTCGCCCAAGGCGACGACTTGCGCGCCATCAGCCCCATGCGCCTGCCCCACACCGACACCGCCTTTGCGATGACGGTGCACAAAGCCCAAGGCTCAGAGTTCGGCCACACCGTGCTCGTGCTGCCAGACCAAGGCGGCCAATGGCTGAGCCGCGAGCTGGTCTACACCGGCATCACCCGCGCCCGGCAAGCCTTCACCCTGGTCTGCCCGCAGCGGCCGCTGTGGGCACAGGCGCTGGAGAACCGCACACAGCGGGCCAGCGGCTTGGGGTTCGGCGTCGAGCCCTGAAGACGGAAGGCCAGAGAGCGACCGCCCATCGCTTAGGCCTACAAGCAGTGCGCTGTCAATAGCCGTCGTTAGGGGAGGGAGTCGAGCGCAGTCTCGGGGTATCGTGATGCCATCGCAGACGATCATCATGGCAAACTGCGAGTTCCAGAAAGAGAAAGCTTTCTGAACGGCTGATGCGGCCAACGGGTGGCTGGATGTTTCGTCCACACCAGGCGATTGGGGCCTGCACACACAACAATCGGAGGGATTTATGGCGGTGTACTCTGAAACCTTGCGCTATTTGTTTTTGGCCAGTCCACAAACAGGCAGCAAGGCGATCAAGAAAACCTTGATCGAGCAGTTTCAAGGCAAGCAAATCCCTGAAACCGGCAAGCACAAGAATGGCAAGCAGGTGCTCAAAAAGCACCACACCACGCTGAAGATGCTGCTGAATTCCGAGTTGCTGACCCAGGCGCAAATCGACCAAGCCTTTAAGTTCACGGGGGTTCGCAACCCCTTTGATCTCTTGGTCAGCCGCTACATGAAGCACCGCGCTCGCCACACCAGCCAAAGTGAAGACCCAGACTGGGCACGCCAAAACCCAGACTTAGCGGCACGGGCCAAACAAGCGTTTGACTTGCCCTTTCCAGAGTGGGTGCAGGCCGTGCACGCCGATGTCGTGGCGGCAGACCGAGACTTCAAAGGCCCCCTGCTCTACCTGGAAGGTGCGGATTACGTGATCCGCTTCGAGCGGCTGCAGGAGGGCTTTGACGAAGTCCTGCGCAAGATCGGTGTCGAGGGCCAGCACGTGGTGGCGCCTTACAACGTCACTACCGAGCGGGTCGAGGGCAGCCAGAAAAAGGATTACCGCGAGCTGTACGACGATGCCAGCAAGGCCCTGGTACAGAAGCTCTATGGCCCCGTGCTGGACCGCTTTGGCTACAGCTTCGAGGGCGGCTGAACGCCGCTATCGGGGCGGATGCTCAGGCTAACTGGAAGCGCTGCACAGCCACTTGCAGCTTGCTGGCCTGATGGCTCAGGCTTTCGGCCGCAGCAGCGCTTTGCTCCACCAAGGCGGCATTCTGTTGGGTGACATGGTCGAGCTGCCCCACGGCGTCACTGACCTGCCCGATGCCGGTGGTTTGCTCGGTCGAGGCATGACTGATTTCACCAATCAGGTCGGCCACGCGGCGCACATGCGCAACGATCTCGGTCATGGTGGAGCCCGCATCGCCCACCAGGCGTGAACCGGCTTGCACCTTCTCCACGCTGCCGGTGATCAGGCTGCGAATTTCCTTAGAGGCTTCAGCGCTGCGCTGGGCCAAGCTGCGCACCTCGCTGGCCACGACGGCAAAGCCACGGCCTTGCTCGCCCGCGCGGGCAGCTTCAACAGCGGCGTTCAAGGCCAGGATGTTGGTCTGGAAGGCGATGCCGTCGATGGTGGCGATGATCTCGCCGATCTTCTTGGAACTGGCGCTGATCTCGCCCATGGTGCTGACGACCTTGTCCACCACCACGCCGCCCCGCATGGCCACCTCACTGGCCGAGACCGCCAGTTGATTGGCTTGTTGGGCGGTGTCTGCGTTGTGCTTCACGGTGGCGCTGAGCTGCTCCATGGCTGCGGCGGTTTGCTCCAGGTTGGCAGCTTGCTCTTCTGTACGTTGGCTCAGGTCGGCGTTGCCGGCAGCGATTTGGGCTGCCCCGGTCGCAATGCTGTCTGCACCGTGGCGCACATCGCCCACCACCGTGGCCAAGCCGTGCGTCATGTCAGAGAGCGCCTGCAACATTTGAGCGGATTCATCGCGGCCCTGAGCTTCGACCCTGACCTGCAAGTCCCCGGCGGCCACGGCGCGGGCAACATGCACCGCCTGCGCCATAGGGCCGGTGATGGAGCGTGTCACCACCACCGCTGCGCCCGCCCCAAAGAGCAGCGCCACAGCCAGCATGGCATTCACGCGCCAAAGCGCCGTGTGGTAGACCTCCTGTCCATGCTCATAGTCGGCTTCTGCGTCTTTCAGTTGAAACTCCACCAACTTGCTGACGGCTTCGCTGACAGGGTCAATGGCCGGGTACAGGGCACTCGCCGCAAACTGAGCCAGCGCGTTGCGGTCGTCGGCTTTCATCAGGCGCATTTCTTCAAGCGCGGTGGCGTCAGCCGTCTTGATCAGGGCCTCCACGGCTTGAGCCAATGCCACTTCCTCGCTTTCTTTAGGCAACTGGGCATAAGCTGACCATGCGGTCTGGATGTCTTTGCGGGCCTGCTCAATGGCGGCAATGGCTTTGTCGGCAGGCATGGCGCCGTCGCGCACCTTGTGGGCGGCATCCACAATGGCCACGGCATAGCTGTCTGCTACCACCTTGAGCTGGGTCAGCGGCACCACGCGGCCCTTGTACAGCGACAACATGTCGTCGTTCAAGCTGCTCATGCGCCATAGGGTGCTGCCGGCCACCACCAGCATCAGGCTCAGCAAGATGCCTATCAGTGCCGCAAGGCGGGCGCCAATGGAGATTTGTCGCAACGACTGCATGGTGACCTTTCAACAGCGTCAGGCAGCCCGTGAGGGCCAACGCAGATGGCACGCCCTCGCACCACCATGGCTGAGGCTATCGGCCGAATACCCCTGAGCGTAAAGGGCTTTAGCGTCGGCCAAGCTCCGATAAGTGCAGCTTTGCTCGGGCTTATCCGGCCTGAATAGGGATCACCCCAGCGCTTGGCAACTGCCGCGCCCGCAATTGGCCGCAGCCGCCGTCCACATCTTGCCCGGCCGAATGGCGCAGCTTGGTCAAGATGCCGCGCTGGTGCAGGGTGCGGGCCATGGCGGCGGCTTTCTCCCAGGCCGGGCGCCGGTAGGGCAGCTCGGGCACGCTGTTGTAAGGAATGAGGTTGAGCACCGCATAGCGCCCCGTGAGCAGGCGGATGATGCCTTCCACCTCTTCGGGCGTGTCGTTCACGCCGTCGATCAGCGTCCACTGCACCTGCACCGGGTAGCCGGTGGCGCGGCCATAAGCATCGGCGCGCTCCACCAGGTCTTCAGGGCTGATGCGCGGGGCACGGGGCAGCAGCTCAGCCCGCAAGTCGGCCCGGCTGGTGTGCAGCGAGAGTGCCAGGGCGGGTTTGACGGGCCCTTGCGGCAGGCGCTCGAACACGCGCGGGTCGCCCACCGTGGAGAACACCAGGTTCTTGTGGCCGATATTGCCCAGCGTGCCCAAAAGCTCGATGGCCTCCAGCACGTTGTCCAGGTTGTGCGCCGGCTCGCCCATGCCCATGAAGACCACCTTCTTCACCGGCCCGGCGGCGGCGCGCCAGCACCACCTGGGCCACGATCTCGGCGCTGCCGACCTGGCGCATCAGGCCGTCTTTGCCCGGTCATGCAGAAGCGGCAGCCCACCGCGCAGCCGACCTGCGTGGACACGCACAGCCCGTCGCGCGGCAGCAGCACGCTCTCCACCGTCTGGCCGTCGGCCAGCGCCACCAGCAGGCGCGCGCCGTCCTCGCCGGGGTGTACCGAATGCAAGCGCGCCAAAGCGGAAAAAGGTCTGCAATGGCTTTTTGGCCGATTCCATGGGCAAAGCCTGCACCCAAGGGCGCAGCAGGCGCTGCTGATGCACGGGGGCAGCGCCCAGGTCGGCCAGTTGTCGGTGGATGTCGGAGAGTCGCATGAGAGAGGCGGTGATGGCCGAAGTGGCCGGGCTTGGGCTGGCTTTTCTGGCACTTAGGCCCGGCCGCTTGTTTTTAGCATCAGGGGAAAGCGAATTCTCCCCTATGAGCACCACCTCTACCCTCCAAGCCCCTGGCAGCAGCCCAGCCAGCCCGCCTGCGCCCGACGCCCAGCAAGCGGCCGCGTTGGAACGCGCCCGTGCCGGCCAGTTGCCACTCAATGACCTGCTGGATTTGGCACAGACCTGGCAGAACCAAGGGCAAGCCGCCCAGGCCGTGCTGCTGTATGCCGAATGGCTGGCCCACAACGACGCCCCGCTGCGCCATGTGGCCTGCTTCAACCAGGGCACGCTGCTGGCCGCGCTGCAACGCGACGAGGAGGCCGAGGCCGCCTATCGGCAAGCCTTGGCGCTGTTCCCCAACTTTCAGCAAGCCCGCCTGAACCTGGGCCATGCGCTGGAGCGCAAAGGCCAGCCCGTACCGCGCTGGCCCAGCGAGCAGGCGGTGGTGGACGACCGCGGCCAGCCACACGCCACGACGCCTACTGCGCTGCGCCTGCTGCGGCCGCTGAACAATATGGCGCGCCTCACCGAGACCGCTGCGCCGGCTTTGACTGTGGCCGAGGCCCTGATGGTCAAGAGCCTCAGCCTCAAAGCGGCCCAGTTTGATGTGCTGCAGCACTATGTCCACATCCGCCAAAAGCAGTGTGAGTGGCCGGTGTGGCAGCCGGTGGCGCAGGTCACCCGCAACCAACTGCTCTTGGGCACTTCGCCCCTGGCCATGTTGGGCGCCACCGACGACCCGGCCCTGCAGTTGCTGGCCGCGCAACGCTTTGTACACGACCGCCTACCCGCGCCGCCCGCCGTGCCCCTGCACAGCC
This sequence comes from Ideonella sp., assembly GCA_034520165.1. Lineage (GTDB taxonomy): Bacteria > Pseudomonadota > Gammaproteobacteria > Burkholderiales > Burkholderiaceae_C > Ideonella. The sequence continues at coordinate 12,073 of JAXHNT010000097.1, forward strand.
TGGGCTCCAAGCGCGAGGGCAAGATCAAGATCGGCTACCTCAGTGGCGACCTGTGCCTGCACGCCGTGGGCCTGCTCACCGCCGGAGCTGCTGGAGCTGCACGACCGCCAGCGCACCTTCGGCGCTCCATGGCCTTTTGCTGGAGCAAAGACGACGGCAACGCCGCTGCGCCAGCGCGGCTGATCAAGGCCTTTGGCCACCAACTGCTGCGCATCGGCCACCTGGACGACCTGACCGCCGCCCGGCTGATCGCCGGGCTGGGCATGGATGTGCTGGTGGACCTGCAAGGCCTGACCAACGGCGCGCGGCCGGCCATCCTCGCGCACCGGCCCGCACCGGTGCAGGTCAGCTACCTGGGCTTTCCGGCACCTGCACGCCCTGCCGGGCGTGGACTGGATCGTGGCCGACCGCTTTGTGTTGGCGCCCGAGGCGCTGGACTGCCCTACTGCACCGAGCGGCCGCTGTACCTGCCGAACTGCTACCAGGTGAGCGACCGCCAGCGCGAAGTGGCGCCCTGCGCCAGCGCGCCAGCTACGGGCTGCCGGAAGACGCCTTCGTCTTCTGCTCCTTCAACAACACCTTCAAGTTCACCGAGCCGCTGTTTTCCAGCTGGATGCGCATCCTGCACGCCGTGCCCAACAGTGTGCTGTGGCTGTTGGCCGACAACGACTGGGCCGCGCGACCGCATGCCTGGCCGCGGCCACCGCCATGGGGTGCACCCCGAGCGCCTGATCACCGCGCCACGCGTGCGCCGCCCGAGTACCTGGCCCGCTTTGCCCTGGCCGACCTGATGCTGGACACCTTCCCCTACAACGCCGGCACCACGGCCAGTGACGCGCTGTGGATGGGCCTGCCCATCGTCACCCGCGCCGGCCACAGCTACATCTCGCCGCATGGCCGGCAGCCGCTCACCGCCGTCGGCCTGCCCGACCTGATCACCGAGACCGTGGCCGACTACGAAGCCCTGGCCATTCGCCTGGGGCAAAACCCAGGCCGCATCACCTCGCTCAAGCGCTATCTGGCCGAGCATGGCCGCAGCTCGGCCTTGTTCGACATGCCCGCCCGCGTGCGCGACATCGAAGACGCGCTGCTGCCCCTGGCCCAAGCCGCCCGGCAAGCTGCTTCCCCGGCTTAATCAGGACGCGGCGTAGTGCAAGACTGGGACATCCCTGATCTGTCGGACCCTGGCGACGCCGATGGCGGCGCACCGGGTGCGGCAGGCCACTCACCCCCCCCCTTGGGTGAGGTGACGAGCGCTGCCCCGGAGAGTACGGCCGTTGGCCCCGAGGCGGCTGCTGTTCGCCCTGAGCCCGCCGAAGAGCTTCGACAAGCTCAGCCCGAACGGCAGAAAGATGCCCGCCCGGTGCCCACGCTGCCGCCAGAAGACGCCCTGCCCCCGCCGGTGGCAGCCGCCGCGCGCCCTGCCGCAGCGGCCCCAGCTGCAAAGCCCGCTGCAGCCACCCCGCCGCCTGCGGTGGCCGCCGCTCCGCGCGTGGCCCCACCGCAGCAAGCTACGCCACCGCCACCACCGCCACCGCCACCGCCACCACCGGCGTCCAGCGTGCCGCAGTGGCAGCCCGCCGCCGAGATGCCCGACGGCCCCGAGGCCGACGCCCTGCTGCAAGCCTGCCTTTGGATGACCCGCCACCACGGCCGCGAGCGCTCTGCTGCGTCCTTGCTGGCGGGCGTGCCGCTGCGTGGCGGCCTGCAGCCCGACCAAGCCGTGCGCGTGCTGCAAGAAGCGGGCTACCACGCCCAGTTGCTGGCCAGGCCGCTGCCCGACCTCTCCAATCTGCTGCTGCCAGTCATCGCCTTGCTGCGTGATGGCGATGCCTGCGTCATCACGCGCCGCATCTTCTCGCCCGATGGCGGTGACACCCATTACGAGATCGTGTTGGCCGGGGCCAGCGGCGCCACCTGCGTGGTGCCTGAAGCCGAGTTGCTGGACGAATACCTGGGCCATGTGCTGGCCGCTGCGCCGCGCCTGAGCCAAGCGCATCGCCGAGACCAAGCAGACGCTCTGATCGAGCCCGGCAGCCATTGGCTCTGGGGCACGCTGCGCCGCTTCGCGCCTTATTACCGCTCGGCCATGCTGGCCGCGCTGGTCAGCAATGTGATGAGCAGGTGGTGGAGGCTTGAAGTGACGCGTTCCTCGGTGGTGTTTGACAAAGTCATCCCGCACCAGGCCTTCATCACGCTCTGGACCTTGGCGGCGGGCGCTGCGCTGGCCTTGCTGCTGGACCTGGCCGCCAAGCAAATCCGCGCCCACGTCATTGACCTGTCTGGCCGCAAGGCCGACCTCATCATCGGCTCCCTGCTCTTCCGCCAAACCCTGGGCGTGCGCATGGAGCACCGGCCGCAATCCTCCGGCGGCTATGCCCACCACTTGGCGCAAATAGAGACGGTGCGGGACTTCTTCACCTCGGCCACACTGGCCACGCTGTCGGACCTGCCCTTCATTGCCCTCTTTGTGGCCATGACCTTCATGATCGGTGGCCCGCTGGGCTGGGTGCTGCTGCTGTCCATTCCGGTCATCCTCATCATCGTGGCCGTCATCCAAGGCTCGCTCAGCCGCTCAATGCGGGCCAACCTCAACCACCAAACCGAGTTGCAGGCCGTGCTGGTGGAAACGGTGGAAGGGCTGGAAGACCTGAAGTCCAGTGGTGCCCAAGGGCGCTTCTTGCACCGCTACAAGGCGGCGACGGCGCAAGCTGCGGCGTCGTCACTGCAAGCGCGCTCCATCTCCAGTTGGAGCAACAACCTCAGCAGCACAGCCCAGCAGGCCGTGACCCTGATCATGCTGGTCTGGGGTGTGTACTTGATCCGCGACGGCATCATCACCGCCGGGGCTTTGATCGGTGCCGTCATGTTTGCGGGCCGCGCCATTGCGCCGCTGGGCAGCGTGGTTTCGCTGGCTGTGCGCTACCAAGGCGCCAAGGCCGCCATGCAAGCACTAGACAGGCTGATGCAAATGCCGGTAGAGCGCGACGAGCAGCGCGCCTATGTGGCCCGCCCGCGCCTCGAGTTGGCGTTTACCCTCGGCGCCCTACCCGCCCACCGGCCACGACCTGGCCCCCACGGTGCTGCAAGACATTGAGCTGACCATCAACCCAGGCGACCGCATCGCCATCTTGGGCCGCATCGGCAGTGGCAAGTCCACGCTGCTGCGCTTGCTGGCGGGGCTCTACCAGCCCACGCAAGGCCGGGTCGAGGTGGACGGCATTGACTTGCGCCAGATCGACCCCGCCGACTTCCGTGCCAAGGTCGGCTTTGTGACCCAAGAGCCGCGCTTGTTTGGCGGCAGCCTGCGCGACAACGTGCTGCTGGACCGCAGCGCCGCCGACGCCCACCACCTGCCCACCGTGGCCCAGCTCACCGGGCTGGACCGCCTGGTGGCCAGCCACCCCATGGGCTGGGACTTGCCCGTGGGAGAGCGCGGTGCCTTGCTCTCGGGCGGCCAGCGGCAACTGGTGGCACTGGCACGCTGCCTGATCACCTCGCCACAGATTTTGCTGATGGACGAACCCACCAGCTCCATGGACGCTCAGACCGAGCTGGCCTTTTTGGCCCGCTTGAAGACGGTGGTGGGCCAACGCACCCTGGTGGCCGTGACCCACCGCCCCGCCGTGCTGGAGCTGGTGACGCGCCTGATCGTGGTGGACAACGGCCGCGTTCTGATGGACGGGCCTAAAGCCCAGGTGATGGCCGCGCTCTCGGGCCAAGTTCCTCAGCCGGGCTCGGCGGGCTCGCCCGCCGCCCGCGCGCCTGCTCACTCAGGGGCAGCGCCATGAGCAAAGAAAAGCGCTGGCGTGCCGTGCTCTCGGGTCGTGGCGGAGGCCTGGTCGGCGGCGGCGGCGCCATGGCACCGCCCACCAGCCGCCCGCTGCATGTCGTCTCTTCAGCCGCGCCGCCCAAGGCGCGTTGGCGCTTTTGGCCCTTCAGTGGCTCACGGGGCGCGCAGCGCCATCGCCCCGTTCGAGAAGAAGACCTGAAATTTCTGGATGCCGTGCAAGCGGCCCAGCAAGTGCATGCCCGGCCCGGCGCCAATGCGGCGCTCTACCTCATTGTGGTGGGCGTGGCGGCCATTGCGCTCTGGGCAACCACCACCCAGGTCGAGCAGATCACCCGCACCGAGGCGCGTGTGGTGCCCGAGGGGCGCGAGCAAGTCATCTCCAGCCTAGAGGGCGGCATCTTGCGCGAGTTGATGGTGAGAGAAGGCGCCCAGGTCACCGCAGGCCAGCCGCTGGCGCGCCTGGACCCCACCCGCTTCGAGGCCCAGCAAAGTGAGGGCGCCTCACGCCTGCTGTCGCTCAAAGCCACGCTGGCCCGGCTCAAGGCCGAGGCTGAGGGCCGAGCCCTGGCCTTTCCCGACGAGGTGCTGCGAGAAAGCAAGCTGGTGAACGCCGAGGCCGACGCCTTCATCGCCCGCCGCCGCCTGCTGGCTGAAGCCATTGGCGCCAACCAAACCAGCATTGCCCTGGTGCAGCGCGAGCTGAACGTGGCGCAGCACATGAGCGAGCGCGGCCTGATGTCTGAGGTCGAAGTGATGCGCCTCAAGCGCCAGATCAACGACATGCGCCAGCAATCCCTGGAGCGCGCCAACCGCTTTCGGCAAGAGGCCAGCACCGAGCTGCTGAAGGTGCAGGCTGAGCTGGCGCAATTGGAAGAACAGATGGTGGCCCGCAAAGACGTGGTCCAGCGCACTGTGCTGAACTCGCCCGTCGACGGCTTGGTCAAAAACATCCGCGCCAACACCTTGGGCGGTGTGGTGGGGCCGGGGGCACCCATCATGGAGATCGTGCCCAAGACGGCCCGCCTGCTGGTGGAGGCCAAGGTCAAACCCGCCGACATTGGGTTTGTGCGCGTGGGCCAAACCGCCACCATGAAACTCTCGGCCTATGAGTTCAACCTCTATGGCGGCTTGACGGGCAAGGTCGAGTCCATCAGCCCCGACGCCCTGGGCGAGCCCGACAAGCCGGGCGGCGGGCCAGATGCGACCTGGTTCCGTGCCCTGGTCAGCATCGACACCTCCACCCTCCAGGCTCGGGGCAAAGAGTTGCCCATCATTCCGGGGATGACGGGCACGATGGAGATCAACACCGGCCAGCGCAGCGTGGCCGACTTTGTGCTGCGCCCCCTGATGAAAGCCAAAGAGGCCTTCCGCGAGCGCTGATCAGAAGTAGTAGTTCAGGCCCACCGAGTAATGGGCCGCATCTATCTCTTGAGTGCCCAGGCGATAGCTCTCGTTGGTCCAGCGCAGCATCAGGCCAAACCGACCGACCAGATACTCCGCGTCCACGATCAAGCCCTTGCGGCCGCTGAGCCGATAGTCTCCCACCGTCGACGCGGCCGCGCCGCTGGACGAGACGCGCGCCTCAAACGGCATGCGCACCCCGAAACCAATGCGCCAGTTGTCGTTGTAGTCATACTTGGCCATCAGCTCCACAGGAAAGCGCTCGAACTTGACGCTGCCATTCTTGGCTCTGATGCTGCTGAGGTGATAGCCCAGGCTGCCCACCACAGACCACTCCGGGTCTAGCCGGTAATCCAAGCCCACCTTGAACTGCGCGCCCTTGCCCGCGCGCAGGTTGTCGGTCGTGCCGTCGGTGTACTCCACGGGCACCAATACATCGCCACCCGCCCCGAGGTCCAAACCCGCAAAGCCGGTGATCTTGCCAGGTTCAGCCGCAAAAGCTGCACCGCTTGCCAGAGCCAAGACCGCGCCGGCCCACACTGTTTTCAACATCATCCGTTCCTTGTTGCGAGGGAGGTTTGCAAAAGCAGCGATTCTCCATGCTCAGACGCAGAAACGCGGGGCCAGAGGCCTGCTCATTCGCGCATTAAGCCCCTCAAGGTGGCGGTCTACTCAGCTCCAGCCACTCTGACTGGGCACTTGTGCTGCCCCCGACTGCCATGGACACCTTGAAACACCACACCCCCCGCCTGGGCCGCAGCACCCCGTGCCTTGGCATGCCCAGCACCCTGGCGAGCCTGGCATTGGCCCTGCTGACCACGGCGGGGCTGAGCCGGCCCGCACAGGCCTCGCCAGACTGCCTGAATGCCACCGCCCACAGCGCGCCCGAGATTTCTGACCCCGGCGCAGCCCGCCTGCAATTGGTGAACTTGGTCGCCACGGCGCAAAAGCGCAGCCAAGCCCTCGGTGCGGCCAAACTGCTGGCCGACGCCGCCAGCTTTGACACCGAGGAAATGCGGGCCTCTGGCAAGCCACAACTCAGATTCAACACCAGCGTGGGGCCAGCAGGCAGCAAACCCGAAGGCGGGGAGCACAAATCCAGCCTGCAGTGGCGCACGGGCGTCAACTTCTCTTGGTCGCTGTATGACCATGGTCGCGTTGAGCACCTCACGCGATGGCGTGCCAGCCTGGCTGACGCCGCCCAACAAGGCCAAATCAGCCAGTCTGAACAAGTGGCCCTGCAAACCGTGAACCTGGCGCTAGACCGCAGCCGCCACCGCTTGCATGCGCAGGTGTGGGGCCAGTACGCGGCCAAAGTCTGCAAGCTGGTGGACTCGCTTCAGCAAATTGTGGCTGCCGACAAAGGCCGGGGCAGCGAGCTGGTGCAGGCCCGCAAGACCCTGCAACAAGTGCAGCTCTCGCAAGCCCAAGCCCGAAGCCAACTGGCCGTCACAGAAACCCGGCTCAAGCGTCTCGTGGGCGACGAGCTGCCCGAGCCCGCCAGCCTGTCGGCCCTGCTGCCTGGTGTGCCCGCCCTGCCTGAGCTGCAAGAGCGCGCCACACGCGCTGCGGACATCGTGGCCTTGGACGCCCAAGCCAAAGCCGCCACCAACCTGGCCCAGGCCACGGTGGCCTCGCAAAAATTTCAGGCGGGTCTGGCGGCGGGCGTGAGCACCGCCATTGGCAAAGAAAAGTCTGGCGCCTGGAATGCCGGCATCAGCCTGAGCATGCCCATTCTGAACCCCGGTGCCGACCCTGCTGCGCAGGCCGCACGGCTGAGGGCCAGTGCCGCCAAACTCCAGCGTGATGACGCACTGGAAGCCTTGCGCAGCCGTTTGGCCGAAGTCCACCAACAGGCCGAGGCCTCCACGGTGCGAGCCCGCGAGGTGGTGGGGGTGCTGCGCAGCAGCGAGCGCGTGCGCGAAGACACCTTGGCCCAGTGGCAGCAGTTGGGCCGCCGCTCACTCTTTGACGTGATGTCTGCCGAAGGCGACCACTTCAACCTGCGCCTGGCCTATGTCGACGCCCTGCATGACAGCCAACAGTCCATGGCCTTGCTGTGGTCGCTGGCCGGGGGCATCAGCCAACCCCTGAACTGACTCGCCAAGCGAGGCAGCGTCAGGCCTTGAGCTTCAAAATCATGGCAATGGCCTCGGCCATGGCCTGCTCGATGATCAGCGAATCGGCAAAGTCTTTGCCGATCAAGGTGGCCACGTTCCAGTTTTTCTCGGCCACGGTTTGGCGCCACAAGGGCGTCTCGGTGGCACGGCTGATGACGCGGCGCAAGTTGGCCTGCTGCTCTTCGCTGATCTTGCCCGCCGCAAACACCCCGCGCCAATTGGCCAGGTCGGTTTGAATGCCGCCCTCGGAGAGCGACGGAATGCCATAGAGCTTGCGGCGTGAAGACACCGCCAGAGGGGTCAGCAACTTGGCTTCGATGTCGGCCTTGAACTCGCTGTAGCCCGAAATCGCCACCGCCGCCTTGCCGCTGGTGACCATGGCCACCGCCTCTTTGCCCCCGGCATTGGGCTCGTATTTCAGCTTCGAGACATCCAGGCGCAACTGCCGCGCCATCATGGCGGCCAGCATGTGGTCCACGCCTCCGGCCGAGCCGCCGGTGAACACCAGCAACATGTAACTGAACGGGCGCTGC
>JAXHNT010000054.1:0-8698 GCA_034520165.1 Ideonella sp.
TGGGCGGCGGGTTTCGGAAAACCGGCGGATCAACGCGGTGGTGGTGGCATTCAAGAAGATGGTGCGCACCCGCACGCCTTCGGCCTTGAGCTGCTGCAGTACCGGCAACAAGCTGGGCAGCGAGCTGGCTGTGCGCACGTCCACGGCAATGGCCATCTTGCGCACGCCGTGCAGGCTTTCGACCTTGATGAAGTCGCGCAGCAACTCGGGCGGCAGGTTGTCGACGCAGAAGTAACCCGCGTCTTCCAGCGCGTGCAGCGCCACCGATTTGCCCGACCCTGAGATGCCGGTGACCAGTACCACCTCGCGGTCTTGCAGTTCGGCGTTGGCGGGCAGCAGTGGAGAGTGGGGGCTCATGCGTGGGGGGCGCGGCGCGCCGGCAGAGGTGGCTTGGTTCAACAACTCTTGGGCATGGGCCAGGCTGGTGCCCTGGGCGCGTTCTCCGCCCAACATGCGAGCCACCTCGGCCACGCGGGCTTCACCGGCCACGGGGCTGATGCGCGAGTGGGTTTGCCCACCGTCGCTGGCTTTGGCGACCAACAAATGATGGTCGCCACAGGCAGCCACTTGGGGCAGGTGGGTCACGGCCAGAACCTGGGCGCTTTGGCCCAACTGCTTCATCATGCGGCCCACGGCGTCGGCCACGGTGCCGCCAACGCCTGAGTCAATCTCGTCAAAGATCAAGGTGTTGGGTGCAGGGCGCTCGGCTTGGCTGCTGGCTTGGGCCTGCGCTTGGCGTTCGCGTGCGGTGGTCACGGCAATGGCCAAGGCCAGCCTTGAGAGCTCACCGCCAGAGGCCACTTTGCCCAAAGGCCGGGGCGTGCTGCCCGCATGGCCTGCCACCAAGAATTCAGCGGCCTCCAGGCCAAAGGCCTGGGGTTGGTCTTGGGGCTGCAGCGCTACTTCAAAGCGGCCACCGGCCATGCCTAGGTGTTGCATGGCTTCGGTCACGCGGGCTGCGAGTGGCCCGGCCGCTTGATGCCGGGCTTGGCTGATGCGCTGAGCCTCCTCGCGCCACTGGCTTTCGGCCTCGCTGACGGCACGCTCCAAGGCGGCCAGGTCGGAGGCCTTTTCCAGGGCGTCCAAGGCGCTGCGCCATTCTGTTAGTAGGGCGGGCAATTCATCGGGTGCGCGGCGGTAGCGCCGGGCCAGCCCCATCCACGCCGAGAGACGTGTGTCGAGCTCTTCCAGGCGCTGTGGGTCGGGCTCGACCCGGCCCAAGTAGGCATTCAGGCTGTGAGCGGCATCGTCCAGTTGGGCTTGGGCACCGCGCAAGGCTTCCATCACGTCTTGTACGTGCGGGTCCCAGGCGCTGACTTGGTCCAGCGCATTCAGCGCTCGCGCCACCAGGCGGCTGGCGCTGTGGTCGTCTTCATCCACCCACTGATGGGCTTGGTGGGCGGCATCGACCAAGGCTTGGCCGTGGCCCAAGCGCTGGTGCTCGGCATTGAGCTCGGTCCATTCATCGGCCTTGGGCGCCAAGCGTTCCAGCTCACCAATCTGCCAGGCCAAGCGCTCGCGCTCGCTGTCGAGTTCGCCCTGCCTTGTCTTGGCGCGGGCCAAGCCTTCCATGGCCTCGCGCCAGTGGACATAGGCCTGAGCCAGGGGGCGGGTGTTCAGGCCGGCTTGCTCGTCCAGCAAGGCCCGCACCGAGGCCGGGCGGGTCAGCCCTTGCCACGCATGCTGGCCGTGGATGTCCACCAAGTGGTCGGCCATCTCACGCAGTTGGGCCAAGGTGGCGGGGCTGCCGTTGATGAAGCCGCGGCTCTTGCCTTGAGCGTCAATGACCCGGCGCAGCATCAACTCCTCCCCGCCTTCAAAGCCATGCTCTTCCAGCCACGCGGCCAAGGCCGCAGGGGCGTCAAAGGTGGCGGTGATGTCAGCCCGCGCGGCGCCATCGCGCACCACGGGGCCGTCGGCCCGCGCACCGAGGGCCAACTGCAGCGCGTCGATCAGGATGGATTTGCCCGCCCCGGTCTCGCCGGTGAGCACCGTGAAGCCGGTGCCGAAGCTCACATCCAGGTGCGTGACGATGACAAAGTCTTTGAGCGTCAGGTGTTTGAGCATGCTCAGACCACACCCTCATACCAACGCAGCTTGCGCCGCAAGGTGGCGTAATAACTCCAGCCTCTGGGGTGCAAAAAGCGCACCGCCACGCTGGAGCGACCGACGCGAACCTGATCACCGTGCATCAGGCTGGCCAAGCTGTGCATGTCGAAATTGGCGCTGCTGTCTTTGCCCGACACGATGGTGACCTGCACCTCTTGGGTGTCGGGCAGCACGATGGGCCGGTTGGACAGCGTGTGCGATGCGATGGGCACCACGATCCAGCCGCCCACCGAGGGGTGCAAGATCGGCCCGCCGGCCGACAAGGCATAGGCGGTGGAGCCGGTGGGCGAGGCGATGATCAAGCCATCTGCCCTCATATTGGCCACGAACTCGCCGCCGATGTCCACGCGCAACTCCACCATGCTGGCGGTGGGGCCGCGAGCCACCACCACATCATTCAAGGCCATGCCTTGGAAGATGGGCTCATCGTCACGCCACACCCCGCCTTCCATCATGGAGCGGCGTTCTTCTTCATAGTCGCCCCGCACGATGGGCCCCAGCGCTTCTGCCCAATCGGTGCCACGCACATCAGTGATGAAGCCCAGCCGACCTTGGTTGATGCCTACCAAGGGCACGCTGAAGGGGGCCAACTCGCGGGCGATGCCCAGCATGGTGCCGTCACCACCGACCACCACCGCGATGTCGCACTGAGCACCGATTTCGGCCGGGCTCAGCGCACCGTACTCGTTCCAATCCGTGGCCAAGGCTGTGTTGCGGTCAACAGAGACATCCAGACCCTGACGGGTCAGAAATTGGGCGATCTGCTCCAGCAAAGGGCGTATGCCCTGAGCTTGGTGCTTGCCCACGAGCGCGGCGTGGCGGAAACGGGTCGGCATGGTGCGAGGAATTACACCACAGCCCCCGTGTCCGTCCTGCGCATGACAGGGCACATCCGTACAATGGCCCCATGTTGGACGACCGCGCCCGATCGCTGCTCAAGACCCTGGTAGAACGCTATATCGCGGACGGCCTACCCGTGGGCTCGCGCACCTTGTCCAAGGCCTCGGGTTTAGAGCTTTCGCCGGCCACGATTCGCAACGTCATGGCCGACCTCGAAGAGTTGGGTTTGATCGTCAGCCCGCACACCTCCGCTGGGCGCATTCCCACCCCTCGAGGCTATCGCCTGTTTGTCGACACCATGCTGACCGCCAGGCCCGTGGATGCGGGCATGCCCGAGATGGCCGAGGCGCCGCTGCACCCGGATCAACCCCAGCGCGTGATCGCCCAAGCTGCCACGCTCCTGTCCAACCTCTCCAGCTTTGTGGGCGTGATCACCGCCCCCAAAAAAGCCAGCGTGTTTCGGCACATTGAGTTCTTGCGTCTGGGAGAGCGGCGAGTGTTGGTGATCTTGGTTGCACCGGACGGCGATGTGCAAAACCGCGTGCTCTTCACCCAGCATGACCATAGCCAAAGCGAATTGGTCGAAGCCACCAACTTCCTGAATGCCCACTACGGGGGCCTCACCATCGAAGAGGTGCGGCTGCGCTTGAAGTCTGAAGTAGACGTGCTGCGGGGTGAAATCGCCAGCCTGATGCGTGCCGCCGTGCAGGTGGGCACCGAGGTGATGGAGGAAAACCAAGAGCAAGTCGTGGTCAGCGGTGAGCGTAATTTGCTGGGCGTGCAGGACTTTGGCAACGACCTGGGCGCTATGCGCAAGATGTTTGACCTCTTCGAGCAAAAAACCCAACTGCTGCGCCTGCTCGACACTTCCAGCCGCGCTGAGGGTGTGCGCATCTATCATCGGCGGCGAAAGCCAGCGTTGTGCCTTACGAGGAGCTGTCCGTGGTGTCGGCGCCCCTATGAAGTCGACGGCCAAGTGGTCGGCACGCCTAGGCGTCATCGGCCCCACCCGCATGGCCTACGACCGCATGATCCAGATCGTGGACATCACCTCGCAGGCTGGTGGGCAACGCGCTTCGCAGCGTGACTCAAGCAGCCTGCAAGCCCCTACAATCCCCTGCGCAGAGCCCCGGCGCCCCGTAGCATGCCCGCTTCCGGGGCCGTTAGCTCAGTTGGTTAGAGCAGAGGACTCATAATCCTTTGGTCGTTGGTTCAAGTCCAACACGGCCTACCAAGAAATTTGGTTTGAAATCAACAGCTTATCGCTTGCGCTGTTGACGCCACGGCTATTCACCATAGCCCCTGAGGTAACAGTTTCGGTACAGTGAACCGAAGGCACCTCATGGCGAGCATCATCAAGACCCCTTCCGGTACGTGGAAGGCCATCATCCGCAAGCATGGCTTCCCGACCACCATCAAGACGTTTCGCACCAAGCGAGACGCCGACGATTGGGCGCGCAGCACCGAAGACGACATGGTGCGCGGCCTGTACATCCGCAGGCAGTCCGCCGAACGCTTGACCATGGCCAAGGCGCTGGAGCGCTATGCCGGCGAGGTGACGCCCACCAAGAAGCACTACACCCAGCTCGGCGAGCGCTCCCACATTGCAGCCTTGAAGGACTTTTTCGGCGCCTACTCCATGAGCGCGGTGTCCCCCGACCTGGTGGCCAAGTTTCGAGACAAGCGCCTGGCTGACGGCAAAGCCGCCAACACGGTGCGGCTGGACCTAGCCTTGCTGGGGCACCTCTACACCGTGGCCATGCGCGAATGGGGCATCGGCCTCGTTTACAACCCGGTGCGGCTGGTGCGCAAGCCCTCACCCGGCGCCGCCCGCGACCGGCGCCTGAACGACGGCGAGGAAGCCCGCCTGCTGACCGCCGTGGCCGCGCACAGCAACCCCATGCTCAAGTGGATCGTTGCCCTGGCCATCGAGACCGGCATGCGCCGGTCTGAAATCACGTCGTTGAAGCTGGAGCATGTGGACATGGAGCGCCGCATTGCCCGGCTGGTGGACACCAAGAACGGCGAGCCGCGTACCGTGCCGCTCAGCCGCCGCGCGACCGAGGTGATGCGCGAAGCCATCGCCAACCCGGCGCGCCCCAGTGACACCCGATTGATTTTCTTTGGCGAACCCGGGCGCGACGGCCAGCGCCGACCCTGGCAGTACGACCGCGTTTGGCGCCAAATTCTGGCCAAAGAAGGCTTCGAGAATTTCCACTTTCATGACCTGCGCCATGAAGCCGTGAGCCGCTTCGTCGAACGCGGTTTCAGCGACCAGGAGGTGTCCGCCATCAGCGGCCACAAGTCCATGCAAATGCTCAAGCGCTACACCCATTTGCGCACCGAAGACCTCGTTTCCAAGCTCGACAGGCTCTGAAATGCCCGACTGCATCAACGTGGAATAAACGTATCACCTTGCACGGCCCTTCGGGGCCGTTTTGCTTGTGCCCATGCGGGTTTGCGGCGGGTGGTCCGAAGCCCTTCCAGCGTGACCAAAAGACCGAACCCTTGTTGTATGAGTTCCGTTCGGTTTTGTTGCATTTTGCGAATCGCGCCACCTTGCGCAGACTTCGTTCATGCCGGTTCGTTATCGGTAAGCAACGGAGCCACCGCCATGACCAAAGAAGAAGTTTTGACCAGCCGCTACGGCACCTTGATGACCTTGGTGCACCTCGCGCAGGAGCTGCACCGCTCGCCCGACGGGCTGCGCATCAGCCTGCGAAGAAACGACGGCTGGGCGGGCCGGATCAACCAGGCCAAGCGCCGGTTTGGGCGCCGGGTGTACTTCGACACCGCCAACGGTCGTTGTCAACATAGATGTCGCCTGAAGGGTGTAAATCAGGTTGATTTCTGAGTGGCAGGTGAGTTGTGGGTGGTGGCGTTGTCAGGGTTGAGGTGAACGGTCTTGATGTGCGCCCAATGGCGGGCCTTTCCGGACCAGCGGTTGGGGTGAGCGCGACGAGCAGCTTCATAGACTTGGCGACGCTGGTTCAGCAGTGCTTCATCTTGGCCCTCGTGACGCTGGTTGGGTGTCACAAAGCCGATGGCGCTGTGGCGATGCTGGTTGTTGTACCAATCCACAAGTTCGGTGACCCAGTGTCTTGCGCTGAGCAGGTCGGCAAAGGCGTGCAGCGGCAGCTCGGGGCGGTACTTCAAGGTCTTGAAGATGGACTCGACGTAGGGGTTGTCGTTGCTGACCGCAGGCCTGCTGCGGGTGTGGGCCACGCCCAGACCTTGCAGGGCGGCCAACATGGTCTGCCCCTTCATGGGTGAGCCATTGTCGGAATGCACCGTGAGCTGGTTCTTGCTGATGCCTTGGCGCTCACAGATATCGCGCAGCAGCTGGGAAGCCAGCTCCGCGCTCTCGCAGTCGAAGACTTGCCAGCCCACGATCTTGCGGCTGAAGAGGTCTTCGAAGAGGTACAGGTAGAAGTGCTGACCACGCACCTGGCTGGGCAAATAGGTGATGTCCCAGCAATAGACTTGGTCGGGCTGCGAGGCTACCAAGGCGCGTGGCTTGCTGCGCTTTTGGGGCACGGCTTGCAGGCGTCGATGACCCAGTTGATGGGCATTCTTCAACAGGCGGTACATGGTGGATTCGCTGGCTAGGTAACGCCCCTGATCGCTGAGCCTGGGGACAACCTGGGAGGGTGGCAGGTCTTTGAATTCTTCGCTGTTGAGGGTCGCCATCACGTCTGCGCACTCCTGAGCGCTGAGCTTGTTGGCCGGCTCCACCGCCTTGCGCTTGCCGGACTCGCGCTGATCGCCGTCGGCGCCATCAGGGTGAAGCCAGCGTTGCACGCTGCGCGTACTCAGGCCGACGATCTTGCAGGCCTGCGCTAAGCGGGCTCCACTGGTGCAGGCCGCTTGAATGAGACCCAGCAAGGTTTGGCGCTGTGCAAGGGGGATCATTTGGCCGCGTCCTCCCACAGCGCTTGGAACTTTTTTTGAAGCACCAACAGGGCTGCGGCCTCCGCCAGCGCCCTCTCCTTGCGGTTGAGCTCTTGGCGCAGCTTCTCGTGTTCGCCTTGCAGATGACGAAGCTCTACTTTGCTGTCTCGCGATTCGCGGGGTGTGCTGGCGAAGTCCTGGCGCCACTGAGCGAGTTGGTGGGTGAACACGCCGTGCTCGCGGCACCAAGCGTTTAAGGCCGCTGCCTCCAAGCCGTAGCTCTGCATCAGGGCTTGCAGGCGCTGGGCGGCAGTCCAGGCCGCAGCCGAGCCTTCGCTGGGCAACGGCTCGTCGATCACCCCTGCGCCTGCTGCGGGCCGCGTCTTGAGCCAACCCTTGAGGGTGCCTATAGACATGCCCAATTCCTCGGCAACCGACTCAATGGTGCGGCTTCCTCGATTCATGGCTTTGGACAGCGCCAGTTCTTTGAACTCGGCGGCGTGTCGAGGTTGTTTCTTCTTGCTGATCTTGCTCATAGGGTTGCTCTCCGTTGCGGTTCATCCGCTTTGCAATGGAGGCGACAACTATTCTGACTGAGGGGGCCAAGATTGCCGCCGTCATCGATGAGTCCGTGTGATGAGTCAGGGCGTCATGTCACTGCAACCGGCTTCCAGCCCGCAGGCCTTGATGAGCGAGCGATGGGTGCACGTCTTCCGCTCCATGATCGACGGTGGCGACGCCCAGCGCATGGGGCGCACCGCCTTCTTTGTCTACGTGGTGCTCAAGGCCTACACCGACATGCGAACCGGCGAAGCCCGCATCAGCATCGAGGCGCTGGCCGAAAAGACCGGCATGTCCACCCGCCAGGTGCTGCGCGCCATTCAGGTCTTGGTGGACCTTGGCTATGCCCGCAAGGAAAAGCGTGGCCGCTGCAACCGCTATGTGCTGCGCGAGATCCTGCCCATCGTTGACGAGAACGACCAGGTCATCCTGAAAGCCAGTTGGGACTACGCCGGGTTCGACGCGGCCGAGCGCATCGGCCAGATCAAAGAGGCCCTGCGCACGGGCGATACGCCGAACCCGCAGCTCATCCACATCGAGCAGGTCAACGTGCAGATCAACCACCAACCGGGCGGCGCCCAGATCAACGTGGGCACGCTGTGCGACGGCGCCCACCAGGAGCACCTTCAACGCGCGCTGGAGCGGCTGGTCAGCCAGTTGGTTTCTCACCATGCGGTATGAAAAGGGGCCAAGTTATGCACAGCCCGCGTTTTCATGACTGCCATGGGCGTCTTGTGTACAACTTGCATCGGTGCCATGGGTGTCACCGATAAGTGCCGAAAAGGTGACACCCATGGCGCACCATTTAGAAGAGAGTTTTTTAATACCAAGAAGCAAAAGACACGGCGGCCTCGCAGACCCGTTATCCACAGCGGAAGCGGGCGCGCCCAGTTCGGAGACCGGCCATGCGTGCAGCCTGGCTGGGCTGGTGCGGGAGCACTTGCCCAGTATCGAACAGCGCCTGCAATTCGGCTGGTACCGACACCACCTGGCGGCAGAACTGGCCGAAGCGTTGGGCAGGCCGGTACAGCTTGAAGCCTTCAAAAAGGCGCTGTGGCGCGCCAGAAAGGCCGCGCGGCTGCAACCCCCTGCAGAACCTGCGAAAAGCGTTCCTGAGCCTGTTTGGGTCAATCCTGAGCAGGTTGCCGAAACCAAGACCCGCCCGGCACCAGAGGCAGCAAAGCCGAGGCGCAAGGTCTTGCCCACCCGACAGGCCCTGACCCGCCCCATGGGGTTTGACATGCAAGCGTTGCAAACCAAGGCGGCGGACGACTTTTGGTGAGCAATACGTAGCTTG
>JAXHNT010000015.1:0-4110 GCA_034520165.1 Ideonella sp.
AGTTACGTATTGCTGGACTGATTCAGGCGCACTCGCGTTGGGGTGTTCGTGGCAGAGAAGACCTGGGCGGTGGCCTCAAGGCCTCGTTCATGTTGGAGTCGGGTCCAACCCCGACACGGGCGCCATCGCCCAGCAGGGCCAGATCTTTGGTCGTCAATCATGGGTCGCCCTGGGGGCTCGATGGGCACGGTGAGCGTCGGTCGTCAGTTCGGCGTCGGCTTTGATGCCCTGGGAAAAATGTGACCCGCACGGCGTGGGCAGCCGCGGTGCCGTGAGTTGGCATGCCGACTCGGCGGGCGCGCGCTTTGAGAATACCGTCGAATACCAAGGCAACTTTGGCCCGGTGACGGCCGCCGCCGCGGTGAGCTTGGGTGAGCAGGCGGATTCATCCTTGGGCCGCACCTTGGGTCTGCGCTTGGGCTATGCAGAAGGCGTGTATGCCATCAACGCGGCGGTTCAGCAGAGCATTGATGTGAACGACGCCAGAGTCCTCGTCCCTGGTGTTGGGGGGCTCGGTGTGGATGTGGGGCCCGCCAAGGTGT
Source organism: Ideonella sp. (assembly GCA_034520165.1). Taxonomy (GTDB): domain Bacteria; phylum Pseudomonadota; class Gammaproteobacteria; order Burkholderiales; family Burkholderiaceae_C; genus Ideonella. The sequence goes on from JAXHNT010000015.1 coordinate 543, forward strand.
TTGCGGGCTATGTAGGGTCGCGTCGCGACAAGGCGCTTTGCCACCGTGGGTCGGCCACCGCCAGCGCTCCTGGGATCCACCCCCAAGGCCTGCCAGTTGCCCAATGCCGCAGCCAATCCGAATGGCATCAACGGGCCGCTGCCAACACCGGTCTGCGGGCAGGGGCCTTCCGCCGGAGACGCCAAAACCACGCTTGCTGTTGCTGGGCGCGACTTACCAGTACACCGACGCCTTGCACTTCACCGGGGGCTTCATCCACGATCGCAGCAAGGTGGACACCGTCGCTGCGGATGGCAAGCGCACGGCCTACTATGGCGTGGTGGACTACTACTTCTCTAAGCGCACCGACGTTTACGCTATCTGTGGGCTCTCAATCGCCGCTCGGGCGCATTAGTGCGAGCGCTTACAGCGGGGCCGATACCCAGACCGGTTTGATGCTGGGCATGCGCCATCGCTTCTGAGCCACCGGGCTCAGGGGTGTTGCAGAAGGCTTGTTCAGGGCCTCCCAGCAAGCCCAGCGCGCAGCCACGGCGCCGCGCGGCGGGCTTACTTGATCAGGCCTTCGGCCTTCATCGCGGCTTGCACGGCGGGGCGGGCGGCGATGCGCTCGCGCAGCGCGTTCAGGCGCGCATAGGGGGCCAGGTCCACACCCACCAAGCGGGCCCAGTTGCTGACGGTGAAGAGGTAGCCGTCGGCCACGGTGAAGGTTTCGCCCAGCAGCCAGGTCTTGCCTTCGAGTTGACCGTCCAGCCAGGTGAAGTTGCCCGCCAGCTTGTCGCGGGCAATGGCCTTGGCTTCGTCCGGCATGGCGGGGCTGAACAGGGGCGAAAAACCCTTGTGCAGCTCGCTGGTGATGAAGTTGAGCATCTCCATCAGGCGGTAGCGGGCCAGGGTGCCGGCGGCCGGGGCCAGGCCGGATGCCGGAGCTTGGTCGGCAATGTATTGCACGATGGCTGGGCCTTCGGTCAGGCGCTCGCCGCTGTCTAGCTCGAGCAGCGGCACTTGGCCCCGGGCATTGATGGTCAGGTAGTCGGTGCCGTCGGCCAGCTTCTTGGTCTTGGTCGAGGCCAAGATCAAGTCGAAGGGCAAACCCGCCTCAAGCAAGGCAATGTGAGGGGAGAGTGAGCAGGCGCCGGTGCTGTAGTAGAGCTTCATAAGTGGATGCGTTGGGTGAGTGAGAAGAGAACATGATGCTGCCACCGTAAGGCCCTAGCAGGGCGCAGGGCTTTCGTTGACGGCGTGCAAAAGCGCTGAAGTGGTGTGTCGCTGGCCCCGGTGTGCCGCTCAGCTCAAGCGGCTTGGGCCGCCGTTCATCCCGCCCCGCGGGCGATTCACTCGAGAGCGGCGGCAAGACGGCCTGAGGGCGGTCAGAATCGCGGCCATGACAAAGCTCTCCCCCCTTCCTCATCTTTTGCGTGGTCTGGCGCTGGTGGCGACCTTGGGTGCCGCCGCCGCTCAGGCCGCCCAGCCGCCCAACCTGACCCTCAAGCCTTGCCGCTTGCGCGGGGTGGAGCATGAAGCGCGCTGCGCCGTGCTCAAGCGCCCGCTGGACCCAGCCCAGCCCCAGGGCCCTCAGATTGACATCCACGTGGCCGTGCTGCCCGCCGTGGCTCGGGTCAAGAAGCCGGACCCAGTGTTGTTTTTTGCGGGGGGTCCAGGGCAGAGCTCGATCGACCTGGCTCAGCCCATCAGCCACTTGCTTTCGCGCTTTGGTAACCGGCGAGATATTGTCTTGATTGACCAGCGCGGCACGGGCCGCAGCGCGCCGCTGAAGTGCGCCGAGGAGTCGCCCGGCGAGCCCTTGGCCACAGGCCTGCGAATGGACCGCCAAAAGGAGCTGTGGCAGGCTTGTGTAAAGACCTTGACCGCCTTGCCGCATGGCGATCTGCGCCACTACACCACCAGCATCGCCATGGCAGACGCCGATGCTGTGCGGGCTGCTTTGGGCTATGACAAGGTCAACATTGTGGGTGGCTCCTACGGCACGCGGGCGGCGCTGGAGTATTTGCGCCAGTTCCCCCAGCAGGTGCGGCGCGCCGTGCTGGACGGCGTGGCCCCGCCGGACATGGTTTTGCCGGCCACATTTGCCGCCGATGCGCAGGCCGCGATGGACAAGATGCTGGCCGATTGCGAAGCCGATACCCGTTGCGCCGCGCTCTACCCGCGCTTGCGGGCCGATTGGAAGGGCTTGCTGGCTGAGCTGCCCATGGAGGCGCGTGTGCTGCATCCCATCACCGGGCGCGAAGAGCAGCTCACTGTGACCCGCGACCAGGTCACGCAGTGGGCGCGGGTGCCGCACTACACGCCGGTCTTGGCCTCAGGCTTGCCCTATGCCATCACCGAAGCCAAGGCGGGTCGCTTCACGCCCTTGGTGGGCTTGGTGTCCGCCATGACGGGGCCGCTCGGCATGGGTTTGGCCATGGGCATGCACTTCGCCGTGGTCTGTGCCGAGGACATGCCGCGCTTGGGCGCGGTGACCGAGCCGCCAACAGACTTTGGGGACGGTGTGCTGCGCCAGTACAAAGAAGCTTGCGCGGGCCTCACCGTGGGCACGCCGCCTGCGGCCTTCTACACCTTGCCGCCCGTGAGCGTGCCGACCTTGCTGCTGTCCGGCGGGGCTGATCCGGCCACACCGCCGCGTCATGGCGAGCGCGTCAGCAAGGCCCTGGGCGCTCTGGCTCGGCATGTGGTGATCCCACAAGCAGGCCACGGTACTTTGAGCTTGGGGTGTGTGCGTGACGCGGTGTTCCGCTTTGTGGATACGGAGTCCGCCAGCACGGCGCTAGAGGACGTGGCCTCTGGCCCCAAAAGCGCTACCTGCGCCGAGAAGATGCCACGCCCGCCCGCCTTTGCGCCGATTCAGCCCAGAGTGCCCCCCGTGACCGCCAGCAGCACCCCAGGAGCCCAGCCATGATTGAAGTCAGCAGCTTGAGCAAGCGCTTTGTGCAAGGCAGCGGCAAAAAGGCCCAAACCGTGCAGGCCGTCAGTGGTGTGAGTTGGCGTGCGGCCAATGGCCAGATCACCGGCCTGCTCGGCCCCAACGGCGCCGGCAAGACCACCTCACTGCGCATGGTGGCCGGCCTGATCGCCCCGGATGAGGGCGAGGTGCGTGTGGATGGCATTCATGTGGCGGCTGAGACGCAGCGCGCCCTGGCCCGCTTGGGGGCGCTGTCAGATGCGCGGGGGCTCTACCCGCGCTTGACGGCGCGCGAGAACATTGTCTACTTCGGGCGCCTGCATGGCTTGAGCGCTGCGGCCGCAGCAGCGCGGGCCGAGCATCTGGCGCATTTGCTGGAGATGAAGCCTTTGCTGGATCGGCGCACCGAAGGCTTCAGCCAGGGTGAGCGCATGAAGACCGCGCTGGCGCGTGCGCTGGTGCATGACCCCGCCAACATCATCTTGGACGAACCCACCAACGGGCTGGATGTGCTGGCGACGCGCGCCTTGCGCGAGGCCCTGCGGCGTCTGCGTGACGACGAAGGCAAGTGCATCGTGTTCTCCTGCCACATCATGCAGGAGGCTGGGAACGCCCTCGTGCGATCAGGAGCAATACGTACCGAACTGCTAC
>JAXHNT010000108.1:0-2398 GCA_034520165.1 Ideonella sp.
TAAGCATAACATGCTTGCGCCGCTGTGTGGCGGTGTCGTCCGCACGTGCGCCAGCCCACACCCATTGCACTATGCGAGGGGCACCCAGGCCAGACAGGAGCGGGGAGACATAGGTCGGCATGACAGAAAACAGCGGGTCGTACGCCTTCATCGCCCCACCAAAGGCGGGCGTCAGGCCCTTTTCTTATCGTCCACCCTCGCTGGAGCTTGAGTGCTCCGGGAAGATGCGGTGGCGGCCGCGTGGCGAAGGTCGCACCATGGGCTACCCAATCAGAAATGGAGACCCTGATGTCGAGCTCCCTGCCTTTTGCTGCGCTGCTTGGCAGCACGCTTGCTTTGTTGAGTGCCTGTACCAGCACCGCCACCGCCCCCCAAACAGCCCGCACGGCGGTGCTGGAGCGCACCACCCACGGGGTGGCCCACATCACCGCCCCCGACATAGAGACCCTGGCCTACGGGGTGGCCTATGCGCATGCGCAGGACAACGTCTGCCAAACCGCGCAGCAGTTGCTCACCGTGCGGGGCGAGCGCTCCAAATTCTTGGGTGGCAGCGCCCGCGGCCTGTTGGGCTTGCGCGCCGCTGCCCAACGAGCAGATCGACCTCTTCATCGCCGCCCACATGGACGACGCAGCGCTGGAGCGCGCCTGGGCCCGCACCAGCGCCGACGCCCAAGCCATGCTGAAGGGCTATGTGACCGGCTTTAACCGCTATTTGGCAGACCACGCCAACAAGCTGCCCGCCACATGTGCGGGCCAAGCGTGGGTGCGGCCGATGACCCCCACCGATATGCGCCGCCTGAGCGAACTCAGCAGCGTGCAGGCGGGTATCGCCGCCTTGGCCGATGGCCTGCTGGGCGCGCAGCCCCCGGCGGCCAACGCCGCCCGAGCCACGGAGCTGCCCGCGCTGGCCCTGGCCGCTGCCGAGATGCGCGAGCGCGGCCTGCTCGATTCGCCCTACGGCTCCAACGCCTGGGCGTTTGGCAAGGACAGCAGTGCCAACGGCCGGGGCCTGTTGCTGGGCAACCCGCACTTCCCGTGGATAGGCGTGAACCGCTTCTGGCAGATGCACCTGACCATCCCGGGTCAGCTGGACGTGATGGGCGCAGCCATCGGCCACGGCGCGGTGGTGCAGATCGGCTTCAACAAAGACGTGGCCTGGTCGCACACCGTCTCCACGGGCAAACGCTTCACCCTGCACGAGCTGAGCTTGGTCGAGGGCCAGCCCACACACTACCTGCTGGACGGCAAGCCTGAGGCCATGCGTTCGCGCAGCTTAAGCATTCAGGTCAAGCAAGCCGATGGCAGCCTGGCCACCAAAACCCACACCATATGGGACACACGCTGGGGCCCCCTGGTGGTGGTGCCCAACGCGCGCCTGGGCTGGACGACCCAAACCGCCTATGCCCTGAAAGACGCCAACAGCGGCAATGCCCGCTCGGTGGACACCTGGCTGGCCCTGAACCGTGCCACCAGCGTGGCCGACATGCGCCAAGGCTTGGCCAACCTGGGCACGCCTTGGGTCAACACCATTGCCGCAGATCGCCACGGCCAAGCCCTTTATGCAGACGCCAGCGTGGTGCCCAATGTGGATGCGGCGCAGTTGCAACGCTGCGCGCCCAGCGCCGGGGCCGCCGCCTTGTTCAAGGCCGCCGGCCTGGTGGTGCTCAACGGCAGCCGAAGCGACTGCGACTGGCGGCAAGACAGCGCCTCCGCCGTGCCCGGCCTCACGCCCATCAGCCGCCTGCCCGTGGCCGTGCGAACCGATTGGGTGCACAACAGCAACGACAGCTTTTTCTACAGCCACCCGGCGCAAAAGTTTGAGGGCATCTCGCCCTTGGTGGGCGACGCCAGCCTCAACCGGCCGCGCACCCGCGCAGGCTTGAGCGAGATCCCGCAAATGCTGGCCCGTGGCAAAGCCAGCCCAGCCAGCGTGCAGCAGCAGCTCTTTGCCAATCACAACTTCATCGGCGCCCAAATCGTGCCCGACTTGCTGGCCGCTTGCCAAGCCACGCCCCCCTCCAGCGCAGACGCCCGCGAAGCCTGCACCGCACTGAAAGGCTGGGACTTGCGCAGCAACAGTGATTCACGCGGCGCGCATCTGTTCCGGGAGTTTTGGCGCACCGCACGCAATATTCCGCAGGTCTACCGCGTACCCTTTGACGCAGCCCAACCCGTCGCCACACCGACCGGCTTGAAGATGGCGGATGCAAACGTGGCCAGCAAGGTGTGGGAGGCCTTGGCTGCTGCCGCCAAAAAGGTCAAGGCCGCCGGCTTTGCGCTGGATGCCACGCTGGCGAGCGTGCAGCGCCCCGCCATCACCGAGCAGCCCATTGGCCTGCATGGGGGCGACGAGATCGAAGGCGTGCTCAACAACCTGGGCGATCGCGCCGCACCGGGC
>JAXHNT010000041.1:0-6198 GCA_034520165.1 Ideonella sp.
AGGCTTCGTTGCCGGCAATGATGGACATCACCGCCATGCGCACGGCGATGCCAAACGTCACCTGCGGCAGGATCACGCTTTGCGCCGCCGTCGGCCACGGCCGGAGGCAATCTCCACACCCCGGTTGATGGGGCCGGGGTGCATGACGATGGCATCGGGCTTGGCCAGCGCCAGTTTGTCGTCGGTCAGACCAAAGGTCTTGAAGAACTCGCCGGCCGGGGGCAGCATGGCACCGCTCATGCGCTCGTTTTGCAAGCGCAACATGATGATCACGTCGGCATCTTTGATGCCTTCGCGCATGTCGTGGCACACCCGCACGCCCATCTCGCGCAAATCACCCGGCACCAGCGTCTTGGGTCCGACGGCCCGGATATCCGGCACGCCCAGGGTGGTCAGCGCATGGATGTCCGAGCGGGCCACGCGCGAGTGCACGATGTCGCCCACGATGGCCACACTGAGTTGGCTGAAGTCCTTCTTGAAGTGCCGGATGGTGTACATGTCCAGCAACCCTTGCGTGGGGTGAGCATGGCGGCCGTCACCGGCGTTCACCACATGCACATGCGGTGCGCAATGCTGGGCGATCAGATAGGGCGCGCCGCTCTCGGAGTGCCGCACAACAAACATATCGGCGTGCATGGCGCTCAGGTTGGCAATCGTGTCCAGCAGGCTCTCGCCCTTGGCAGCACTGCTCTTGGCAATGTCCAGGTTGATCACATCGGCGCTCAGGCGCTTGGCGGCGATCTCAAAAGTGGTGCGGGTGCGGGTGCTGTTCTCGAAGAACAGGTTGAAAACGCTTTTGCCGCGCAGCAGCGGCACCTTCTTGACCTCACGGTCATTCACCGACAAAAACGTGCCCGCAGTATCGAGAATGTGGGTCAGCACCGCCTTGGGCAGGCCCTCGATGGACAGCAGGTGAATCAGCTCGCCGTGGCTGTTGAGTTGGGGGTGTCGTCGGGAGAGCATGGGCTCAGTGCTCCTCGTTAAGATTAAAGGTCAGCGTGCCACCCTCAGCGCGTCTCAGCGAAAGGCGCTGGGTGGCAGGCAGCACCACCCGGGCAGCGGCCAAGGCGGCTGCGATGGGCAGCTCGCGGCCACCACGGTCCACCAGCACCGCCAATTGCACGCTGGCGGGGCGACCATAGTCGTACAGCTCATTGAGCACCGCGCGGATGGTGCGGCCGGTGAACAGCACATCGTCCACCAAGAGGATGTGGCTGCCCTCGATGGCAAAAGGCAAGTGCGTGGCGTCCGTGCCCGAGGCCAAGCCGCGTGCGCCGAAGTCGTCGCGGTGCAAGGTGCTGCTGATCACGCCTGGCGTGCCGGCCAGCCCCAAGTCGGCCTGCAGGCGCTCTGCCAACCAAGCCCCGCCGGACCATACACCCACCAGCACTGTCTGAGGCGTCAGCAAAGGACGAACGCCGCGCAGCAATTCAGCATAGAGGGCTTCCGCGTCCAGGGTCAGGGTACTCATCGTCCAAGCTCTCTGAAAAATTGATCGAGGATCAGCACCGCCGAGGCGGCATCGGCATCTTGGGCCCCCGCAGCCAGCGCCTCGGTGGTGGTGTAGCGCTCATCCACCTCAAACACGGGCAAGCCAAAGCGGCCAGTCAACTGGTTGGCGAAGCGGCGGGCGCGGCGCGTATTGTCGTGCTCGGCCCCATCGGGATGAAAAGGCACACCCACCACCAGGGCATCGGGCTGCCATTCTTTGATCAACGTCGCAATGGCCGCAAAGCGGGCGTCGCCTTGGGTGGTAATGGTGCGCAGCGCTTGGCCCTGCGCCAAAAGGCGTGAGCCTTGGGCCACGCCCACCCGCAAGGTGCCGAAGTCAAAGGCCAAAAACGAAGCAGCAGAAACAGGCACGGTGCGCTCTTTGGCGCTCATGCGTGCCCCACCTCTTGAGAGAGCATGCGCGGGTCGAAGCCCAGCAGGCCTAGGGCGCGTTCGTAGCGTTGGGCGATAGGGGTGTCAAAGATCACCTCGGGGGTGGCCTCCACCGTCAACCAGCCGTTGCGGCCGATTTCTTCTTCCAGTTGGCCAGCTGACCAGCCACTGTAGCCCAGGGTCACAAGCACGCGCTTGGGGCCATCGCCTCTGGAGATAGCTTCCAGCACGTCCTTGCTGGTGGTCATGGCCAAGCCGCCGGGCACCTGCAGCGTGGACATGAAGGCGGCACCGTCGTGCGCTGGGGCGTCATGCAGCACAAAACCGCGCTCGGTCTGCACGGGGCCACCATAAAACACCGGCTGGCTCATGAGATCTGAGCGATCCAGGGACAGCTCGACCTTGTCGAACAAGCCTTCCAGGGTGATGTCGGTAGGCTTGTTGATGACCAAACCCAAGGCGCCTTTGTCGCTGTGCTCGCAGAGATACACCACGGAGCCGCTGAACTGCTCATCGGCCATGCCGGGCATGGCGATCAGAAACTGGTTGGTGAGATTGATACCGTCACTGGACATCGAGCTATTCTAAAGGCTGACCTTCTGCCCCACACTCCCCACCATGTCTTCACCTTCCGCCCTTTATTTGTCTCACGCTTTGGTATGGCTGAGGCGCGATTTGCGCCTCGAAGACAACGCCGCGCTGTTTGCTGCGCTCAAGGCAGCGCGACAGGTGCACTGCTGCTTTGTGTTCGACACTGACATTTTGGCACCGCTGCCCCAGGCCGACCGGCGGGTTGAGTTCATCCATGCCAGCGTTCAAGCCCTGGACGCTGACTTGCGCAGCGCTGCGGATAGCCTTGGCACGGCGGATGCGGGCTTACTGGTTCGCCACGGCGCAGGCGTGGACGAGTTGGTGCGGCTGGCCTCGGCCTTGGGTGTTCAGGCCGTTTATGCCAGCCACGATGCAGAGCCGGCTGCCTTGGCACGTGACGCCAAAGTCCGTGGGGCCTTGGCTGACAAGGGCATCGTGCTGCACACCGTCAAAGACCATGTAATCTTTGAGCGAGACGAGGTGCTCACTCTGAGCGGCAAGCCTTACAGTGTCTTCACACCCTACAAGAACGCATGGCTGAAGAAGATCAACCCCTTCTATCTTTCAGCCTGGCCCGTCGAGCGCTACTTGGACAGGCTGGCTGCACAGCCGCCGTCGCAGCGGCGCCCCATGCCCACACTGGCCGATCTGGGCTTCGAGCCTGCGGGCTTGGCCCAAGTGCGCTTGGAGCTGGGCGCCTCGGGCGGACAGGCCATGCTGGCTGAATTTTTACAACGCATCGATCACTACGGTCAGGGGCGTGACTTTCCGGCCATCAAGGCGCCCAGCTATCTGGGTGTGCATCTGCGCTTTGGAACAGTCTCCATTCGCCGCTGTGCGCGTGAGGCTTGGCAGCGCACACAGGCCGGCTCGCGCGGGGCAGAGGTGTGGCTGTCCGAGCTGATCTGGCGCGATTTTTATCACCAGATCCTGCACCATCACCCGCGCGTAGTGGGCCATGCTTTCAAGCCCGAGTACGACGCCATCAAATGGGAGCACGGCAAGCTGGCCGACGCCCGCTTTGCAGCCTGGTGCGAGGGGCGGACCGGCTATCCGCTGGTCGATGCCGGCATGCTGCAATTGCGCAAGACAGGCTATATGCACAACCGGCTGCGCATGGTGACGGCCTGTTTTTTGGTCAAGGACTTGGGGCTAGATTGGCGCCGAGGCGAAGCTTGGTTTGCACAGCACTTGAACGACTTCGACCTGGCTGCCAACAACGGCGGCTGGCAATGGGCGGCCTCGACAGGCTGTGATGCCCAACCCTATTTCCGCATCTTCAACCCCGTCTCGCAAAGCGAAAAATTTGACCCCGAGGGCAAGTTCATCAAGCGCTATTTGCCCCAGTTGGCCTCCCTACACGCCCCGGCCATTCACGCACCTTGGCGTGCCAAACCGATGGAGTTGGTGGAAGCCGGTGTGGTGCTGGGCCATCACTACCCAGAGCCCATCGTCGACCACGACGAGGCGCGCAAACAGACGCTGGAACGATTTGGGTTGGCCAAAGCCAAAGCTTAGCGGATGCGCACAGCGCCTGCCTAGGCGAGGAGCTTACTCAGAAGAACTCGACGTCGCTGTCGCGGTTGTCTTGAACCAACAAGCCCTCAGAGACCAAAGCGGAGTGGCTGCAGACTTGGTCGCGGCCATGGTGCTTGGCATGGTAAACGGCCTTGTCCGCCCGCTCGACGGCCGAGCTGGGCGTATCACCAGGGCGTAAGTCGGTAAAGCCCACGCTGATGGTGACGTGATTGACCTGGGGAAATTTGTACTCCCGCACAGCAACCCGGAAACGCTCCATCGCGGCATGGGCATCTTCCTCGGTGGGACAGCGCAGCAAGACCACGAACTCCTCGCCACCGAAGCGATAGAGCCGGTCACTGTGACGGAAGCAGCCGCGCATTACTCGTGACAGTAGCAGCAAGACCTCATCGCCAATCAGGTGACCAAAAGTGTCGTTGACCAGCTTGAAGTGGTCGATGTCGATCACGCCCAACCAATAGCGCACCGGCACCGCCAAGCGGCGCTCAGGGTCGGTAACGTCCACCTGCTGTGCCGCCTGCATGCCCAGGGCCACCATCTTGTAGAAGGTCTCGTCAAAGCTTTTGCGGTTGAGCAAGCCCGTCAGGGTGTCGCGTTCGCTGTAATCCAAGAGCGCATGCACATTGCGATAAATGCGCAGCACCCCATTCACGAGACGAATCAGATCGTCATGGAGCGGCTGCTGGGTATGAACCTCCACAACACCCGATGCGCCGGACTCCGCGGGCATCGCAAACAAAGAGATGCTGGGGCTGCCCGCGACACACACCGTGTGATTGTTCAGCAGGCACTCGTGCCAACTGGCTTGCTCACCCAGTGCAGGCAGAGAGCCATTGTCAAAGTAGGTCGTGTCGGCCGTGGCCGTCACATCTGTCGGGGCTAAACGAGCCCGGGTTTGCCAACGCTCGTCCCCCGGCTCCCCCACCACGCGATGAACTGCCACCAACTCCGGGGCCAGCAAGTCGCGAAGGGCCAGCGCCAGGCTGACATCCAATGTGTCGCGGTCTCTTAGGCCGGTCAACTCTGCCAGCTGATCAATGATTTCGGGCATCTCAGCCTGACTCCGTCAAACCCTTGCCGCCGACGCCGTGCGCAGCATCCACAAATCCCCGCACCAAATTGAGCAGGGCCTGCTCATCATACGGCTTTCCGAGGTATTCGTTGGCGCCCAGTGTCATGGCCAGGTCGTGGTGCCGCTGAGCAATGCGGGAAGTGATCATCACAACGGGAAGATCGCGCAAGCGAGCATCAGCACGCAAGTTGCGCAACAAGTCAAAGCCGTCCATGCGCGGCATTTCGATGTCGCTGAGCACCACAGCGGGCTTTTCACTGCCCAACAGCTCGAGCGCTTCCAGACCGTCCTTGGCCAGTTGGACACGATACCCTTCACGCTGCAGCAAGCGCTGAGTGACCCGGCGCACGGTCAGTGAGTCGTCCACCACCATCACCAAGGTGGCCAGGGGCAATACCATTTCACGTCCCGCCACCGCCTCCTGGGTCAGGGTGTCGGCTTGCCGGGTACGATCCCGCGCTTGGGCGCCATAAATTGCAGCCAATGCGACAGGGTTGTAGATCAGCACGGTCTGCCCGTCAGGCAGCATGGACAAACCAGAGAGCGCCGGCAAGCGTGCCAACTGCAAACCTAAGTTCTTGACCACGACTTCTTGGTTACCCAAGACCTGACTCACATGCAATGCCACGCGCTGCGAAGCACTTCGCGCCACCACGATGGAGGCCGTCTTGCCCTCCAAGGCGCCACGGCCACCATGCTCAAGCAGCCCGCCCATCCAGAAGAAGGGCAAGGTGTCTTCGCCAACACGTATTACACCGTCTCGGTAGGCGGCTTCCACGTCTTGCACCGGCGTGCGCATGACCCGCTCGACCAAATTAGACGGCACGGCGACGATCAAGTCATCACAGTTCAACACCACCACTTGGGTCACCGCCGTGGTCAGTGGCAAGACCAGTTGGAAGGCTGTGCCACGGCCTGTTGCGCTGGCGGTGTCAATGCGGCCACCCAAGGAAGTCACTTCGGCGCGCACGACGTCCATGCCCACGCCGCGCCCGGCCAACTCCGTCACCTCTTCGGAGGTGGTAAAGCCCGAGCGGAAGATCATGCCCGCCAATTCAGCTTCGGTCGGCTTGGCGTCGGCGGAGAGTTCACCCGTGCGACGGGCACGCTCG
>JAXHNT010000128.1:0-10949 GCA_034520165.1 Ideonella sp.
ATAGGCCCAGATGTAGGCGGTGGTGGTCTTGCCCGCGCCGGGGCTTGAGCAGCTTGACCGGTGGTCTCGTCCGCATGCAGCACCGGTGCACCCAGCACAGCAAGGCGCGGTGCGCCCTCAAACAGCGGGCTCAGGCTTCGGCACCACCGGCCCCGGCCCATGAGGCCAGTGTGGAGCGCGGCGTGTGCACGCCCGGAGCGGGCATTGATCTGCTCGAGCCTGTAGTACGGCAGGTGATCCAGGAAGTGCGCCACCAGGGTGTGGGCGATCAGCCCAGCGGGTGGGCACGCCCTTGTCGATGATCTGTGGGGCGACGGGCTCTTGCACCAAGCGCTCGCAGCACGGGCAGGCCCACTTGCCACGGATGTGACGGTGCACGTAGAACTCGGCCGGGATCACGTCCAGGCGCTCGCTCACGTCCTCACCGATGCGCTGCATCGGCTGGCCGCAGTCGGGGGTGGGGCAGGTGGTGTTCTCGGGCTCGTGGCGGTGCTCCACACGCCGCAGGTGCTCAGGCAGCTTCTCGCGCTTGGGCTGGCGTTTGGTTGCTGCTTTGTCGGCGGGCTCTGCCGTTCCGACTTGCAGGGCTTGCAGCTGCGCTTCCAGGGCAGCCACGTCCTCCGCGTGTGTGTCCTCAAACAGTTGGCGCTGTGCGGCGCTCATGGCCTCGGTCTTGGCCCCGAACTTCCAGGCCTTCAGCCGCGCGAGCTCAAACGTGACGCGCTCGAGCTGCGCCGCCTTGAAGTTGATCTCACGCTCGCTGCGGGCGATGTGGGCGTCTTTGGATTGGATCGCAGCGTGCTGGGCCAAGAGCTGATCGCCTTGCTCGGCCAAACGCGCGATCAGGGCATTCGCCAGTTCGGTGACAGCCGCCTTGCTCAGACCCTTGAGGTCTTGGGTGTTGAGCGTGTCCACGTTGAGCATGAGTCCATTGTGGGTTCTATAACGATCAATGTCATTGGAGCATTTGCGGATTGCACTGCGCGCCAGTCTTCCCAGAGCGCGCGCAGGGACATCCCATCACACGCGGGTGATAGTTTGCATGTGCGCCAGCCGCTGCCAGGGCAGGCCCATCACGAGCGCCTCAAACTGCGCCTGCGTGAGTGCGGGTAGCGCCTCGCCGGTGGCGCGTGGCCACACGAAACGGCCCTGGTTGAGTTGACGCCCGGCGCACCACACGCCAAAGCCATCGTGGACCACCAGCTTGATGCGCGTGCCCCGGACGTTGGCAAACAGGTAGCCGTGGTGGGCCTGGGCAGCACCGAACACCTCGACCACGCGCGCAATCAGGCGGTCAGCACCCGCGCGCATGTCCATCGGCTGGGCGGCCAGCCACAGGGCATCGATGCGGATCATCGCAACACCTCTCGCATCCAGGCCGCGCACTCGGCAGCGGCTGCGGCAGGCCAGGTCACGGCGATCAAGGTCGCCCCGCGTCGCAGCTCGATACGGATGTCCGCCCCAGTGCGCTGGGCGGGCAATTCCAGCGGGAGGAAGGCCGCCGCAGACCGCTTGGACGGCGTCGGGCGCTGAAGGTCAATGCCAGCGCGCATCTGGGATTCACGCACCCAGCGCCGCAGCAAGGTGATGTGGATGCCATTGGCATGGGCGACGCCAGCGAGCGAATTGCCAGGTCGCAGACTCGCCGTCACTGCCTTGGCTTTGAACGCTGCGCTGTAGGTCCGACGGGTGCGACGTTTGTCGAATGCTTGATCTGAAGGTTTGGTGCTCATGTGTCCACCGAGAGTTGAGGTGGGCACGAGCCTGCTATGCGACTGACTGGCGTTCAAGATGGGGTGGCTGGACGCTTACCCTCTTTGCGACCGAACTCAGAGACATCGCCGGTCACCACAAAATCTGCGCCCTTGATTGCCTGCGACTGTGACTTGTACTGGGCCTCTTGCTTGGACTCCGCCATGTTCTCGCGGTCCATCACGCTGAAGCGCTGCGACTGTTGCAGGTGCGAGATCAACACGGTCTTGGCTTGGCTGCCCAGCCGATCCACTCCATCCGAGAACATGCCTCGCATGAAGCTGGAACGATTGTCGAACTAGCCGACAATGGCGCCTACGCGAGGGCCTCTGTAGGAGACGCTGGCCGCCTCCACCTTGCCAACCTCAACGGATTTAGAGGTTTCGGTGGTGGCGCAGCCAGAAAGTGAAGCGGCGATCGCAAGCGCGCAGCCAATATGAAAAAATTTAGACATGAGTCCTCCCGGATGAGAATTTAGAAGTCCACAAGCGATTAGCACTGCGGACATTCACAGTCTAAATGGCAAGCTTCGCGTATTTGACTCAGGGTTCGCCAGAGGCCTATGCTTGCTTGACGTTTATCACCGCCGCCCAAACATCATCTGCCTCGCCAGCGCCGACTTGACGGCGCGGCGACACCCAAACAATGCGGGAACTCTAAGGTCACACCCGCTCTTTCAGCGTCGTTTTTTGTGTGAGTTTTGGCTCGTCCAACAGCTTCGCCTTGTAGGGCATCAGGGCATCATCTTCAATATCAAAGCGTTTGAGCCACTGCTCAGCGCTCCATCCCGTGATTCTTGGCTCTCCATTCTTGGAGCCGTAGTGCAATGATCCAATCTCAGGGATTCGAACCTGCTTGAGAAGGTGGTTTACGAGAACATAGGTGGCAGGCATCGGGTCTAGGGTCTTGGGGGCCAGCTCGGGCTTTGGGCCTGCTTGGATGACTAAGCCTTCTGTGTAGTCATAGAGGGCGTACCAGTCCATAGGGAGTTCTGAGCGAATGGTGGTCAGCCCACCAACACGCTTGATCATGTCGTGGTTGATCGCCGTCAGCCATCCAATGGTTTTGATGTTTTTGGTGATGCCAATCTCATCACTTGTTCCAATCATGGCGGTATCTCCGCCATCGACCCCGTTGGCAAAGTCAAGCATCATCGCTTCAACAGGCTCGTTCGGCTCTTTGCGAACTACTGAGAGTTGCAGTGCATGCCCCCCATGCCCATGAACGGCTTTGAGGCTGGTTGCGAAGCTCACAAAGAGTTTTTGGAAGGCGGTAGGGTGCTCTTCGACGTAGAGAAGCGGTAGTGAGAATTGCAACGAAGAAAGCCCCCATGTGCCCATCTTCACTTGCCACCCACGATGGCCAAAAACTTTGAATTGCCATTGGCTCGCATCATGCGGTTTCTCGCCACTGATGCAGGCAAACCCCATGCGATCATCATCCCTTAAAGCTCCTGCGTAGTCCCGAATCTTTGGCGCTTTGGCATAGCTGAAACGATCAGGCCCTTTGGGCGGTTCATCGAACCAAAGCCACTTCAAATGCTCCTTGGCAATGGCCTCGTACTCATCGAAGCATTCGCAGATTTTTTCCCGCACTTCTTGGGTGTGAGAATCCTTGAAGAAGACACTCCCACGCATCACCATCGTCGCCCCGATGTAGTCCTCTGGGCCGTACTTCATGAGCATGGCGCCCGGGAAATTCAGCTTGTCGCTATGCTCTTTGAGCAAGTCTGCAAGGTCAAATGGTTCACTCATAGCTCAGGTACATCAGATAGGTTGAGGGCGAGGTGTACGACCTCGACTGATGATGAATGCGAGCCACATGAGGATCGTGGCTGCTGTCCCGATCTCTTGCACGGGCATCTTCGGCGGCTCAGGTTCTGGTGAGTTGCAGTCGCAGTCGTCGGGCTTGAGCGTCTGGAGCTTACTCGGATCACCAGCAATTTTTTTGTACGCCGCCGCCTGTTCTTCAGATAGTGAATCAGGCGGAAACTTCATCTCCACAATCTGCTTGATGTTGTCCTGCGTCGGTGGCTTGGTGGGGTCTTTGACGATGACAACATCAGGGCGGCGAATTTGCCCTGTATTTGGGGTGTGCTTGATGATTTGCTCGCCCGTCTCTTCGTCCTTGCCGAAGTACTTGCCAATCCAACCAGGCAGCCAGTCATGTCCCTTGGTGGGGTTGTCTTTGTCCATGATGGGAGCGGGCGGGCTCTTGGTCATATCGTAGTTGATTTCTTGCTTGTACGGACTCTCATAGTCAAGGTGTTTGTCCACCTCTTTGAGGGTCTTGGCCACGCACGCTTGCTTGAGCTGTTTTCCGTCTTTGCCGACGTTGGGTGCCTTGTCACATTGGCACATGGCAGCACAAAGCACCTTCTTGTCGATGGGGTCAAGATCAGGCCGATTGATCTTGACGATGGTGGTGGTGCCTTCACCGCGTGACATGCCCCCCGTGGCGAGCGGGGGAGTGGGCTTGCTGGGGTCAGTCATGGGGTGGGCTCGCTCAGGTCAAATGCCAAGGCTTCGCTGGCCTCTCGCTCAACCCATGCGGTAAATCCTTCTGCATCGGTCGTGGTGGTGAGGTACTGGCCGCCTGTTGAGCGCACGCGTGCGGCCGCACCAATCACGGCCTCGCCTGAGGTGGACTCCAGCACCTGAAAGCGACCCCGAAAACAGGACGCTTCATCGTTCACAGCTTCATCCTCATTGCGGGCCATGAGCCCGCTTCCAATGGAGCCAAAGCCGTTGTTCATGCGGGGGCTGGATTCAGCACCTGCTGCACCTGGTGCAGCACCACTTGAGGGGTCAAGGGTGGTCATGATCTGACTCGAGATGAGGGTGGCTCCACAAGCCACCTTGCAGCCGTGATACGCGACGGCTTTTCCATCATCTACGGTGCTACTGTCTCCCTGACTGATGGGAAATATGCCCTTGCACCGAGGGCAAGACACCATGTCACCGACACGTGCCCATCCTTTGCCCTGCGTGT
This sequence comes from Ideonella sp., assembly GCA_034520165.1. GTDB lineage: Bacteria > Pseudomonadota > Gammaproteobacteria > Burkholderiales > Burkholderiaceae_C > Ideonella. The sequence goes on from JAXHNT010000128.1 coordinate 4,744, forward strand.
CACTGGATGGGGCGGCACTGATAACGGTGCCGCCATGGGTGGTCCTGTCACCCAAGACGATGATCGATTGAGACACATATTCCTCCCGATTGCTTGGTGGCTGCCATCCTACAACCTCAGCGCCGCCCAAACATCATCTGCCTAGCCAACGCCGACTTCACGGGCGGCAAGGCCTGCAAGGCCGCCAGCCCCAAGCCGCGGGCTGCAGCCAGGCCGGGCCAGCGCCAGGTGAAGCTGCGGGCCAGAAAATCGGTGGCGGCGATCATGCTCCAGCGGTCGGGGGCGCGGCTCCAGGCGATGCGGCGCAGTGCGGCGTCCAAATCATCAGACTGGCGCAGGGCTTGCACCAGGGCATAGGCGTCGCGCAGGCCCAGGTTCAGGCCCTGGCCGGCCACCGGGTGCAGGGTTTGCGCCGCGTTGCCGATGCGCACGGTGCGGCCACTCACCAGGCTGCGTTCGGCGTTCAGGCCCAACGCAAAGTGTTTCAGGGGGCTGATGGCCGTCAGGGTGCCGACCTGGGGCGGGATGATGCTTTGCAACACGGCCAAGCGCTGGCTGTCGTTCAATTCGAGCACGGGGTCGTCGTCCGTGGGCACACACCACACCAACGAGGCCTGACGTTGGCCAGGCGGGGTGTGAGGCCCAGGCGGCAGCGGCAGCAGCGCAACAGGGCCTTGGCGCGTGAAGCGCTCAAACGCGCTGCCAGGGTGGCTGCCAACGCCATGCTCTGGCGGGCGCAGGGTCACGGTACCCACCCAAGCGGTTTGCTGGTAGTCGTGCGTCACGGCCTTTCGCGCTTGCTCGGCAAACACCCCGCCTTCGGCCACCACGGCCAAGTCGAAGGCTTCGGCCACGTCGGCGTCGACTTCAACGCCCGCTGCCACGTCCTTCAGGCCTTTGACTGGCGTGCCAAAACGCAGTTGATAACGCTCGGGGTGAGCCAAGCAGGTGGCGACCCATGCGGCTTGCAAAGGCGCTACCACTTGGCCATAGCGCAGCACCGCGCCCAGTTGGGGCACGCCTTCATCGGCAGCGCGGATCAGCACCTCGGGCTGCACACGCCCCAAGTCCATGGTGGGCGGCGCTTGCGAGACATGGACCTCGGTGATGGCCTGGGCTTGCTCGGCCGGCCAGACCTGCAACTGCTGCAGCATCTGGATAGAGCCCAGCGACAGCGCCAGGGTGCGCGGATCGCCCGACACGTCTTTGTCGGCCGGGCGGGCATCAAACACCGTCACGTGGGCTTGAGGCCAGCGGCGTGCGGCCAGCAGCGCCAAGGCCAGGCCCACGGGGCCTGCGCCGATCACGGCCATACGAATGGGAGCGGGGCCGGGCAAGGTGGAAGGGGCATCAATCGTCATGGTGAGCACCACAGAGCTTCAATCGGTGTAGAGGGGTGGCTCGGCATTCACCGCTGCCAGCACCTCAGGGCGGCCCACGTCCGTCCAGCGGCCCGCCCAGCGGTGTGCGCCCAAGCGGCCCTGGGCAATGGCCTGCTCCAGCACCGGCCGCAACGCCAAGCGCGTGCCCGTGGCAATGTGGGCAAAGGGCTGGGGCTTGAACAGGCCCACGCTGGCCCAGGTGAGTTTGGGTGAGCCCTCGCTCGTGGCCAAGCCCTCAGGGGTGATGGCAAAGTCGCCCTGGGGATGATGAGGGGCATTGGGCACCAACCACAGTTCGCCCACACGGGCGCTGTGTGCAAAAGCCTGCGCGTCAGCAGCGGCGAAGGCAAACCCCGGCAGCAACACATCGCCCGACACCACCCAAAACACCTCCTCCCCCTGTGGCGCCAGCCAGGGCAGCGCCTTGGCAATGCCACCAGCCGTTTCCAGGGCGCCGCCATGGTCGCGGCCCTCGTGGCTGTAGTGCAGGCGCAAGCCAAAGCGGCTGCCGTCGCCCAAGGTGGCGGGGAACTGCTCTTCCAGCCAGGCGGTGTTGATGACGAGCTCTTGCACGCCCGCACGGGCCAGGGCCAGCAGGTGCCACTCGATCATCGGGCGGCCCTGCACCACCAGCAGGGGTTTGGGCGTGGTGTCGGTCAGCGGGCGCATGCGCTCGCCGCGGCCTGCGGCCAGCACGATGGCGCGCGGTGGGCGAGCGCGCTGAAGGGGCGAAGCAAGGACCATGTTGTGAAACCTGAGGCAAATGAGCGCTCGGCGGTGGCGCTGGCAGTCAGAAGTCTACGCGCTGTGCAATCCCCCCTTGATTGCCGAACGCTTACCCCGTCATGACCCTTGATCCCACGTATCATGCCCGCGCCGACCAAGGGTGGTCAGACGATTGCGCGAAGGAGCAGCCATGGGCCTGATGGATTTCATCAAGAAACAGTTCATTGACATTCTGGAGTGGACCGAGTCCGGCGACGGGGTCTTGGCCTGGCGCTACCCCATGGCGGACAACGAAATCCAGTATGGCGGCTCGCTGACGGTGCGCGAGAGCCAAATGGCCGTCTTCGTCAACGAAGGCAAGGTGGCCGATGTGTTTGGGCCGGGCATGTACAAGCTCACCACCCAAACCCTGCCGGTGCTGACCTACCTCAAGAACTGGGACAAGCTGTTTGCCAGCCCGTTCAAGAGCGATGTCTACTTCTTCAGCACTCGCCAGCAGATCGACCAGCGCTGGGGCACCAGCCAGCCGGTCACCATCCGCGACAAAGACTTTGGCGCAGTGCGTCTGCGCGCCTTTGGCAACTTTGCTTATCGCATCAGCGACCCCAAGCTCTTTCATACCGAGATTGCGGGCACCCGGGACCGCTACACCACGGAAGACCTGGACGGCCAGTTGCGCGGCATGATGCTGCAGCACATCAGCGACGCTGTGGCCACCAGCGGCGTGCCCTTCTTGGACCTGGCGTCCAACCAGATCGAGTTCGCGCAGCAGCTCAAGGCGGCCACCGCGCCGTCTTTTGAGGCCATCGGCCTGAAGCTGGAAAGCGTGACGGTGCAAAACGTCTCGCTGCCTGAAGAGCTGCAGAAGATCCTCGACCAAAAAATCGGCATGGGCATGGTCGGCCCCGACATGGGCAAGTTCATTCAGTACCAAACAGGCCAGGCCATCCCGGTCATGGCCCAAGGCGTGGGCCAAGGTGGTGGCGGCGGCTTGGCGGGCGACGCCATGGGCCTGGGCGCGGGCATGGCCATGGGCCAGGTCTTGGCGCAGCAAATGGGCTCGGCCATGGCGCAGGCCAATGCGGCCTCAGCCGCCGCAGCGGCGCCCGCCGCGCCCGCGCCTGCGGCCCCAGCCATGACGGCTGAACAGGTGATGGCCACGCTCGAAAAGCTGGGCGACCTGAAGGCCAAGGGCATCTTGACGGAGGCCGAGTTCACCGCCAAAAAGGCCGACCTGCTGGCCAAGCTCTGAGCCCAGCGCGACGGTTTGGTTCTGAGCGTTGACTGCCCCCACCCCTGACGCGCCCGCACCGCGCGCCCAACGCACCTGGCAATCCACCTGCCCGCATTGCGGCGCGCCGGTGGAATTTGCCTCGGCCGCGTCGGCCAGCGCGGTGTGCAGCTTTTGCCGCAGCACCTTGCTGCGCGAGGGCGACGCGCTGCGCCGCATTGGCGAAAGCGCTGAAGTCTTTGACGACCATTCGCCTCTGCAACTGGGCGCCACCGGCCGCCACCAAGGCGTGGGCTTCTCGGTGGTGGGGCGCTTGCAGTTCCGCACCACGGACAGCGTCTGGAACGAATGGCATTTGCTGTTTGATGCGACGGCCGGCGAGGTGGCGCGTCTCAAGTCTGCCTGGCTGAGTGAAGACAACGGCGCTTATGTGCTGGCCTTTGATTTACCCCCGCCCAGCGACGCGCCACCGGCCGACGAGGTGGTGGCGGGCGAGCGCCGCCTGGTCGACCAGCAAATCTGGAGCGTGGCCTCGGTGGTGCAGGCGCGCATCACCGCAGCGCAAGGCGAGCTGCCCCAGCCCCCGCTGCTGGACAAGCCCTTTGCCGTGGCTGAGCTGCGCAACGAGCGGGGTGAAGTCGGCTCCCTGCAATACCTCGACCCGGCCCAGCCACATTGGTCCACCGGCCGCGCCATCACGCTCAAGGGCCTGGAGATGCGTGGCCTCAAAGAAGGCGAGGCTGTTGCAGCCCTGAAGGGCAAGGCCTTTGAGTGCCCCAGTTGCGGTGCGGCGCTGGCGCCCACGTTGGCCACCACGCAAAGCTTGAGCTGCGGCCAGTGCAAGGCCGTGGTGGACATCTCGCAGGGCGTGGGCGCAGACCTGGCGCACTATGCGCAAAACAACTCTGGCGCGGGGGGCGGGCTGGAGCCGCAGATCCCCCTGGGCAAGGTCGGCAGCTTCAACATCGGGGCCGAAGGCACGCAATCTTGGCAGGTGGTGGGCTATCAAGAGCGCTGCAATGTGCCGCTGCCCAGCGATGAAGACTACGAGCAGATCTTCTGGCGCGAGTACCTGCTCTACAACCGCAACGTCGGCTTTGCCTTCTTGGTCGATACCAACGAAGGCTGGAGCGTGGTGCGCCCGCTGACGGGGGCGCCCACGGTGCGCGGTGAAAAGGCCAGTTGGGCCAGTGTGCAGTTCCGCCAGCGCGAGCGTTATCAGGCCAAAGTCACCTGGGTGCAAGGCGAGTTCTATTGGCGCGTGCAGCGCGAAGAGATGGCCTGGGTCACCGACTATGTCGGCCCCAAGGGCGAGCTGCTCTCCCGCGAACAAACCAAGGGGAAGGACGCCAGTGAAGTGGTGTGGTCCTATGGCAAAACGTTAACCATGGAGCAGGTGGCCACGGCGTTCCGACTCGACGCCAAGGCGCGCCAAGCCTTGCGGCGAGATGCCTCGCCGTTGTCCGGCCTGGGCTCGTCTCTGGGGTCTGCGTCTGCTGGCACCGGGCTGAGCGCTGGGGCCATCGTGCTCATGGTGGTGATGGTTGTCATCGTGCTGATGCTCACCATGTGCAGCAGCGACGACTGCGACGGCACCCGCAAAGCCTATGGCGAGGCCAGTGCCGAATACCAGCAGTGCAAGCGCACGCAAAGTTCTGGCGGCTTCCGCAGCAGCGGGGGGTCGTTCGGCGGGTTTTCAAGTGGGGGCGGTGGGCACAAATAGCCTGCTGCTCAAGATCAAAAGGAGAACAAGATGTCCCTCGATTGGTTGAAGCCGGCCGTGATCCTCGGCTCGGTGCTGTATGCAGTGATTGGTGTGGTGGTGCTGTGGGTCAGCTTTGTCATCATTGATAAGCTCACACCCTACAAGCTCTGGGAAGAGATCGTCGAACACAAGAACGTGGCGCTGGGCATCATGGTGGCTGGCATGTTCATTGCCATCGGGCAGATCGTGGCGGCCGCCATCCATGGCTGAGGTGGGCAGGTGACGCGCCTCTCGGCAACGCTGCGCGATCGCGCCAAAACCGAGCACACCGGCTTCTCGCTGGCCAGGTGCTGGTGCGCAGCAGCGGCCTGGTGGCCGAACGGGCCCGCGCCAAGGGCTTGACGCTGGAGGTGGAAGCCACGGGGTGTGCACGACCTGATGCGCGGCTACCCGACGCGGCTGTCCCAGGCGCTTAGAATCACCTGCTCAGCAACGCCGTCAAGTTCACCGAACATGGGCGCATCCTCTTGCGAGCGGAACAGTTGCCCGCGGCAAGCCAACAGCAAGGCCCTGGCCTGCTGCTGCGCTTCAGCGTGCACGACACCGGCATCGGCATTGCCGCAGACCAGCTCGGGCAGCTGTTTTCGGCCTTTGTGCAGGCCGACACCTCGACCACGCGGCGTTTTGGCGGCACCGGCCTGGGCCTGGCCATCACGCAGCGCCTGGCCACCATGATGGGCGGTGAAGTCGGGGTCAACAGCCAGCTCGGCCAGGGCAGCGAGTTCTGGTTCACGGTCCGTCTTCAGGCGGGCACCGTGGCACCGGACGACCTCTTGCCAGAGCCGGTGCTGGCAGAGGCCACGCTGCGCCAACGCCACGCCGGTGCGAGGGTGCTGCTGGTCGAGGACAACCGGGTGAACCAGCGCGTGGCGTTTGAGCTTCTGCAGTCCGTGGGCCTGCAGGTCGAAGTGGCGGACAACGGCGAGCAGGCGCTGCAGCGGGTGAAGGGCAGCCACCACGACCTGATCCTGATGGACATGCAGATGCCGGTGATGGACGGCCTGGAGGCCACGCGCCACATCCGTGCGCTGCCCGGCCACGGCCGCACGCCCATCGTGGCGATGACCGCCAACGCCTTTTTCAGAAGACCGCGCGCCTTGCC
>JAXHNT010000004.1:0-36839 GCA_034520165.1 Ideonella sp.
GTGAGCACGCTCAAAAAATCGAGTCGTTGTAAGGGATACCTGATCATCCGAGACATTTTTCCTGAATGGGCAGTCGACATGGGATTGATGGGGAGGGGCCTGCCCTATCTCTTTTTTGACGCAGTGGCGCGCTACCAGTATTCAGTGGCAGACGTGATCGGCGTGCAAACACCTGGTAACCAACGTTACTTTGAGCGATGGATGAGGCAACCCGGCCGAGTTCTGGAGGTTCTGCAGAACTGGCTAGACAAGCCTGCTCGCCTACGATGCTCTGTAAGAGTGAATGAGACCGTATTGGCGGGTCGGAAGGTGTTTGTCTATGCTGGCAATATGGGGGTTGCTCAGGGTATGGATATCTTGATAGATTTGGCGGATAAGCTCCGCGGTAAGACAGATGTCGGATTTTTATTTGTGGGAAGAGGTAGTGAAGCGGCTCGCCTCAAATCCACTGCCCGGATGCTAGGCCTAGATAACGCCGTGTTCTTCGACGAGATTCATCCCGATGAAATCCCCGACCTCTACGCGCAGTGCGACGTGGGAATAGTGGCCTTGGATGCTCGTCATAAATCTCATAATATTCCGGGAAAATTTCTCACTTACATGCAAAATGGCCTACCCGTATTGGCAAACATCAATTCCGGAAACGACTTAACCCAGTTGATTCGAGTGGAGCGTGTAGGGCAAGTTTCTGAGGGTAACCAGGTTGGGGAGCTTTTGGAAATCACAGAAAAAATATTGAATCAGATAGAAACCGATCCAGGTTTTTCCGCTCGCTGTATCGCACTGTTTGAGCGTGAGTTTTCCGTCAAAAATAAGGTAAAGCAAATTGTTAATGCAATTGGCAATGAGTGATCTTCAATGTGCTTCCTGATTAGAAACTTGCCTCAGCAAGCTCATCCCATGAGCCTGTGAGCCACTATTCTGACCTCTCCTTTGAGACGGAGAGTCCTGATGTCCAGCCACCAAATCCAGTTCCAGCCCGGCATGTCGATCCCAGCGTTTCTGAAGCACTTTGGCACCGAGGCGCAGTGCGCACTGGCCCTGCACGTCTTGCGCTGGCCCAATGGGTTTCGGTGCCCACGCTGCGACAGTGCGCAACACTACGTTGTTGGACATGGTGCCCGTAAGCTGTTCCAGTGCGGTGGCTGTCGGCACCAAACTTCACTGACTGCTGGAGCGCTGATGGAGCACACCAAGCTGCCCCTGACGACCTGGTTTCTGGCCATGCATCTCATCAGCCAAGCTAAAACTGGCATCTCGGCGCTGGCCCTCATGCGTGATTTGGGCGTGAGCTACCCCACCGCCTGGCTGCTGCATCACAAGATCAGCAACACCATGGCGCAGCAAGAAGCCGAGCACCGGCTCGGCGGTGCCGTACAACTGGACGATGCCTACCTCGGTGGCGAGCGCAGCGGGGGAAAGGTAGGGCGAGGCTCGGAGAACAAAGTGCCGTTCGTCGCGGCTGTGTCGCTGAACACGGCAGGTCAGCCGATGCGCCTGAAGCTCGATTTGGTCAGCGGTTTTAGCTCTGAGGCTATCGCCAAGTGGGCCAAGGCCAGCTTGTTGCCCAATGCCACCGTGCTCAGCGATGGGGCTCCTCGTCGTTTAGTGTGGAATCAGACAAGTCATCTCTGAGGCCCGGATAGCTAGGATTGGCGTGATGCGGCAGGCGCGAATGGTGAGACCGGCAGATGCGTCAGCTTGCCCATGCGCAGGTAGGCGATGTTGATAAAGCAGGCGGCAGTGCGGAACCCTCGGGCTGCCCTTTTTGCCTGTTGCAACAAGCCATTCATCGCTTCAACGAAGGCGTTGCTGCGGTGATCCAGCATGCCGCGCACCACGGCATCAAAGTGAGTCTTGAGCGTTTTGCCAAGGCGTTTGAAGGCCACCAAGCGGCTGCGCCTTGCCCACGAGATCCAGGCCTTGAGATCCATGCTGGCTTGCTCGGCTTGGTTGTGTGTTCGGGCGCTGGCAAACACCGCACGCAGGGCCATCTTCAAGCGCCAAGCCCGCGTGGTTTTTAGGTTGGCTCGTTGCAGCCAGTGCATGGCGCTGATCTGCGTTGCACTCCAACTCGACGGGTTGCGCCTTGTCGCCCACAGCAGAGTTTTGCGCTCTTTGGCATCCATCTCGCCCAAGGCCTCGCGCACCTTTGCGCTTTCAGTTTTCCACTCCGCGCTGCGCACTTCGTCCATCGCCTCATTGGCCAGCGCCACCACGTGGAAGCGGTCATAACTGATCTTGGCATTGGGCAAATACAACGCCGCGCCCTTGGCATAGGCTGCACTCATGTCCATGCAGGCATGTGCAATCGCGGTGGGCTCACCGCCATGGGCTTGCAGGTCCTGCGCGAAGGCTTGCAACGTCTTATGGTCTTTGCCAGAGGTGGCGAAGAGCAAGCGCTTTTCATCCAAATCATGCACCACGGTGATGTACTCGTGGCCCTTGCGCAGGCTCGTTTCATCGATGCCCACAAGCTTGACTTGGCTCATGTCTTGCAGGTGACGCGCCTTGCTGACGTAGTGCTCAATGCGGCGCCAGAGTTGCTTGTCTTGCACCCGCAGCATGTGCGCGGCCTGGCGCACCGGCAGGCCTTGGCACAGCGTCAAGCCTAGCGCTTCAAACAAGAGCGTGAAGCCGCTCCCTTCACGCGCCCACGGCACCGGAGTTTGCGTCGTTTTGCCGCACGCCGTACAGGCCACGCGTGGCACATCAGCATGCATCCAGGCCTCGAATTGGAAGAAGTCCAGGTGTCGCCAGGATCGGCGCAGTCGGTCATGCACCATCTGATCAGCCGCGCCACAGTGCGGGCAAACCAGCTTGGCATCTTGGCAGCTGACCTCAAAGTCAATGCGCCTCTTTGCAGTATCAAGCTTGACACTCTCCACCACCCAAGGGCGCTGTAATCCAAGCGCACTGGTGAACAAGGCTTCGACTTCAATACTCATAACGGCTCAACTTCAAAACAGCGCTTGACTGGCACACTGCGCGGCACTTTGGAGGTGCATCACTGGACGCTCAGGCAGGCCAGAAAGTCGGAATTGTCGGTGTTGGGATCCACACTAAACGACGAGGAGCCAGCGATGGTCTGGCTTGCTTTGCTGCCGTCACCGAGGTGGGCTGCGTTCATACACCCAGGGTGGTAGGGGCGCTCAAGCCGCGTGAGCTGCCCGAGTTCAGATGGGTCAACACCATGCTGGGCAATCTCAAGACCACGCTGGCGGGCGCGTTCAAGGCCTTGAAGTTCCGCAAGTATGCCCAGACCTACCTCGCCGCCTTTGCCTACCGCTTCAATCATCGATTCGACTTGCGCGATCTCCTTGCCACTCTCATCGTCGAGGTGGCTCTCTCCAAGCCAATGCCAGAAAAATGCGTCAGATTCGGCCATGCTGAGGCACGTTTCTAATCAAGACTGAAATTGAGCCGTTAAGGACCGACCAGCTACACGGTGAATCATTGCTTCGATGATGGCAAGGGCCAGTCATGAGGCATAAAGATCAAGAGAATTCTCAGAGATCTCAAGGTGGAGCTATTCGGGATAGAGCTTTCCAGACTTCGGTCTGCCCATCATACTTTTACCGATAAGCCAAGCTGACAACGCCAAGCCCACGGCAACTGCCGCAATTAGGGCAATGATGGACCTTTTTGGCTTGTGTTTCTTCTCTGCCTCTTCTGCCACATCCACCACCTGAATCAAAGCACCCTCGCGCCCTTCATCTACCCTGGCCAACTCGTATTGCTTCGCCATGAGTTCAAACAAAGTCTCTTGATATTTGAACTCGCGGTAGCGGCCAATGTAATTGGCTTGCTTTTCGCTGCCTGTACTTGCGCTCAGTTCTTGATCTGAAAGTCGTTGGCGAAGGCCCTGGGTCGTGGCTGAAAGTGCTTGAACTTCCGGGGTACTGTCTGCCAGAGTGGTGCGCAGTGCGCGTAGGCGAATTTCTGCGGCACTCAGCTCAGCTTTGGTGCGGGCGTAGCCTTCTGCGGCTGCCTTGGGCTCGGCCTTCAATGCGCCGGCATTGAAGCCGCTCTGTTCCAAAGCTATTTGGGCGTCGGTGAGCTTTTGTTTGGCGTCCTGCCATTGCTTTTCAAAGAACATGCGCCGCTGTTGGGCTTCAGTTAAGGCCAGCTTGGCATTGAGTGCGCGCAGCTCAACCACATACTGATTGGCCATGTCCGCAGCACGTTTCGGGTCTGTATCTTCAGCGGTGACGGTGATCAGTCCATCCTTTTTTCCCAAAGAAATCTGGACTCTTTCTGCCAGTTTCTTGCGCGCATCGACTCGGTACTTCGCCTCGTACGCTTCTGCCAACTTGAACTTGTCGAGGATACTGTCGCTCACAGTGACGCTTTGCATCAGGGCGACCATTTGGTCGGCAGGAGTCTTGATGCCTGATGCGCCGCCGGCCAAGCCTGCGAGAGCGCCCAAAGAGGCCAGCGCCGCAGTCGCTGCGCTTTGCTGCTGTTGGGGTGGCAGAAAGGTGGTGGTGGCCGCAAACGTTGGAGTAATGAGGAAGCTGCCAGCGTAGCCTATCCCGCCTGCCAGAAGTGGAAACGCCAACATTAACTTCCAGTTCTGAAGCAAGGGCGCGATAAGCTCGCCTAAGCTGATCTGATCAATTTCACCCTCGAATTGGTGAGCTGATGCGGAAGGATTCGAGTGGCCAGTTGTTACTGCGCTCATGTTCAAACCCCCAAAGCTTTGATGCCTGCCAGACCCAAGCCGAACTGATACAGAATTTGAGTCCAATCCTTAGCGTCTTGTGTAAACGTAGTCTTGTTCAATTCCTCAGGCACGAAGATCGTGTCACCGGGCAGTAGGGCTGCGGTCTCGAAGCCGGAGATGCCAGACCCCCAAAAGCTCGCGCCCTGCCGTGCACTGACCACCGAGCCATTGGCTCGAACCACAAACATGCTCCGTGCGTCCGCGCCCCGTGTCGGGCCGCCGGCCAGCTTGAGGAAGTCCCCGGTGGTGGCACCAGATGCATAGATAAAGCTGCCGGCATTGAACACGCTGCCGAACACGCCCACCGAGGTACTCTGGCTGGGGACATGCAACCGATCGCCGTCTTCTAATGCCAAGCTTGGCAACTCTTTCGCTTCAGGTGCGATCTGGAGAACCACACGTCCGGTGGGCCGGACCAAGCGCAGTCGCTCGATCAAGCGCGCATTCGCTGCTGTGGAGTTGGTTTGGGCGGCAGCTTCTTCGCCTGTTGCGATTCTTTGGCTCGCTTGCGTCTTGGCCATTTCTGTTTCAAGGTCCCGCAGCGCCTTCTCGTAGTTGTCTTGCTGCTGTCGCTGAACACTTTCGCGGCTGAACTCAGTGCCGAAGACATAGGCCGCGCTCGTCAACCCCCCTGCGGCTTTGACAGCATCTGAAATGGTGCTGCCGGAAGGGAGAATGTATTCACCAGGGTTGACCACCTCGCCCTCAACCTTGACGCGCTTGCGTTGCTTGTCTTTGGGCAGCGCCGCCGAAATGCTGCTGAAGGCGCGCACCAGATCGCCGGTGCCTAGAAGGCTGCTGCCGTTCTCTGGTAAACGCATTTCAGCCACACGGCCAGTGGCACGGTCCTCTAGTCGTTCCACCGCTACGCGTGTGCGGTCTGCCACGGCGTTGAAGCCACCGGCCATGCGCAGTGCGTCGCTGAGGTTTTCTTTGGGCTTAAGCTCAAACACCGCAGGCAGATTGACACTGCCCACGATGGCGACTTGGGGGCCGACAGGGCTGATGTGGATGACATCATCGGCCTGCACGATCTGGTCGGCTTTGCGGTCGCCGTGGATCAAGATGTCATAGAGGTCCAACTTGGCCACGACCTGACCACCCCGGCGCAGTTGGATGTCTCTAAAGCTTCCGGCTGCCGACGGGCCGCCAGCTTTGATCAAGACGTGCAGCACGGAGGCCAAGCCACTGACCGTCAGGCTGCCCGGTCGATGGGCATACCCGGTGACGAACACGCGCACGCCCTTGATTTGCCCTAGTGTGGCCGCAATCTGAAAGTTTCTGAAGACGGTGGAGACGCGGCGGGCGATCACATCTGCCAAGTCGGCGTGGCGAACACCGGCCACCTGCACGGCGCCAATGCGAGGAATGGAGATCTTTCCGGTGCGGTCGACATTGAGACGCAAATCAGCATCCACCGAGCCCCAAAGCGTCAGGCTGATTTCATCGCCAGGTCGGATCGTGTAGTCAGGAGGGATGGCGGTCTGGGCCTCTGCTCTGCTGCTGCCGGGTTCGGACAGCAACTCGGCGCCGAAGCGCTTGAGATCAAGAATGCCCGATTGTGTTCGAGCGTACTGCTCGAACTCGCCAGGCACATAGGGGGCTGCCTTGGCTCTGAAGGGAGCACTCGCCCCTTCGTCGTACTCGCCCATATCGCGTGAGAAGGCCTGGGGTTGACGCAGCCGAACAGCACCCGCTGGCGCTGCTTGCCCGTCGATGGTTTGCCCTGCCCCGAAGGCTTCGCGGCCCGCATCGGTTGCGTTTTGCGCAATCGCAGGCTGCGTAAGCAAGACGAAAAATGCCGCAGTGGCGCCCATCCAACGGAGTTGCTGAGTCAAGGGCTTGTTCATAGGGGAATGACGGTGGGGTAGACGAGATGCCGCCCCGTTTTGGGTTTTGACGCGAACTATTGATTCTACCGAGCCCAGAAAGTGTGAAGTTCTGGACTGCAGAACTTCACACAACGGGTGTGGGGTGTGGCTGGCCTGCGCCTTGGGCAGCGGGCCTTGGTCGAGCAAGCAGTCAGCGGGCCTGATAGTTCGCTGCCACCCAATCCTTGTAAGCACCACTCTGTACCCGGGCCACCCACTCAGCATTGTGCAAATACCACTGCACCGTCTTGCGAATGCCGGTTTCAAAGGTCTCCGCAGGCCGCCAGCCCAGCTCACGCTCGATCTTTCGGGCGTCAATGGCATAGCGGCGGTCGTGGCCAGGGCGGTCTGTCACATAGGTGATCAGGCGCGCATAGGGGCCTGCAGGGTCTGGGCGCAGTTCATCCAACAGGGCGCACACCGTTTTGACGATGTCGATATTGGCCATCTCGTTCCAGCCGCCGATGTTGTAGGTCTCGCCCAGGCGACCACCAGCCAAGACAGCGCGGATGCCGCTGCAGTGGTCTTTGACATAGAGCCAATCGCGGATCTGCTGGCCGTCGCCGTATACCGGTAGCGGCTTGCCCGCCAAGGCGTTGACGATCATCAGTGGGATCAGCTTCTCGGGGAAGTGATAGGGCCCGTAGTTGTTGGAACAGTTGGTGGTGACCACCGGTAGGCCGTAGGTGTGGTGCCAGGCACGCACAAGGTGGTCGCTAGCCGCTTTGCTGGCACTGTAGGGGCTGTTGGGCTCGTAGGGGTGGGTCTCTGCAAAGGGCGGGTCCTTGGGCTTCAGGCTGCCGTAGACCTCGTCGGTAGAGACATGGTGAAACCGGAAGGTCGCCTTGGCCTCGCCTTGCAACGTGCCCCAGTAGGCGCGGGCTGCCTCCAGCAGGTTGAAGGTCCCTTCGACATTGGTCTTCATGAAGGCGCCAGGGCCGTGGATGGAGCGGTCCACATGGCTTTCAGCCGCAAAGTGCACGATGGCACGAGGCTGGCGGGTGAGCAGCAACTGGTCGACCAAGGTGCGGTCACCAATGTCGCCGTGCACAAACACATGGCGGCTGTTGCCTTGCAACGACGCCAAATTGGCCAAATTGCCTGCGTAAGTTAGCGCATCTAAATTGATGACGGGCTCATCGGACTGAGCCAACCAGTCCAGCACAAAGTTGCTGCCAATAAAGCCGGCGCCGCCGGTGACGAGGATCATGAGAAGCCCTTAAATGCAGCTGAGGATCGGCGATGCTCTTTTTGAATTTTTTGGCCGAATCTCCGGAATAACGCCATGGCGCATGCCAACCCGTGAGTGTAGTCAATCGCCGCGATTTCTAGCAAAAGGAGATAATGCAAGGCGATGACTATTGAAAACACTGCCTTAGAGCCCAGCGCCCCTGTGGACGCTTCCCCCGCCCGTTTTGACACGCTCCCACTGGATCCCAAGCTCTTGCGAGCGGTGGAAGACCAGGGTTACGCCTTCATGACGCCTATTCAAGCCCAAGCCATTCCGGTGGTGTTGGCGGGCCGAGATGTGATGGGTGCCGCGCAGACAGGTACCGGCAAAACGGCAGCGTTTTCAATCCCGCTGCTGCAAAAGATGCTGCGGCACGAGAACAGCAGCGCCTCACCGGCCCGCCACCCCGTGCGGGCCTTGGTGCTGGCGCCTACGCGCGAGTTGGCGGACCAAGTGGCCCAAAGCGTTAAGGGCTACGCCAAGCACAGCAACTTGCGCTCGCTGGTGGTGTTTGGCGGGGTGGACATGAAGCCCCAGACGCTGGACCTGAAGCGCGGCGTGGAGGTCTTGATCGCCACGCCCGGCCGTTTGCTGGACCACATCGAGGCCAAGAACTGTTCACTGGGGCAGGTCGAATACGTCGTTCTCGACGAGGCCGACCGCATGCTGGACATCGGCTTTTTGCCGGACCTGCAGCGCATCCTCAGCTACCTGCCCAAGCAACGTCAAACCTTGCTGTTCTCCGCGACGTTTTCGCCCGAGATCAAACGTTTGGCCTCCAGCTATCTGCAAGATCCGGTGCTGGTGGAGGTGGCGCGTGCCAACGCCACTGCGTCGACCGTCGAGCAGCGCTTCTACAGCGTCGAGGGCGATGACAAGCGCCGTGCGGTGCTCAAGCTGCTGCGTGACAACGACATCAAGCAGTCCATCGTCTTTGTTAACTCCAAGCTCGGCGCGGCCCGTTTGGCCCGTTCATTCGAGCGCGATGGCCTGCGTACTTCAGCTCTGCATGGCGATAAGTCGCAAGATGAGCGCCTGAAAGCCCTGGCGGCCTTCAAAGCGGGTGAAGTGGATTTGCTGGTGGCCACCGATGTGGCGGCGCGCGGCCTGGACATTGCGGACCTGCCCGCCGTCTTCAACTTTGATGTGCCCTTCAATGCGGAAGACTATGTCCACCGCATCGGGCGTACCGGCCGAGCTGGCGCCTCTGGCCTGGCGGTGACCCTGGTGGCGCGCAGTGATGCGCGACTGATCAGCGACATTGAAAAGCTCATCAAGAAAAAGATCGACCTCGACGCCTTGGAGTTCGAGGATGACCGGCCTCGGCGCCCCGCCTATCGCGAGACCGAGGATGCACCTGTAGTGCGGCCGCGCAGCGAGCCTCGCTATGAGTCTCGGTCCCCGGCGGCACCCAAAGACCCCTTCTTTGACAAGCCCTACGAATCCTCTGAGCGTGAGCAGCCTGCCGCCTGGGAGCGTGGCCCGGCACCACAGGCGCCCGTGCGTTTGTCTCCCAACATTCGGCCCAAGCGCAAAGTGGCCACCCTGTTGGGTGGCGGCAAGTCCTGAGCGTCGGCATGAGTGTTGAGTGGCGCTGGCGCCTCTGGCGCGCTGTGTTCGTCTTGACGGTGCTGGCCATTCTTGTGCTGGCCCTGGCCCCCATGTCGCCATCCCCCAGATCCCTGCCATATGCCGACAAAGTGCAGCACGCCTTCGCGTTTTTCGTTCTGTGGGTGATGGGCGCGCGCACTGGCTGGTGGCGAACAATGTCACTGGCTGGCTTGTTGCTGGGACTTGGGGCCTTGATTGAGGTGGCGCAAGGCCTGACGGGCTACCGTGACGCCAGTTGGGCCGATTTGGCTGCGGATGGGCTGGGTGTCGCCCTCGGTTGGGGTTTGGTGGCCGTTAAGCCAGCCACATGAACACTGCGGGCAGGTCAGCTGGCAGTGTCGGGCTGACGTGTTGGCGCCATTGAGCCACGCTCAGCGTCCGGCAGCCGCCGCCGGCTGACGTCAAACCCCAAGCGACGCTGAGGCGAGTGCTGGGTTTCAGGGCTTGCATCAAGGCGGTCAAAAGCGCGGTGTTTCGGTACGGGGTCTCGATCGCGATTTGAGTCTGGCCCTCCTGCGCGGAGCGCGCTTCCAAAACGCGAACCCTTTGAGTGCGCTCGTGGCTGTCCTGCGGCAGATAGCCCTCGAATGCAAAGCGCTGGCCGTTCAAGCCGCTGGCAGCCAGGGCCAAGGTCAACGAACTTGGGCCGGCCATGACCTCCACCACGATGTCGCGCTTGTGCGCTGCGCTCACCAGCCCAGCGCCGGGGTCGGCCACGCCAGGTAGACCGGCGTCCGACAGCAAGCCCACATCGTGCCCGGCTTGTGCGGGGGCCAGCAGGGCCTCCCAAGCCTCCGCGCTGATTCCCTCAGTGCTGCCTTTGCGGGCTCTGGGTATCTCGTGAATCGAGATCTCTTGCAATGGCTTGGCCAAGGCTTGCACTTCATTCACGCGCTTGAGAAACGCACGGGCCGTCTTGGCGTTCTCCACCACCCAATGCTGCAAACCAGCTGCGCGCTGCAGTGCTCCCTGGCTCAGCACCTGCTCAATCGCTGTAGGGCTGGTGGCCAAATCCAGCGTGTTAGGAATCAAGACCAAGTGTCCGCGGCTGTCGCTCATGTCAGCCCCTCGGCAGCAAGCAGCGGGTCCAACCCGGCCGCGCGCATCAAGGCAGCGGTGCGGATCAAGGGCAGGCCAATCAATGCGGTGGGATCGTCGGAGACGATGGCCTCCAGCAGCGAGATGCCCAGCGTTTCGCACTTGGCACTCCCCGCGCAGTCATAGGGCTGTTCCAAGCGAAGATAACGCTCAATATCGTCGGGATTCAGTGTGCGGAACTGGACTTGAACGGAGGCCAATTGGGCCTCAGCGAACCCGGTGCTGTGGCGCACCACGGCCACCGCAGTCTGAAACACAATTTGACGGCCACTCATGCGCGTCAACTGAGCTACCGCGCGCTCGTGCGTGCCGGGCTTGCCGACGGACTCTCCGTCCACATCCGCCACTTGGTCTGAGCCAATCACCACCGCATCGGGGTGCTGGATGGCCACGGCCTGAGCTTTGGCCAAAGCCAGCCGCAGCGCCAAGTCTGCGGGGCGCTCGCCCGGCAGCGGGGTCTCATCCACCTCCGGTGACAGGGTTTGAAATGGGGTTTTGAAGCGCTCCAGCAACTCGCGTCGATAGCGTGAGGTGGAGGCCAATATCAATGAAGGGGAGGGCGACATGCGGCGATTTTCCCACTCTTGCCCCCTTAAACTCCCGGCCATGACGGCAACATCACTCAACCCCCTGCGACTCGACATCAAACCCTTGATCACGGAGGCTCAAACCGTGCAAGGCCAAGCCCCAGTCGCCCAGCTTGAGCGTCTGCATGAACTCGCCATGACTGAGCACATGCCGCCAGAAACCTTTGTGGCTTGGCAGTTCCAAGGCGAAATGCGTCCCGTGACGGGTGGCCCACCTGAAATGTGGGGGCGGCTGGCCGCCGATGTCGAGGTGGCCCTGGTGTGCCAGCGATGCTTAGGCCCGGTGCGAGAGCACCTCTCGCTGGATCGCTGGGTGCGCTTTGTGAACACCGAAGAAGAGGCCGAGGCGCTGGATGCTGAATTGGAAGATGATGTCTTGGCCTTACCGCGCTGGCTGAACATTCTCGAGTTGATCGAGGACGAGTTGATTCTGGGGATGCCGCTGGTGCCCCGCCACGGCGTCTGCCCCAAGCCTTTGCCGGTGCCGGTGGATGACCTGCCGGTGGTGCCCGAGGAGAACCCGTTCGCTGCCTTGGCTGGCTTGAAGGGCAAGTTGGGTAAATGACGCGTGCATGCTATAGTCGTGGACTTTCCCGGGCTTACAGCATGCGCCTCAGTGAATGATGCGCGCCCATGCTGAGGGTGTCGGGCGGCCCGCGAGGGCCGTGTGTGCGGTTTGGGCTTCAGTCCTGAGCCGATGATTTGACGAGCGCCGGGGTGAGCCCGCTGGGTCTTGCGGATGCAAGTTTCAGCCCTTGGGTTCATCGCGCGCTGTTTTGCGTTTTTAAAACGCACCAGGAGATTTCCATGGCTGTTCAGCAGAACAAAAAGTCGCCCTCCAAGCGGGGTATGCATCGTTCCCACAACGCGCTGACCCAGCCGGGCACTGCCATTGAGGCGACTACGGGTGAGGTGCATCTGCGCCACCACATCAGCCCGACCGGTTTTTACCGTGGCCGCAAGGTTCTGAAGACCAAGGCTGACGCCTGATCTTTTGGGGTGGCTGAGCGAGCGCTCTTGCAGTGCGTCGCTTGATGTCCATGTGGTGCGCCGCAGGTCCTCTCGAATGCTCAGGCGTTCAGAGAGTGGGCGCTTGAAGTTTGCGCCCGCTTTGCCTACGCTGTGTCTCACACTGATTCTCTGACGCCCCTATCGCGTGTCCGCCTCGCCGTGGACTGCATGGGTGGCGACCATGGCCCCTCTGTAACCTTGCCGGCCTGTCAGTCCTTTCTGGCGGCGCATCCGAAGGCCGAGTTGGTGCTTGTGGGCACGCCGGAAGGCCTTGCTCCTGCTTTGGGTTGGCCGCGTTGCGTTCATGTCCACGCCTCGGAAGTGGTCACCATGGATGACCCGGTTGAGGTGGCGCTGCGACGTAAAAAAGACTCCTCCATGCGAGTCGCCATCAGCCAACTCAAATCGCAAGGGGGGGCTCCTCCTGCGGCTGATGCCTGCGTGTCTGCTGGCAACACCGGGGCTTTGATGGCCCTGGCTCGCTATCTGCTCAAGACCCTTGACGGCATCGACAGGCCTGCCATTGCATCGGTGATCCCCAACGACCGCGGTGAGTTCACCACCATGCTGGATTTGGGCGCCAATGTGGATTGCACGGCGGAGCATCTCTTGCAGTTTGCTGTGATGGGCAGTGCCTTGGTGTCGGCCGTCGATGGCAAGACCGAACCTTCAGTGGGTTTGCTGAACATCGGCGCGGAGGCCATCAAAGGCAGCGACGTGATCAAACAGGCCGCTGACCTACTGCGTGCGGCGGCTGACGATGGGCATCTCAATGTCTATGGCAATGTCGAAGGCAATGACATCTTCAAGGGCACGGTCGATATCGTGGTCTGCGATGGCTTTGTGGGCAATGTGGCGCTGAAGACCACCGAAGGCCTAGCCTCCATGCTCGCGCACTTCATCAAAGAAGAATTCACCCGCACCTGGTGGACCAAACTGGCGGCCCTGGTGGCATTGCCGGTGCTCAAACGCTTCAGGGCGCGGGTTGATCCACGCCGCTTCAATGGCGCTGCGTTGCTCGGTTTGCGGGGATTGGTTTTCAAGAGCCATGGCTCTGCCGACGCGTTTGCGTTTGAACGTGCATTAGTCCGCGCTTATGATGCAGCCAGAAATCGTCTGCTCGACCGGGTGCGTGACCGCATCATCGAGACCCTAGAGGCGATGCCTTCTGCAGCCGACGGAGCGTCGGGTGCGCCTGTTGCAGCATGAACGCATCTTCCACTTTCCCTCGATACACCCGCATTGCGGGCACCGGCAGCGTGTTGCCACCTCGGCGCGTCACCAATGCTGATTTAGTGGCCCAACTCGCCGAGCGGAATCTCGAAAGCTCTGACGACTGGATCGTCGAGCGCACTGGCATCCATGCGCGCCACTTCGCCGCGCCTGAGGTGAGCTCCAGCGACCTGGGCACGCAAGCCGCCCAGCGAGCGCTTGAGGCGGCGGGCATCTCCGCCCAAGAGATTGACCTCATCATCGTCGCGACCTCCACACCGGACATGGTGTTTCCGTCAGTGGCCTGTTTGGTCCAGCGTCGTCTGGGCATCGTCGGTTGCCCCGCCTTTGATGTGCAGGCGGTGTGCGCAGGCTTTGTGTATGGCCTGACTGTGGCCGACGCCATGATCCGTGCAGGCACTGCCAAGAAGGCCTTGGTCATCGGTGCTGAGGTCTTTTCTCGTATTTTGGATTTCAACGACCGCACCACCTGCGTGTTGTTTGGTGACGGCGCAGGCGCCGTGGTTCTAGAGGCCAGCGCTGAAGCCGGCCTGTTGGCCACCAAGCTCCATGCCGATGGCCGTTACGCTGATGTGCTGTGTACGCCGGGCACCGGTGTCTCCTGGCGGGCTCCCGTCCACCTGAGCTCCACCGCTGCCGCTGGACGAGACCAGCTTCGTCTTCCAAACTCCGCCCCGTCTCTGTCCTTGAAAAGGTCGCTACTTTGCAGAAGTCCTTGAGGACGCTTTGTGCTACCTGGCTTGGGCGATGCCAGTCCGGCTGATCCCGCATCAGGCCAACATCCGCATCGCTTACAAAGCTACCGTCGCGTAAGCTGAGAAGATTGCCCTTCCAGATCGTGTCATCGTGGCTACGTCGATCAGCACGGTAACACCTCAGCGGCCTCTTATCCCACCGCTGTCAGCCCTGCGCGGATCACTGCCGTTCGCTCTGGCCGTATCAGCCGTGGCGACACGGTGATGCTAGAAGGCGTTGGCGGCGGGTTCACCTGGGGCGCGGTGTTGTTGGATTTCTGGCCCCACTACCAAGACCATCCCAGCCGGCCGCTGTTTCCATTTGTATTTCCAGCCCAAGGCTCCAAGCTGGCTATGCGAGCATCAATTAGATTGCTTGGAGCGACCACCCTGGTGTCTGCGAGCACCCTGCGTGAAGCCAATGCGGCTTTGGGTGAAGACTTGGCCGGTTTGATCCAAGCAGGCCCCAAAGAGCAGCTGGACCTCACCACCAACACCCAGCCCGTGATGCTCACGGCAGGCATCGCCTGCTACCGTGCTTGGCTGGCTGAAGGCGGTGCCAAGCCTGCAGCCGTTGCAGGGCATTCTTTGGGTGAATACACCGCTTTGGTGGCCGCGGGCAGTCTCAGCTTGGCTGATGCGCTGCCGCTGGTGCGCCTGCGAGCACAAGCCATGCAAGAAGCCGTTCCGGTCGGCGTGGGTGCAATGGCCGCGATCATAGGAGCCTCGATGCTGAAGGCCCACTGGCGACTCGGGCTGCCCTGGGCGCTGCCTGCGGTCAGCGGCACGGCGTGGTCGAAGGGAACCGCTGAACTTCAATGACCCCAAGCAAACGGTGATTGCAGGCACCAAAGAAGGTGTGGCCGCAGCCTGTGACTTGCTCAAGTCGCGCGGCGCCAAGCGCGCTTTGCCGCTTCCCGTGTCAGCACCGTTTCATTCCTCTTTGATGAGGCCTGCCGCTGAGCGTCTCAAGGCCCGTTTGGCCGAGATCGATCTCCGCTCACCCGAGATCGCCGTGGTCAACAACATTGATGTGGCGGCGGTGCAAGACCCGGCTGCTATCAAAGACGCCCTCTATCGCCAGGCCTTTGGCCCCGTGCGTTGGGTGGAAGTGATCCAAGCGCTGCGTGTGCGTGGTCTCACCCACATCATGGAATGTGGCCCAGGCAAAGTGTTGTCGGGCATGGTCAAGCGCATTGATGCAGAAGCTCAGTCCGCCACCGTGTTGGACCCAGCCAGCCTGCAAGAAGTGAAGGGAATGCTCGCATGAGTGAGGTCGCTACATTCGCGGGGCAAGTGGCCCTCGTCACCGGGGCATCGCGCGGTATCGGCCGCGCCATTGCCATGGAACTGGCCCGTCAAGGTCTGCACGTCATTGGCACTGCCACCTCCGAGTCAGGCGCGCAAGCCATTACTGAGGCGCTGACCGGCTTGGGTCAAAGCCGCGGCGTCGTGCTCAATGTCAATGATGCCGCAGCGGTGGATGCCACCATTGACGGCATTTTGAAAGCTCATGGCGCGCTGCACGTGCTGGTGAATAACGCGGGCATCACCCGCGACACCTTGGCCATGCGCATGAAGGACGACGATTGGGATGCGGTGGTCGACACCAATCTCAAGGCCGTGTTCCGCATGTCCCGGGCCGTGCTGCGTCCCATGATGAAGCAGCGCTACGGCCGCATTATCAACATCACCTCAGTGGTTGGGGGGATGGGCAACGCGGGCCAAGCCAACTATGCTGCGGCCAAGGCCGGTGTGGCGGGCATGACCCGCTCGCTGGCACGAGAACTGGGCAGCCGCTCGATCACGGTGAACTGTGTGGCTCCAGGCTTTATTGCCACCGACATGACCGATGCACTTCCCGAGGCGCAAAAAGCTGCGCTTCAGCAACAAATCCCCTTGCAACGCTTGGGGCAAGCCGAAGAAGTCGCCCATGCGGTGGCGTTCTTGGCTTCGCCACAAGCGGGCTATATCACTGGCAGCGAACTTCCCGTCAATGGCGGAATGTTCATGAACTGAACCCCCTGGGGCGGAGTACCCACGCTGCCAGCGTAGAATCCGCCCCGTTTTTGAATCACCTCCCGGAGGAGATATGAGCGATATCGAAGCACGCGTCAAGAAGATCATTGCCGAGCAACTCGGCGTTCCCGAAGCTGACGTCGTCGGCGACAAGGCCTTTGTGGCCGACCTGGGCGCAGATTCCCTGGACACCGTGGAGCTGGTCATGGCTCTGGAAGACGAGTTCGGCATCGAAATCCCCGATGAAGAAGCCGAAAAGATCACCACGGTGCAATTGGCCGTGGACTACGCCAAAAACAACGCCAAGGCGTGATCTTGACTTTCGAGCAAGCACGCCTGGTGCGTGCCAACCAGTCGCCCGTTTGACGGGCCCTGGGCCCTACAACGCACCGATCTTCACGCATGACTCGTCGACGCGTCGTCATTACCGGCCTTGGGCTCATCAGCCCGGTTGGTAACACTGTTTCCGAAGGCTGGGCCAATTTGGTCGCTGGCCGATCGGGCATTGGCACCATCACCAAGTTCGATGCGTCGGGCCTGACATGCCAAGTCGCCGGTGAGGTCAAAGGCTTCCAAGTCGAGGATTACATCCCCGGCAAGGAAGCCAAGGCCATGGACACCTTCATCCATTACGGCATGGCTGCGGCCATACAAGCCGTTCAGGATGCCGGCCTGCCGACGGGCGACGCCCTGACAGAAGATGAAGCCGAGCGCATCGGTTGCCTCATCGGCTCAGGGATCGGTGGCATTCCCGGCATTGAGGCCACGGCCAAACTCATGTTTGACCGCGGTCCACGCCGGATCTCCCCATTTTTCGTGCCGGCCTCGATCATTAACATGATCTCCGGGCACGTGTCCATCCGCTTTGGTTTCACGGGGCCTAATCTGGCCATCGTGACAGCCTGCACCACCGGCCTGCATTGCATTGGCCAAGCGGCGCGCATGATCGAAGCGGGTGACGCCGACGTCATGGTGGCCGGAGGCTCCGAAGCCACGGTGTCCATGCTGTGCGTGGGTGGCTTTGCCTCAGCGCGGGCACTCTCCACCCGCAATGACGACCCCCGCCGCCGCGCCCCCGCCTGTGGGACAAAAGACCGCGATGGCTTTGTAATGGGCGAGGGCGCTGGTGTCATGGTCCTGGAAGACTACGAGGTCGCCAAGCGCCGTGGTGCGCGCATTTATGCTGAAGTCGTCGGCTTCGGCATGGGCGCAGACGCCTATCACATGACCGCCCCCAATGTGGACGGCCCCAAGCGCTCCATGAAGGCTGCGCTGCGCAATGCCGGCCTCAACCCAGACCAAGTCCAGTACCTGAACGCACACGGCACCTCCACGCCGCTGGGCGACCTGAATGAAACCAATGCCATCAAGCTGGCCTTTGGTGACCATGCCAAGAACCTGGTGGTGAACTCCACCAAGTCCATGACGGGTCACTTGCTCGGCGGTGCCGGCGGTGTTGAGTCGGTATTCAGCGTGTTGGCCTTGCATCATCAAGTCTCGCCGCCCACCATCAACATCTTCAACCAAGACCCTGAGTGTGACTTGGACTACTGCGCCAATGAAGCGCGTGACATGAAGATCGACGTGGCCGTCAAGAACAACTTCGGCTTCGGTGGCACCAACGGAACGCTGGTGTTCCGCCGGGTTTGATCCCCGGCCTTCGCAGCATGAGGGTCGCGCCACCGCCTGCGTGGCCCTATGCGTTGCATGTTGTGGCACCAGGCCCCGGCGCTTTGCTGGCGCCTGCTGATACCTGATGGAAAGCTCTGGGGACATCGACAGCGCTTTGGTCGCGCGCGTTCAGCGCGGCGACGTGAAAGCCTTCGAAATGTTGGTCATCAAGTACCAGCGGCGTATTGAGCGTCTGATTGGTCGCATGGTCCGCGATGTCGACTTGGTGCCAGACATTGCTCAGGAGACTTTCATCCGTGCCTACCGCGCCCTGCCGGGCTTTCGC
This sequence comes from Ideonella sp., assembly GCA_034520165.1. Lineage (GTDB taxonomy): Bacteria > Pseudomonadota > Gammaproteobacteria > Burkholderiales > Burkholderiaceae_C > Ideonella. Next base: position 18,079 of record JAXHNT010000004.1, read on the forward strand.
GGTGACAGTGCGTTCTACACCTGGCTCTATCGCATAGCGGTCAACACGGCCAAGCGCGCCTTGGGTGACCTTCAGCGTGACCCTCTGGTCACCGAGGCTTCTCGGGCAAGTGCTGATGAAGAAGATGAAACTTATCGGCCAGATTTGGAACCAAGCGATGGAGCCACCCCGGAATCGGAGTTGGCCAGCAAGGAAGTTGCCTCCGCAGTGAATGCGGCTATTGAAGCATTGTCCGAAGACTTGCGGCAAGCTATCACCTTGCGTGAGATTGAAGGGCTGAGTTATGAAGAGATTGCCGACATCATGGCGTGCCCGATCGGCACCGTCCGGTCGAGGATCTTCCGCGCGCGCGAAGCCATTGCTTTGCGGCTGCGGCCTTTGTTGGCCCATCGTTCGGGTGAGCGGTGGTGATGGGGGTCCGCTCTATCTTTGCTTTGTTGGAGTAAAGCCATGACATTCGCTCGCCCCCAACTGAACCCTTTGACCGCCGAAGACATCAGCGCGCTTTTCGACGGCGAGGCGGAGGCGTCTGAGCTGGAGCGCCTGTCCCAACAATGGTCTGACGAGGACACCCGAGCGCATTGGCACACTTGTTCATTGATAGGCGACGTGCTCCGTTCCGAAGACTTGGCGCAAGCACCGAGGCACGACGCGGCCTTCCTGGCCGGAGTGCGGCAGCGTTTGGCGCAAGAGCCAGTGGTGTTGTCTCCCACGGCCTTGCGCAGTGATGAGACGAGACAACTGACGGCGCGAGCGAGTCGGCGTTACTGGCTGAGCTCGGCGGCTGTGGCGGCCACCGTTGCTGTGGCTGTCGGTGTTTGGACCAATCAAACTGATGGCTTGTCTGCACTCAACGGGCCTACTTTGGCGCAAATGGGCTCGCCATCAGAAGCGAGTGCACAACTCCCCTTGATCATGGTGCGCGACCCTGAGCTAGATCGCTATCTCGCCGCACACAGGCAGTATGTTCAAGGCCCGGCGTTGGCGGCTCCAGGCGGTGTGCGTCAAGTGGCAGTGCAACCCGGCCGCTGATTCTCTATGAGCCGCGCCTTCCTGCGTCTTTGCGTCTGCGTTCTGCCGTTGAGTGCATTCTTGCTGGGCTTGCCAGTCGCTGCACAGGAGCAGGGCATGTCCAGCGCGCAAGGCCACGACGCTCGCGCTTGGTTAATGCGGATCCATGAGGCCGCCCTGCATCGCAATTACCAGGGCACTTTGGTCGTCTCCAATGGCATGAATACCGCTACCTCCAGAGTGCAGCACTTTTCAGATGGGGGTCAGCAGGTCGAACGTGTGGACTGGCTGGACGGTGAGGTTCGCAGCATGATTCGGCATAACGATGTGGTTCACACGCTCTGGCCGAACGCCAAGCTGGCTCTTGTTGAGCAGCGTGAGCCTCGCGCTGCCTTTCCGGCCTTGTTTTCTGGGGGCGATAAGCGGGTGCTGGAGTGGTACGAACTCCATCCTTTGGGGTTGGATCGTGTGGCCGGCCTGCCAGTGGAGGTCGTACTGCTCAAGACTCGCGACAGCCTGCGCTTCAGCCAACGTCTATGGGCAGAGCGGCGGACGGGTTTGCTGTTGAGGGCTGATGTCGTCGCAGCCAATGGTCAATTGTTGGAGTCGGTGTCTTTCACCGAGGTCCACATCGGTATGCGTTCGCAGGCCGAGCAAGCTCTGGCAGTTTTGCGCCATTTGCCAGGCTATCGAGTCATCCGAAATCAAGCGCTCCCCACCAGCTTGGCTCAAGAAGGCTGGTTGCTCGCCAAACTCCCCGCGGGCTTTCAAGAGGTCACTTGCGCGCGACGCTCTCTCGATGCGTTGGCCTCCGACAGTGCCCCTGTTGTGCTGCAAACAATCTTTGCAGACGGTTTGACCCATGTCTCACTTTTCATCGAACCTTTTGACCCCAAAAGGCATCAAACAGAAGCTGTCACCAGCATGGGCGCTACCTCTACGCTGGCAAGCCGCCGAGGCGACCACTGGGTGACTGTCGTGGGGGATGTTCCAGTGGAGACCCTGAAAAAGTTCGTCAGTGCCTTGAGCCGTAAGCGCTAAAGAGTGGCAATTGCGGCCCCTTGGCGTCGCATCTAAAGGAGAAAGCGTGTTGTCCCAATCGAGTAAGACTCAGTCTCTGTCTCGCAAGCCCTTGTTGGGCTTTGTGCTGGCCTCGGTGACCGCGTTGGCGCTGGTCAGCGCACCTGCCAGCGTCCAGGCGCAGCCCAAGGGCTTACCTGATTTCACGGAGTTGGTCGATCAAGTCGGTCCGTCGGTGGTGAACATCAAGACCACCGAGCGCGTAAAAGCTCCGAGCCGTGGTGGTGGCGGCACGGACCCGAACGTCGAGGAGTTCTTCAAGCGATTTGGCATACCCATGCCCAACCGCCCTGACGGCCGTGCGCCTCGTGGCGGTGGCGGTGGCGGAGATGACGATGGCCCACAGCGCCGTGGTGAAGGCTCGGGCTTCATCTTGACCTCAGACGGCTTCGTCATGACCAACGCGCATGTCGTCGATGGTGCCGATGAGTTGTGGGTCACCTTGACCGACAAGCGCAGGTTCAAAGCCAAGGTGGTGGGTGCAGATGCGCGCACCGATGTGGCGGTGGTCAAGATTGAGGCCACAGGCTTGCCTGCCGTGAAGATTGGTGATGCCAATCGCCTCAAAGTCGGTGAATGGGTGATGGCCATTGGTTCACCCTTCGGGTTGGAGAGCACCGTCACCGCTGGCATCGTCAGCGCCAAGCAGCGGGACACCGGCCAGTACCTGCCCTTTATCCAGACAGATGTGGCGATCAACCCGGGCAACTCTGGCGGGCCGCTGATCAATATGCGCGGCGAAGTGGTGGGCATCAATTCCCAGATCTACAGCCCATCCGGCGGCTATGCCGGTATCTCCTTTGCCATCCCGATGGACGAGGCCACGCGTGTGTCTGATCAACTGCGCAATGGTGGTCGCGTTATCCGAGGGCGCATTGGCGTGCGCATCGCGCCCGTGACGGAAGACGTAGCCGAGTCAATTGGCTTGGGCAAACCCATGGGTGCCTTGGTGCAGGGTATTGAGCCAGGCACGCCGGCAGAGAAAGCGGGTATCGAAGCCGGTGACATCATCGTCAAGGTGGATGGCAAAACCATCGAGAAGGCGGGCGACTTGCCGCGCATCATTGGCGCCACTAAGCCGGGCAGCAAGGCCACCTTGCAAGTCTTCAGGCGTGGGAGCACAAGAGAGATCAGCCTCAGCGTGGCGGAGTTGGAAGCGGATAAGGCTCGTGCCAGCAGTCCGACAGAGGCCACCCCCGCATCACCCGTGAAGACCACATTGGGTCTGGGTGTGGTGGATCTCACTGACGCCCAAAAGCGCGAGCTGAAGCTCAAAGGGGGGGTTCGCGTTGAATCGGTCGAAGGGCCAGCTGCTCGTGCCGGCCTTCGCGAAGGCGATGTGATCACCTTGATAGATAACACCGAAGTGAGTGACGTCAAGCAGTTCACCGCCTTGGCCACCAAGGTGGATAAGGCCAAGCCTGTGACGGTGCTGGTGCGGCGTGGCGACTGGGTCAACTATGTGGTGATTCGCCCCAACCGCTAAAGCCCACTCTCCAAAGACCCGCTGCCCGACTTGGTCAGCGGGTCTTTTCATGAGATGGAATTCAGAGGTCGGGCTCAGAAATCATCGACCCTTTCTTAGCGTCGCATGAGGGCCACACTGTTTAAGGGTGAGCGCACACATACTTTCTGGTGAACCCGTATTGCAAACGCTCAGCGCTACAATCCGCCCCTATTTCGCAGCAATTGCTTCGATATCGCCGACTCAATGCGGGCTTGCTACAACAGTCACTGGGCAGGGCTCTGGCTTTGTTGATAAGTTGTGCATAACTTTTGCTGTTGGTGCCCTGCAACTTGGCCATTGCACCAAAAGTCGGGCTTGCAGGCAGGCCCTTTTGGCTACAATGAAGGCCCAACAAGCAGTTGCCATAAGTTTTGTTGGAAGGCGCGTCTCCTCTTGGACGTGCCTTTTTTTTAACCGTGGCGAGCCGCTGCGGTGGAAGTGCCCTGACACCCTTTGGGTGGGCGTTTCACTCGAAAGAGCAGGGGGCTTTCACTGGCACTCATCACCCCTGAAAAGGTCCCGCTCTGGTGGGGCATGTTCGCGCTGCGAAGCGCTGCTGACTCAAAGCCGCAGGCCCTGTGCCCGCGCACCTCTCTTGCATGGACCACATTCGCAACTTCTCGATCATTGCCCACATCGATCACGGCAAGAGCACGCTGGCGGATCGCATCATTCAACGCTGTGGCGGCCTGAGCGACCGAGAAATGGAAGCCCAGGTGCTCGACTCGATGGACATCGAGCGCGAGCGCGGCATCACCATTAAGGCCCAAACCGCTGCGCTGCAATACAAGGCCCAGAACGGGCAGGTTTACAACCTCAATTTGATCGACACACCGGGGCACGTGGACTTCTCCTACGAAGTCAGTCGCTCGCTCTCGGCCTGTGAAGGTGCGCTCTTGGTGGTGGACGCCTCGCAGGGTGTGGAAGCCCAGACGGTGGCCAACTGCTACACCGCCTTGGAACTGGGCGTCGAGGTGATTCCCGTGCTCAATAAGATGGATCTGCCACAGGCTGACCCTGAGCGCGCCAAAGAAGAAATCGAAGATGTGATCGGCATCGATGCCAGCAACGGCATTCCTTGCTCGGCCAAAACCGGCATGGGCATCGACGAGATCTTGGAAGCGGTGATTGCGCGCATGCCTGCGCCCAAGGGCAACCCTGATGGCCCGCCTCGCGCCATGATCATCGACTCCTGGTTTGACAACTATGTCGGCGTGGTGATGTTGGTGCGGGTGGTCGATGGCGAGATCAAGAAGGGCGATCGCATTCGCATGATGGCCAGCAACGCCATCTATCCGGCCGAGCATCTGGGCGTCTTCACCCCCAAGAGCGAGAACCGAGAATCGCTCAAAGCGGGTGAGGTGGGCTTCATCATTGCGGGCATCAAAGAGCTGCAAGCGGCCAGGGTGGGTGACACCATCACCCTAGAGAAGAAGCTGCCCAATAACGCGGGCCCGGCCACAGAAGCCCTGCCAGGCTTCAAAGAAATCCAGCCCCAGGTGTTTGCCGGCCTCTACCCCACCGAAGCCAGCGAGTACGACCAGCTGCGCGATGCCCTGGAAAAGCTCAAGCTCAACGACAGCTCGCTGCGCTACGAGCCCGAGGTCAGCCAGGCGCTGGGCTTTGGCTTCCGCTGTGGCTTCTTGGGCCTGCTGCACATGGAGATTGTGCAAGAGCGCCTGGAGCGTGAGTTTGATCAAGACCTGATCACGACTGCCCCGAGCGTGGTCTACGAGGTCGAGCTGAATGACGACACGGTCATCCTGGTGGAAAACCCCTCCAAGATGCCTGAACTGGGCCGCATCAAAGAGATCCGTGAGCCCATCGTCACCGTGCATCTCTATATGCCGCAAGACTATGTGGGCACGGTGATGACGCTGTGCAATCAAAAGCGCGGCATGCAGCTCAATATGGCCTACCACGGCCGTCAGGTCATGCTGACCTATGACATGCCGCTGGCGGAGATCGTGCTCGACTTCTTTGACAAGCTCAAGAGCGTCTCGCGAGGCTATGCCTCGATGGACTACGAGTTCAAGGAATATCGCCCCTCCGATGTGGTCAAGGTGGATCTGCTGATCAATGGCGACCGCGTCGATGCCCTGTCCATCATCGTGCATCGGGTGCAGAGCCAGTACCGTGGCCGTGCCGTGGCCGCCAAGATGCGCGAGCAGATTCCGCGTCAGATGTACGACGTGGCCATCCAAGCGGCCATCGGTGCCAACATCATTGCGCGCGAAAACATCAAAGCCCTGCGCAAAAACGTGCTGGCAAAATGCTACGGTGGCGATGTGTCTCGCAAGCGCAAGCTGCTCGAAAAGCAGAAGGCTGGCAAGAAGCGCATGAAGCAGATTGGTTCGGTTGAGGTGCCTCAGGAGGCCTTCTTGGCCATTTTGCAGGTGGATGATTGATCGGCGGTGGATGCTTCTCCAAGCCCTGACCCCTTACTATTTCGCTCGCCTCAAGGCGGGTTCTAGGCAAAACGCATGAGTGCATTGACGGCCGTCCTCTACGCGGCACTGATCGCCTACCTGGGTGGTTGGTACATGGACATGTGGCACGGCAACTTCTCGCTGCTGCTGTTCATCCTCTCGGTGGTCACAGGCCTGTATTGGCTGGCAGAGACCATCCGCTTTAGGCCTTCCCGCGAAAGGGCCGTGATTCAGCTTGAAACGCAAGATGCTGCTCGGCGCGCTGAGTTGGCCCAGCAGGGCATCGATCGGGTCGATGGGGACATCACCCAGGCCCGCGAGCGCCTCTTGATGCAGCCCTGGTGGCTGGACTGGACGGCGGGTTTGTTCCCCGTCATCGTCGTGGTGTTCTTGATGCGCTCTTTCTTGTTTGAGCCTTTCAAGATTCCGACCGGCTCGATGATCCCGACGCTGGAAGTGGGCGACTTGATCCTGGTGAACAAGTTTCACTATGGTGTGCGCCTGCCGGTGATCAACAAGAAGATCATCGACAACCATGCACCCAAGCGCGGCGACGTGGTGGTCTTCCGCTATCCCATGGATACGCGCATCGACTACATCAAGCGCGTGGTCGCCTTGCCCGGTGATGAGGTGTCTTACCTTAACCATGAGTTACGAATCAACGGCCAGGCCGTGCCCGTCACGCCCTTGGGTGAACAGTACGACGATCTGGCTTACCGCTACATGCTGCGCTTCTCAGAGCGCTTGGGTGAGGTAGATCACCGGATTCAGCAAGAAAAGACGCCCCTGTCCTTCAATGGTTCGCGGTACGATTTCCCTTTCCGCGACCAATGCCGCCACAGTCTGGAGGGTGTTGTTTGCAAAGTGCCCGCAGGCCACCTGTTTGTCATGGGTGATAACCGTGACAACTCCGAGGATTCACGTTATTGGGGCTTTGTGCCCGATGAAAACCTTGTCGGGCGTGCCTTCGTGGTGTGGATGAACTTTGGAAACCTGGGCCGCATTGGCACTTTCCACTGAGACTCAGAAGGACACTCGACATGCTGCACACACGTCAACGCCAACGTGGTCTGACTATTTTTGGACTGCTGGTTTGGGCCATTTTTGTAGGGTTCTTGGGCTACACCATCATCAAGATTTGGCCCTCAGTCAATGAGTACCTGACCATCCAACAAACCTTAACTCGCATCATGAAGGGCGAAAACCGCCCCGGCACTGCCAGTGAGGTGAGGGCAGCTTTCGACAAGCAGTCGCAAATCGAATTCTCCATTGCCACCATCAAGGGCGCTGATCTGGAGATCGAAACCGTCAACGACCGCATGGAAGTGCGCTTCGACTACAACAAGCAGATCCAATGGGTTGGCCCCGTGAGTCTGCTGATCAACTACAACGGCAAGGTGCGCTGAACCATGCGCTTGGGTGTGTCATGAGTGCGGCCCTAGAGGCCTTGCAGCTGCGATTGAGTTATCGCTTCCAGCAGGCCAGCTTGCTTGCTCGCGCGCTCACACACCGCAGCCACGGCGCCGACCACAACGAGCGCCTTGAGTTTTTGGGTGATGCCGTCCTCAACCTCACCATCTCACGCCTCCTCTATGACCGCTTCAGCGGCTCTGACGAGGGTGATCTGACCCGTGTGCGCGCCCACTTGGTGCGCGAAGAGAGCCTGCACCGCGTGGCTTTGGCTTTACGTCTGCCCGAGGTGCTCAAGCTGTCCGAGGGCGAGGCGCGCGGCGGCGGCGCTCAGCGCCCCTCCATCTTGGCAGACGCCACCGAAGCTCTGCTGGGTGCGGTCTACTTGGACGGCGGGGATGCCGCTGCCCATGCCTTGGTGCGGCAACTCTTTGGTGAGCTGATTGACAGCACCACCATCGACAACTGGCGCAAAGACGCCAAGACCGAGCTGCAGGAGCTGCTGCAAGCGCAGCGTTTGCCCGTGCCCAACTACCGCATTGCGGCCACCCACGGTCAAGCCCACGCACAGACCTTTGATGTCGAAGCCACCGTGCCCGCCTTGCAACTCAGTAGCATGGGCTCAGGCCGCTCACGCCGGGCGGCCGAGCAAGAAGCGGCCCGCCAACTTCTGGACAAGCTGCGGGCGCCGCCCGCAGCGTGACCTCCTTAACCCTTGTGGTGCCCGAATTGAACCTGCCTCCAGAGTCCGACCTGCCCGAGATGCCCGCCATGCCCGCCATGCCCGCCATGCCCGCTGCGGCCAGCACCAGCCCCGAGGGCGCGCGCTGTGGCTTGGTCGCCATCGTGGGCCGTCCCAATGTGGGCAAGTCCACCTTAATGAATGCTCTGGTTGGGCAAAAAATCAGCATCACCTCCAAGAAGGCGCAAACCACGCGCCATCGCATCACGGGGGTGCGTACGGTCGAAGAGGCTCAGTTTGTGTTTGTCGATACGCCGGGCTTTCAGATGAAGCATGCCACGGCGCTCAACCGCAACCTCAACCGCACGGTCCAATCCACTTTGTCCGACGTGGACGTGGTGCTGTTCTTGGTGGAGGCCGGTCGCTTCGGCATGGACGACGCCAAAGTGCTGTCGCTCATTCCCGAAGGCAAGCCCGTGGTGCTGATCCCCAACAAGCTCGACACCGTGCACCGCCGCTCAGACCTGCTGCCCTGGCTCAAGAGCATGCAAGAGCGCCACGCCTTTGCTGAATACGTGCCCATGTCGGCGCAAAAGCAAGCCGACGTCGACCGCCTCTTCCAGATCATCAAGCCCTATCTGCCGGAGCAAGATTGGTTCTATGAGGAAGACGCACTCACCGACCGCAGCGAAAAATTCCTGGCCAGCGAGCTGATCCGCGAAAAGCTGTTCCGCCTGACCGGCGACGAGCTGCCCTACAACTCCACCGTCATCATCGAGAAGTGGGAAGAAGAGGGCAACCTGCGCCGCATCAGTGCCGCCATCGTGGTGGAGCGCGATGCCCACAAAGGCATGATCATTGGCAGCGGCGGCGAGCGACTCAAACGCATCGGTAGTGAAGCTCGGCAAGAGATGGAGCGGCTGACCGACGGAAAGGTCTTTTTGGAGCTGTGGGTCAAGGTGCGTTCGGGTTGGGCGGACACCGAAGAACATTTGCGCTCCTACGGCTACGAATGAGCACAGCGCGCGGGGGTGACGCCAGCACGGCCAAGCTGCCGCGCAGCCGCGCTGCCACCACGGCGGCCTATGTGCTGCACCGCTACGACTGGAGCGAAACCAGCCTGATCCTCGACCTGTTCACCCGCGAACAAGGTCGGCTCACCGTGGTCGCCAAAGGCGCCAAGCGGCCTTACTCGCAACTTCGGCCGGTGCTCTTGCCCTTTCAGGGCCTTCTGGCCAGCGTCAGCCGCCCCAGCCGCGATGAGAACGCCGAGGTCAGCACCCTGCGAGGTGCAGAGTGGCTGGGCGGCGCGCCCATGCTCAGCGGGGCTGCCCTGTTCTCGGGCTTCTACCTCAATGAGCTGCTGATGAAGCTGCTGCCCCGGCATGACCCGCATCCGGTGCTGTTTGATGCTTACGCCGCCACCTTGCCGGCCTTGGCCCAGGCCGATGAGTGGGTCTCGGCGGCGGCCCTGCGCGCCTTCGAGCTGGTGCTCTTGCAGCAAACTGGGTTTTTGCCGCAGTTGGACCGCCTGGCCACCCAAGGCGTGGTGCAAGCAGGCAAGGCCTACGGCCTACGGCCCGGCCTGGGCCTGATCCCCGCCACGCCGGACGACCACCCCGTGCCCGGCGAGGCCTTGTTGGCCATACAGGCCGCCTTGAGCGAGGGCGACCTGGCCCGCGTGCAATATGCCTGTGCCGCGCATGGCACGGTGCTCAAGCTGACCCTGCGCACCCTGCTTCACTATCATCTGGGCACGCCACGCTTGCGCACCCGCGACGTGATGGTGGACGCGCAACAATTGCTGGACACGCAGCGCATCGCCGTGCCCGATGCCCCCACCGTTTGATGGACCGCCACTGACCATGAACCCGCTCGTTGCCCCCGAATCCTCAGCCCATGCGCTAGGCCGTACGGCCTTGTCGGTCAACCTCAATAAAGTGGCCCTGCTGCGCAATACCCGCCACTTAGGGCTTCCCAGCGTGACCCGCGCCGCCGAGACCGTGCTCGAAGCGGGGGCCGATGGCATCACCGTTCACCCACGGCCGGACGAGCGCCACATCCGCGCCCAGGATGTGTATGACCTGGCCGCGTTGCTCAAGCGCTGGCCGCAAGTGGAGTACAACATCGAGGGCAACCCCCTGCACAACCTGATGGACTTCATCCGCGCTGTGCGGCCCCACCAGGCCACCTTCGTGCCGGACAGCGAAGGCCAGTTCACCTCCGACCACGGCTGGAACTTGCCCGCTGATGCGGCCGTTCTGCGCCCCTTGATCGACGAATGCCATGCCTTGGGCGTGCGCGTCAGCCTCTTCATGGATCCGGTGCCCGAGCAAATGGCCCACGCGCGCGCCGTGGGTGCGGACCGGGTGGAGCTGTACACCGAAACCTATGCCTCGGCCTATGGCACCCCGCGTGAACAAGCCGTGCGCGATCAGTTTGCTGCCACCGCCCGCGCCGCCCTGGCGGCCGGCCTGGGAGTGAACGCGGGCCATGACCTCAACCGCGACAACCTCACGGCCTTTGTGCGCGAGGTGCCTGGCGTGGCCGAAGTCTCCATCGGCCATGCCCTGATCGCCGATGCCCTAGAGCTGGGCTATGCCGCCACCATCCGCGCTTACCTCGGCTGCATCCATGCGGCAGGCGTGACGGCATGATCCACGGCATCGGCACCGACATCTGCGACAGCCGCCGCATCGCCGCCTCCCTGGCGCGGCGCGGCGACCGGTTTGCGGACAAAGTGCTGGGGCCGAACGAGCTGAAGGTCTTTGCCGCCCGCCGGGCTCGCAACGAAGCGCGCGGCGTCATTTATCTCGCCACCCGTTTCTCGGCCAAAGAGTCTTTCTCCAAAGCCATTGGCTTGGGCCTGCACCTGCCCATGCGCCTGCCCGACTGCGAGATTCTCAACGAGCCCTCGGGCAAGCCCTTCATTCGCTTGCATGGCGACTTGGCCGCGTGGTTCGAGGCCCAAGGCTTGCAAGCCCAGGTCACCCTCAGCGACGAGAGCGACTATGTGGTGAGCTTTGTGGTGGTTGAGCGCCGCGCCAAAGCGCCCTGCTGAGGCTGTGCATGGCCGCGCCGCAGGTTCGTATCGAGGAAGTCAGCTTCAGCGCCATCCGCGCTCAAGGGGCTGGCGGCCAAAACGTCAACAAGGTGTCCAACGCCGTGCACCTGCGCTTTGACATCCATGCGTCCTCCTTGCCGGATCCTGTTAAGGCGCGCTTGCTGGCGCTGCCTGACAGCCGCATCACTGCCGAAGGCGTGGTCGTCATCAAGGCCCAAGACTATCGCAGCCTGCCGCAAAACCAGGCTGACGCTTTGCTGCGCCTGCAGGCCTTGGTGGATGCCGCCGCCCATGTGCCCAAAAAGCGCAAGCCTACGCGGCCGACCCAAGGCTCTCAGCAGCGCCGCATGGACGGGAAGACTCTGAGGGGCAAGGTCAAGGCCGGGCGAGGCTCGGTTCGCGAGCTTTGATGCGCAGCTCATCCCCTTTCCTCTGCATTTCGTCCTACACACATGGGATTCGTCACCTGCCTTGCTTAGCATGGGCAGACATTTACTCGGAGCTGCATCGATGAAACTTACGCTGATTTCTCTGGCGGTCACGGCCTTGACCTTGTCTTTTTCTGTTGCATCCGGCGCGATCGCGCAGACCGCAGCCGCCGAGGCTCAAAGTTCCCGCACGGTCATCACCCAAGCGGACCAACTGCCGCGCCGCACCGTCACGCTGCCCAAGCTGCCCAGCGAACTGTTGGTGGTGCCTTTGGCCGAACTACAAGCCATCGCCGCCCCGGTCGAGAAGAACCTGTTGCTCGACCTGCAGCGCTATGACATTCGAGATGCCGCTACCCAGCGCGAGTACTACGCGGCCTTGGCCGCCATGGCGCAATTGCGGGGAGATTGGGCGGCGGTGCCGCAATGGACAACCAAGGCCCGAGCCTTGCAAGAAAAGGCTGGCGGCAAGCTGACCAGTGGTCTGCTGACCGACTTGCTGTCACAGCAGCAAGCTGAGCGCCGCGATGCCGCCTGGCTGCAGGCTGAGGTCAAACGCCGCTATGGCGCCATGCCCTGGGTCGATGTGCAGGACGTGGTCAAGGCTAACAAGGGCGGTATCGAGACCTTCAACCCCGAGCTGATCAAAGGCGCCTTTCAGTCTCAGGTGGATGCCATGGCCAAGAATGGCCAGATGACCATCCCCGAGGGCCTGGTGATCGCCATCGTTAACTCCCGCATGCAGATCGAACTTTTGGCGCCCAACAAGCAGGCGGTGGTGGCAGGCCTGCAAGCCGTGATTGACGGCCAAGCTCAGACGGCCGCCAAGCCCGACATCTGGACGCCGCGCACCTTCGCCATCCCGGATAACGCACAGGCTCAGGCCGTGGTGGTTGGCATTTGGGACTCGGGCGTCGACTTGAGCCTCTTCAAGGCGGCCGCAGCCAAGGGCATCGCTTTCGACGACGAAGCCCGGCCCTCGCCCCACCTGCTGCGCCCCTTGGGTGAGGCTGCGCCTCGCTGGCCTGAGTTGCGGGCGGTCATCAAGGGCGCGCTGGACCAGCGGGCTGCCTTGGACACCCCAGAGTCGCGGGCCTTCCGCGCCAAGATGGCCAGCCTGAAGGCCGATCAGGTCAAGGCTTTCTCCGAAGACGCTTCGCTGGCAGGCCTTTACGTGCATGGCACCCACGTGGCGGGCATTGCTGTGGAAGGCAACCCTCTGGCCCAGGTCTATGCCGCCACCATGCTCTGGAGCCACTTGAGCGAGCCCTTCAAGCCCAGTGAGGCCCGCTCCAAAGCCACTGCTGCAGCCTTTACCGCCACCGTGCAGGGCTTCAAGCAAGCGGGGGTCAAGGTGGTCAATATGAGCTGGCGTTACGGCCCCAGCGCCTATGAAGGGGCCATGGCTTATCACAGTATGGGCGGCAGCCCCGAGCAGCGCAAGCAAGAGGCGCAGCGCCTCTTCAAGATCGAGCGAGACGCCTTGCGCGACGCCATTGCCGGTGCGCCAGAGATCTTCTTTGTGGCCGGTTCGGGCAACGAGGACAACAGCGCAGACTTCGAGGAGTACATCCCCGCCGGTTTTTCTTTGCCCAACCTGATCACGGTTGGGGCGGTGGACAAAGCCGGGACGGAGACCAGCTTCTCCACCTTCGGCAAGACGGTTGCCGTGCATGCCAATGGCTTTGAGGTGGAGGCGCCGGTGCCCGGTGGCGTGCGCATGAAGCTGAGCGGCACCAGCATGGCCAGCCCTCAGGTGGCCAACCTGGCCGCCAAGCTCTTGGCGCTCAAGCCCAGCCTGACTCCGGTGCAACTGAAGGCCGCGATCATGGAGGGCGCTGAGCGCCTGCCTGGCGCAGACGGCAAGCCCGGGCGGGTCAACCTCATCAACCCGCGCAAGAGCGCGGCCTTGGTCGGCCTGACACTGGCCCCCTAAGGGCTGTCTGCCCCCTCCAGCAAAGGGGGTAGCCGCTGTATGAGGTGGTCTGTCAGCAAGCGCACTGCCAGCGGCTGTTGCCGCCCGGTGCGCAGCAGGCTGACAGGCAAGGTGGGCCCGTGCCAGTCGGGAAGGACGGGCGCCAACCAGTGCCCTTCCAGCGCGGCGCGGGTATGCCTGAGAGGCAGCATGGCGATACCCTGGTCTTGAGCCGCCAAGCGGCGCGACAGGCCAATATGGTTGGCGCAGAAGACGCCTTGAACCTCATGGTGATGGGTCTTCCCGGCGCGCGTTAGGGCCCAACGAGCCTGTGCCCGGTCTGGCCCAGTGGCCAAGCACTGGTGCTTTGTCAGATCGGCCGGGCTCAGCGGCACACCGTGGCGCGACAGATAGTCCCGCGACGCAAACAAACCCATGCGGATATGACCCAGGGGACGCGCCACCAGGTTGTCGCCCTGAATGGGACCGATGCGCACCGCCATATCCACATGCTCTGTCAGCAGGTTGATGTGCCGCGCGCTTAACTCCAGGTCGAGCTGAATATGCGGATACAGGGCAGCAAACTCTGGCAGCAGCGGCCCCAGATAGTCCAGCCCAAAATCCACCGGCACGCTGAGCCGCACTCGCCCCTCAACCTGCTCATGCGATTGAACCAGCGCTTCATGAGCCAGTTGCGCCGCATCCACCACCTCGGCACAGCGTTCGAAAAAAGACTGGGCGTGATCGCTGAGCCTGACCTGCCGCGTGCTGCGCACGAATAACTTGACGCCCAGCTGCTTCTCCAGCCCAGCGATGCGCCGGGACATCGTGGCGCTGGGGATGCCCAGCCGCAGCGAGGCTTGGCTGAAGCTGCCTGCCCGAGCCACTTCGACAAACAGAACCAAATCATCAAGAGAGGGCGGTGCCGGCATGGGGGTCAGCGGTGCATTGGTGGAGAAGACTTCTCCATTCTGAGCCTCAGTGCATGCCCATGACCATCCCACAATGGGCCGCTCCCTGGGCTTCAGTTTTGACTGAAGCCTCGTTCATCTCTACAACGAGGAGTACACATGAACATTCGTCGGGCACTCATGACCCTGGCCGCCTTGGCCGCACTGGGCAGCACCCCCGCCATGGCCGCACCGGCTCTGGACGACCCCAACACCGTCGTCACGGTGATGCAGTTCACCGCGCGCGACCCGGCCAACAAGGCCGAGCTGGCCAAGCGCATGGGCGCCATCCGAGACTATCTGCGCAAGCAGCCGGGCTACATCGAAAACGCCCTGATGGAAAACCGCAATCCAGACAGCAAGCCGCAGTATGTTGGCGTGTCGCGCTGGAAGTCCTACAAGGACTGGGAGAACCTCTGGCTCAAGGAAGACTTCCAGAAGCTGGTGCGCGGCGTGGGTGAGATCGCTGAACTCAACCCGGGTACCTTTGCGCCGGTGAAGCGTTGACCCCCTGAGCGGCGCTACCGCAGGGCCACCGTCTGCTTGCGCCAGGCGGGTTCGGCCCAGCGCTTGAAGCCGCTCAACAACTCTGGCGTACGCGCCTGTTTGTCTATGCCCAAGTCGTCCACCAGAGCCACTCCGCAGTGGCAGCCATAGCGGCCAGCGACGCCTCACTGGAGGTGCGGGTCGCTGCGTCGGCACTGGAGGACTTGGTGACCCATGTGTTGCGCAATGCAGCTCGCTTCCGCCACCAGGGTACCCCCATCCGTCTGGAACTGCTGCTGCTGGCTTAACCACAGCGCAGTGCGCTAATTCCGTGCGGAAAGTCCGGAACAAACCCTGCCCCACGTTTGCAGGGCAAAACCCCCTCATCTCGTCACATCAGCGTCACGAAATGCCTGCACAATGACCTCACTGCGACAAAAACAACCGACCGCACCAATGGGCGGAACCCGGAACCCGTTACCGGAGTCTCAGTGACCGCTGGCTTTTCAGCTCTGCGGTTAGCCCTGGGCCACGCAAGTGGCCCTTTGCTTTTCTGCCACGCAAATGGCGCTGTGCTTTTCTAGGCCGCTTAGGGTGTTCAGCCCAGCAGGGCGCGGTCCCAGGCGTGAATGGTGTGCTGCTGCTCGCCCAAGCCTGTGATGCCCAAGCGCATCTGGTCCCCCGGCTTCAAGTACACCGGGGTGGGTTTGATGCCCATGCCAACGCCGGGTGGGGTGCCTGTGCTGATCAAGTCGCCTGGCTGCAGCGTCATGAAGCGGCTGACGTAGCTGACGATCTGCGCCACGCTGAACACCATGGTGCGGGTACTGCCGTTTTGCATGCGTTGGCCGTTCAGCTCCAGCCAGAGGTCCAGTGCCTGTGGGTCGGGCACCTCGTCGGCCGTCACCAGCCAGGGGCCAACCGGCCCAAAAGTGTCGCAACCCTTGCCCTTGTCCCAGGTGCCGCCGCGCTCCAACTGGTAGGCCCGCTCTGAGAGATCATCCTATTTTTCCTCAGTTGCCCCGATGCCGGGAACGCGATCAAGCCGGGGTTGGGTTTGGGCTGGCAGGCCAGGATTTTCTCGACGATGTAGCGCACCAGCGCGACCGCATTGCGGTTTGTCTAACTGCGGCGCGGTCGCCCGGAACATGGCCTCAAACCCGCGCGGACATTGACGATCAGCCGCTTGATCTGTGCGGCCGCTTCGTGCGTGACGCTCAGACAAGACTTTCTTCTGCCCGGCATGACTGGTCAGCTTGACCACCGCGCTGAGCAGCTTGGGGCGGCTTGTGATGGCCTCCAGGCGCGTCCTCGGATGCGCCAGCCGCACGTACCAGCTCCACCAGTTGTAGACCAGCGCCAGCACGGCCCTCGCGCGCTCAGCGCGCTAGCGCTCGTTGTCGTGCGTGCTGTAGCCGCCCCTGCCCCACCTGGTTCTTGATCTCGTCGAAGTCGTTTTCTAAGGGTCGGCCCGGTCGCGGTAGAGCTGCCCGATTTTTGCAACTCGTAGTGCGCGTTGCACACCAGCACGGCGTACTCCCGCTCTTTGACGGGTTCTGTCTCGTCGATGAAGTGCAGCTCGGCCTGCGCCGCGTCTTTGCCCTTGCCACGCCCGCAGCGTTGTCCCCCGCCCTTGTCCTCACCCTGGACCTCGACGATGAGGTTGAGCTTGCGCACTTCGGCGCATCACGATGACGCGTCGCGATTGCGTCCATCCCGTCAGCCGCAAGACGTCTTCGCACGCCTCCCAGCGCTTGGCCTACGCCGGCCCAATCCCGCCGTGTCCATTGGCGCTTGATCAGCGTCTTCACGCCCGGGCTCTGGCGCAGCTTGAACAGGTAGGGCTGGCCATGGCCTCCAGTGCGCTCATCTCGCCCTCGCTGCCAAACGCGCAGTCGCCCCGAACCAGCTTTGGGCGCGAGGCCGCTGGCATGTCTTCGAGCAAGGCCATCAGACCCGGCCGCGCGTGCACCGGGCTGTGCCGGTTGCCGCTTGTCGAGCTGCGCGTCCAGCACCAGGCGCAGGTTGCCGATCCAGTAGGTGTGGATGGCGTGGCTGGGGCGCCTCAGGCTTGCGGGTTGTAGCTGACCACGGCCCTCCATCTTGTTGCCGTACAGCACCTTGGATGGTGGTGTCGCAGTCCAGTATCCACGGCGTGGCCGTGGCCAGCGCGATGCTGTGCTTGAGCTGAGCCTGCGTCCACTGCGTAGAGCGTGCCAATTAGGCTTGTTGCGCTGCAGCGCTGCTCGGGCGTGTGCTCGTCATCGGGTGCCGGGGGCGATGGCGCTCAGCGCTCGGCGCTAGGCTGTCGTCGCCGATGATCTTGTTCATGCCCTCAGGATGCTGGGCGCCACCCCGTCCCGCGCAGCGCGCCCACGATGCAGCGTAGCGGCAATGCCCGTCCAGGATCAGACAACATCCATGTGCCCAGCACGTCCACCAGCGCCGGCGATTGGGGCTGGTGTAGCTCAGTGGGCAGCTCATTGAGCCAGGCCTCGAACAAACCGCTGGGTCTCCAGGTATTCGGCAAAGAAGGTCAGTTGGGCCAAGCTGCCGCTTGCACGGCCGCGCTCGTCCCAGCGCACCGAGAACACCCCACCTGGGGTCTGCACGCGCATGGCATCGTCGCCCGCTTCGGGCGCGGTGTTGATGGCCTCTTGACTCGCCGCAGCCACCGGCTTGACCGCCATCCGCGTCGCCAACTTGCGCTCGACCCATCAGGTGCCTCCTGTCTTCGGCTACGAAACCCGCGCCCAGCTCTAGGTTCGCGGGTCGTTCAGGCAGGTCAACTTCGAGGAAAATAGGACTCATTGACCACGCAGTAGCCCGCCACATGCGCCAAGGCGTCTGCTTCGTTGACATGGCGGGCCGTGTGGCCGATCACCACGCCCAATTCCACCTCCCAGTCGCTGCGGGTGGAGTCGGGTGGCAGCACGGTGGGGTCAGTGGGGCCGCAGAGGCAACTGATGGCCTTCATGAAGATCACCGGCTCTGCAGGCAGGGGCAGCCCTGCTTCGGCCGCATGGTCGGCATAGTTCAGGCCAATGCAGATGAACTTGCCCAGGCCCGACCACGGCACATCCAGGCGCCCAGGCTCCGCCACCACTGGCAGGGCGCTGGCCTCCAAGGCCCGAAGTGCGGCCAGACCTGCGGGCGAGAGGGTTTGGGGTGTGATGTCGGGCAGCAAGGCGCTCAAGTCGCGCACCTGGCCTTGGGCATCCAGCAGGGCCGGGCGTGTGGCCCCCGGTGGTCCGTAGCGCAGCAGTTTCATGGCCCAGAGCGTAGCGGATCTGAGGCGGATTGATCTTGCTGTAAAGCCGTACCAGGCTTGTTGGTGTGTCTTGATCTGGCGCAACGCAAGGCCAGCCCCGCTCAGGGACAGTCTGCACAACTGCTCTACGTGAGAGATCTCATGGACCACTTTCCCGCCAGCCCCGTCGGCCATGCCGCAGCGCAAGAGCGCGCTCCGCTGACCCGTGCTCGGACCCGCACGCGCCACGCCTCTGCGGCTCCTTTGGGCTGCACCCCTGCAGCGGCAGCCTTGCCCAATGTTGACGATTGGTCTGACTTGTTCAAGGGCCAGCCCGTTTCAGCGGCTGAGGCCGCAACCTTGAACCGTGTGGCCCAAGTGAGCACCGTGGCGCAGGGCCGTGTGGTGTTCTCTCGTCAAGGGGTGACGCACAGCCTGTTCTGGGTCAACCAGGGGGATGTGGCCCTGGGTGTGCTCCAAGCGGAGGGTAGTTTCAGGATCGAGCAGCACCTGCACGGCCCCGCACACGTGCATCCGAACGAAGCGCTT
>JAXHNT010000115.1:0-2852 GCA_034520165.1 Ideonella sp.
CAGTTACGTATTGCTAACGCCGTCGCCACCAGCGCCGCATTAGGCTTTCCCATTGCTGTGGCCAACACGTTGGGCTATGTGCTGGGCGGCTGGTCTTTGCCCCCTGCCCTGCCCGGCGCCTTTGGGTTCCTGTACCTGCCGGCGTTGGTGGTGATTGCAGCAGCCAGCGTCACCATGGCCCCATTGGGCGCGCGCACCGCCCACGCTATGAATGTGGCTCAGCTCAAAAAGGCTTTTGCAGTGCTGCTGTATGCCTTGGCGGCCTATATGTTGTGGAAGGCCTTCGCGGGCTGAGAAAACGCTTTGGTGAGCCCCTCATGAATCCCTCTGCTCGTCACGTTGAAGCGCTGGTCATCGGCGCCGGTGCAGCCGGTTTGTTCTGCGCCGCCCAGGCGGGGCAACGCGGCTTGTCCGTGCTGCTGGTGGACCATGCGCCCAAGGTAGCCGAGAAGATCCGCATCTCGGGCGGTGGCCGTTGCAACTTCACCAACCGCGAGGCCACGCCGTCCAACTTTTTGTCTGACAACCCACATTTCTGCCGCTCAGCCCTGGCACGCTACACCCCGGCAGACTTCATCGCCCTGGTGCAACAGCACGGCATTGCCTTTCACGAAAAGCACAAAGGCCAACTGTTTTGTGACGACTCTGCCGAGCAGATCATCCGCATGCTGCTGGCTGAGTGCGAGCGCGGTGGGGTCGAGCGCTGGCAGCCCTGCAGCGTGCAAGACCTTCAGCGCTTGGAGGATGGCACCTGGCAAGCCCAGACCGCGCATGGGCCTGTGCATGCACGCAGCGTGGTGGTGGCCACCGGTGGCTTGCCGGTGCCCAAGATCGGCGCCAGCGACTTTGGTTTGAAACTGGCCGAACGACTCGGCCACCGCACGGTGACACCGCGCCAAGCTTTGGTGCCCTTGACCTTTGCGGCCGCCGAATGGGCACCCTTTGTCGCGATGGCCGGCCAAGCCATGCCAGTGCTGATCAGCACCCTCCCTGCGGCCACGGGCAAGAGCAAGAAAGCACCGCCGCCGGTGCAGTTTCATGAAGATTTGCTGTTCACGCACCGGGGCCTCAGCGGCCCCGCCGTGCTGCAGATCAGCAGCTTTTGGCAGCCGGGGCAAGCCATCGAGATCAACCTGCTGCCCAACGTCAACGTGGCCGAGACCCTGCGCAGCGCCAGACAACGCTCTAAACGGCAACTGGGCAATGAGTTAGCCGGTCTGCTGACCCAGCGCATGGCCGACACCTGGCTGCTCATGCTGGGCCTGGACGCCACCTTGCCCATGCCCCAGGTGCCCGATGCCCAGATCAGCCGCGTGGCCGACAGCCTGCACGCCTGGCAGCTCACCCCGGCCGGCACCGAGGGCTGGAACAAGGCCGAGGTGATGGCCGGTGGCGTTGACACCCGCGACCTCAGCTCCCAAACCTTGGAGAGCCGTCTGCAGCCCGGCCTCTACTTCATTGGTGAAGTGGTGGATGTGACAGGCTGGCTGGGCGGCTATAACTTCCAGTGGGCCTGGGCCAGCGCCCATGCGTGCGCAGAGGCCTTGGCTGAACGCGCTCAGTAGGTGTAGACGCCCCGGCCCGTTTTGCGGCCCAGCCAACCGGCGGCCACCATCTCCTTGAGCAGCGGGCAAGGCCGGTACTTGGAGTCGTTGAACTCGGCCATGTAGACATTCATCACAGCCAAGCAAACGTCCAATCCGATCATGTCGGCCAGGGCGAGTGGCCCAATCGGCTGGTTGCAGCCCAGCTTCATGGCGTTGTCGATGTCTTCAGGCGTGGCCGTGCCTTCGGCCAACACAAAAAACGCTTCGTTGATCATGGGCACCAAGATGCGGTTCACCACAAAGCCCGGTGCATTTTTCACTGTGACGGGGATCTTACCCAGCGCCACAGCCAGCGCGGCCACCGCGTCATGGGTGGCATCACTGGTCTGCAGGCCGCGGATGATCTCCACCAAGGCCATCATCGGCACCGGGTTGAAGAAATGCATGCCCACGAAGCGATCGGCCCGCTGGGTAGCGGCCGCCAGCTTGGTGATGCTGATGGAGGACGTATTGGTCGCCACCATCGTTTGGGCGGGCAGCATCGCGTCGAGCTGCTGCAGGATCTTGATCTTCAGCGCTTCGTTTTCAGTGGCCGCTTCGATGACGAGTTCAGCACCCGTCAGCGCTGCATAGTCGGTCGAAGTGCTGATGCGGGCCAGCGCGGCCTCTTTCTCTGCCGTGGTCATTTTTTCTTTTCTAATCAGACGGTCCAAGCTGCCCGCCACGGTGGCCAAGCCCTTGTCCACGGCTTGCTGGGAGATGTCCACCATCACCACCTGAATGCCGCTGACCGCGCAGGCCTGCGCAATGCCGTTGCCCATGGTGCCTGCACCGATCACTCCTACCGTTTGAATGCTCATTCGGGACTCCTTCAGTTCGAGTTGAAAATTGAATTTGGGCCACACTTTATCGAGTTTGCAGCCCGCAAAATTGCCCTGGGCCACTTTTCAGGCTAGAATCGCCGTCTTTGCTAGCAAACCCGCGTGTCGATCCGTTGGCTCTCCACCTTTTAGGGGCGGAACGGCAAATCCGGAACAAGCCGTACCCAAGCGGACACCGAGCGCACTTATCCTCAAGGATCCCTTAGTAAATGACCACCATCCGAGTCAAAGAAAACGAGCCTTTTGACGTTGCACTGCGCCGCTTCAAGCGCACCATTGAAAAGCTCGGCCTGCTGACCGACCTGCGCGCCCGCGAGTTCTACGAAAAGCCCACCGCTGAGCGCAAGCGCAAGAAGGCAGCCGCCGTCAAGCGCCACTACAAGCGCGTTCGCAGCATGCAGCTGCCCAAGAAGCTGTACTGATC
>JAXHNT010000095.1:0-18317 GCA_034520165.1 Ideonella sp.
CAATGGGTATGTGCGACAGCGTCGTCTTGCCCAAACCCGGCGGGCCAAACAGCAGCACATGGTCCAGCGCCTCGCTGCGCTTCTTGGCCGCGCCGATGAAGATCTCCAACTGCTCGCGCGCCTTGGCCTGGCCCACATACTCTTGCAAGGCCTTGGGCCGCAGCGCGCGCTCCAGCGCCTCTTCTTGTGGCGTGGCCGGGCTGGCCGCCACCACCCGTGCGGGGCGGGCGGGCAGATCTCCAAAATCGTCGGTCTGGATGGACATACAGGGATTATCGCCAGCTTTCACAAGGCCCGGGGCCGTCGCCTCGCCGGAAGACTCGCAGGCCTGTGCGGAGCATGGGGTCCATGGGACGTCGCACGCTCTGCGCTTAGAATGTTGCCGTGCTCGCCCTGATTCGTCACCACCTCCGCCGCTGTTCGTGGATCGCCTTGTTGGCGGTCTTCGGCTTGGCCCTGGCACCGACGATCTCGCATGCGGTGGCCCATGCCAATGGGGCCACCCCCTGGACGGAAATCTGCACGCCGCAGGGCATCAAGCTGGTCAGTCTCACTGGGGAAGAACTCCCTGCAGACGCCACGCTTTCTCCGCACAGCCTAGAACACTGTGCTTTGTGCGGCCTAGCAGCGTCACCCGCTGCACCACCGGCCGCCAGCGCCGGCCCCGCCCTGCACCAGGGCTTGAGCCAGGCTGTGCCTGAGCTGTTCTTGCAGGCTCCACGGCCGCTGTTTGCCTGGGCCAGCGCCCAGCCTCGAGCCCCTCCTCTTCGCGGCTGATCCACCCGCCGCTCTTGCTGCGGGCCGCCTGCTTGGCGCGGCCTGTCTTGCAAGCTTTGTCACCTTCGGGTGAACCGGGCTGCCCCTTTGCTTTGCCTTGCGTCCACGCTGTGGACCTGAGGCCCAGGGCGCCCCTGTGGAGTCTCTACTGTGTCTCTCTTAGAACGCGTCCTCCGTGGGTTGACGTACTTGAATATTGGCACCGTGTTGGCCATGGCCTTGTGGCTGCTGACCAGCATCATCATCCACACTGCTGGCCCTGCGTCGCGCCAAACCAAACCCCTGCGATTGATGCCCGTGGCCGCCGCGCAGGCCCACGCCGCACCAACGCTGGTGGCCCGCCATGAAGGCGGCACCCCATGAAGCCCGCTGTTGACCACGCCAGCCGCATCCGATGGTTTGTGGCCGCGCATGTGGCCGCCGTGTTGGTGACCTTTCAACTGGCGGTCAGCTTGGGGTCTGGTCTGGCCGCCGAGCCCATGCCACCCCTGACACCCCCGCCCCTGCGCACCGAGGCCAACCCACAGCGTGTGGCTCTGGCCGAACTTCCTCCTTCTCACCCAACCCCAACCACTCAAGAGGATTGATGATATGAAAAAAGCACTGACGCTCAGCAGCTTGGCCGCAGCTGCTCTGGCCGCGCTCACCGCCTGTGGCGGTGGCAGCGACGAAGACACCGGCCCCAAGGCCGTGCGCGTTGACTTCGCGGCCGTGGCCGGCGACACCGCCATCACCTGCGCCTCCACCCTCAGCGGCTTGGGCACCACAGGTGCCAGCGGCACCTTGTCGGACATGCGCTTCTACATCTCGAATGTGAAGCTGGTCACCCGTGACGGCAAAGATGTCGCGCTGACGCTGGACGCTTCGGACACCTACAACACCACCAAGGGCACAGACACCGTGACCTTGATCGACCTGGAAGACAAATCCGGCACCTGCGCAGGCACCACCGCGATGAACACCAGCATCAAGGGCACGGTGCCAGCCGGTGACTACGTGGGCATGAAGATGACCCTGGGCGTGCCGCTGTCGCTGAACCACACCGACCAAACGGCTGATGTGAGCGTCACCCCTGCCGTGGTCAACAACGCCTCGCACCCCGGCATGGCCTGGAGCTGGGCGGGTGGCCGCAAGTTCGCCAAGATCGAGGTGACCAACAGCACCTGGACGGCGCCTGTCTTCAATATGCACCTGGGCTCCACCGGCTGCACCGGCGCCAACCCGGCAGCAGGCCAAGTGGACACCTGCAGCCGCCCAGACCGCGTGGAAGTCACCCTGGCCAGCTTCAACCCCGACACTCAAAAAGTAGCCGTGGATGTGAAGGCCATGCTGGCGGGCAACAATGTGACCGTCAATGGCGGCGGCCCTACCGGCTGCATGTCCGGCAGCACCGACCCCGAGTGTTCGGCCATCTTCAATGTCCTTGGGCTAGACGTGGCGACGGGTGTGACGACGCCGACCTCGCCCGCTCAAACCCTGTTCAAAGCTGTGAGCAAGTGATGAGCCGACAACGCTTCAAACAGGCGTTGCTCGGCCTCACCGGGACAGCGGTGGCCACGGCCACGCTGTCCCTGTGGGGCTGTGGGGGCAGTGGCGTGACGGTGAATGACACCGCGCAAACCCCGCCCAGCAATGGCTGGACTTGGCAATTGCCCGCCAATTTCCCCACACCCAAAGTCCCCGCCGACAACCCCATGAGCGCCGCCAAAGTGGAGCTGGGGCGCTTTCTGTTTTACGACAAACGGCTCTCGGGCAACGGCACGCAGGCTTGCGCCAGTTGCCACCATCAAGACAAAGCCTTCACCGACGGACGCGCAAGCGCCAGAGGCTCCACGGGCGAAGCACACCCGCGCAATTCGCAAGGGCTGGCCAATGTGGTCTACCACCCCACGCTGACCTGGGCCAACCCCTCGCTGCTGAGCCTGGAGGCTCAGATGCAGGTGCCGCTGTTCTCCGATACACCTGTGGAGTTGGGCATCAATGACAGCAATGTGGCCGAGGTGCTCGCCCGCTTCAGTGGCGACACCCGCTACGCCAGCCTGTTCGCCGCAGCCTACCCCGAGGCCGAGGCTCCCATCACCTGGGGCAACATCACCCGCGCCATTGCGAACTTTCAGCGCACGCTGATCTCGGGCCACAGCCGATATGACCAGTTCTTGCAAGGCACGGTCACGCTGACGGAGAGTGAGCGTCGCGGCCTGGATCTCTTCAACAGCGAGAAGGCCGAGTGCTTCCACTGCCACGCAGGGTTTAACTTCAATGATCAGGTGGTGCATGCCTCCACCCAAGTGTTGGACATCCCCTTCCACAACACCGGCCTCTACAACCTGGGAGGCACGGGCAACTTCCCCGCCGGCAACCAGGGCCTGTTCGAGCTGACGGAGAAGCCCGCGGACAGAGGCCGCTTCCGCGCGCCCAGCTTGCGCAATGTGGGTGTCACCGCGCCCTATATGCACGACGGCAGCATGGCTTCGCTGGAGGAGGTGCTGGACTTCTATGCCACCGGTGGCCGCAACATCAGCAGCGGCCCGAACGCGGGCGATGGCCGGGCGCACCCCAACAAGAGCGACCTGATCTCGCGCATCGACCTCAACGACCCAAGACAAGGCCGATCTGGTCGGCGCTTCCTCAAAACGCTGACCGACTCGGACTTCCTCACCAACCCAAAGTTCTCCAACCCCCATGCAGCCCCTTAAGCACCGCCTGTTGCGCAACCCTGGCGCATGCGCCCTGCTGCTAATGCTGGCCCTGCCTGGCCAGAGCCTGGCCCATGAGGTCGAGGACGAGGCCGTGCCCGATGTGCCAGGCTGGCGCGTGGGAGCCGGGCTGGCACTGAGCGCCATCCACGCGGACTCTGCCTGGCCCACGGCCCGACACCCGGGCGTGCTGCTGACGGGAGAGCAGACCCGAGACCGCCGCGGCCAGTTGGGCCTGGAGCATGCCGTACTGGGCTTCGGCCTGCGTCTGAACCGCCACTGGTCGGCCCAGGCGGCGGTGGGGCAGCATGACCGCGACGCCCCGCATGTGGAAGTGGCCCGCGTGCAAGGCGAGTGGACGGTGGGCTGGTGGCAGCCCGGTGAGCAACTGCGCTGGCGCTTGGGCCGCCAGTCTTTGCCTTTGGGCACGGTGATCGGGCAAGCCGGAGACCTCGACCCGTTTGCGCAGGCGCCCTTGGCCAAGCAAGCGGTCATCCACACCACCTGGATAGACGACGGCAGTAGCCTGCAGTGGCAAGCTGCGCCCAGCGACACGCAAGGCCCCCGTCTGAGCCAAGTTGAGTTGGGTGTATGGCGGGCGCGCAAATTCCCGGCCGGGCCGCATGGTGCGGCAGCGCCGTCGCTGCGCCTGCAAAGCCAGTGGGGGCATTGGCGGGCGGACGTGAGCGGCGTGTGGCTCCACCCTGAAGGCCGGGGCGCAGCCGTGCAAGGTGTGGGCGTCGTCGGCCACAGCCACGGTGTGCCGGACTGCCGCATCAGCATGGCCCAGCGCATCTGCTTTGACGGCCAAGCCCAGGTCTTTGGGGCGAGTGTGGCCACCGACAGCGACGACGGCCGCTGGACACTGCAAGCAGCAGGCTTGTGGCGGCGAGAGCGCGGTGACCTCAGCTCCGTCAATGGCCGCGCCGCCTATGCGGGCGACACCCGCGGCGTCTGGCTGCAAGGCCAGTGGCGCTGGCTGCCCACCTGGCAGTGGGCCGCCCGTTTGGAGCATCTGCACACCCGCCACGACTTGCACGGCCCCGGTGCCAGCTTGCTGGCCACCGAGGCCGGTTTCACAGGCGCGCGGCCTGTCAGCCGCGCTGCCGTGTCGCTGGGCTATAGCGGCTGGGCGCCGGTGCAGCTGTGGGTGGAAGCCGGTCAAGAGCTCGCCGCCACCACCCAGCCCTATGCCGCCCTGCGCCTGCTATGGCAAGGCCCGCGCCTGCTGGAAGGAGGCTGGTGATGCTCGCCTTGCAGCGCCGCCACTTCATTCAAGCCACCGGAGGCAGCCTCGCCTTGCTGGCCTGCGGCCTGAGCTTCGCCCACGACAGCCAGCTGGGAGACTTGACCCTGGACCACCCCTATGCCACTCCTTCGGCACCGGGCACGCTGCAAGGGTTCGCCTTTCTGCGCCAGCTCCGCAACAGCGGCCCACAGGCCGACCGC
The DNA here is from genome assembly GCA_034520165.1 of Ideonella sp. Classification (GTDB taxonomy): domain Bacteria; phylum Pseudomonadota; class Gammaproteobacteria; order Burkholderiales; family Burkholderiaceae_C; genus Ideonella. The sequence goes on from JAXHNT010000095.1 coordinate 4,923, forward strand.
CTTGTGGGCGGCCACACCCCTGTGGCCAGCGCGGTGCTGATCCAGCAGCGCGAGGGCCAAGCCTGGCGCACGGTGGAAGCCCTGCCCATCGCCGCACGCAGTGAGATGCCACTGCGCCATGACGGCCCCTGGCGGCTCAAGCTGCAAGGCCTCAAAGCGCCCTTGCAGGTGGGCGACCGCTTCCCGTTGACCCTGCGCTTTGAGCGCAGTGGCGCGATTGAAGTGCGCGTGTGGGTGCAACAGCCGCGCGCTCAGCCCGCGTCGCGCATGGAGCACCCGCGATGAGGTCTCTGCGCCCCAAGGCCTACAGCCCTGCGATCCCCGCAGGGCTTGATGTCCCGCAAGTTCCATGACGGCAACCCTGGTAAAAACCCGTACCCATCCTGCGCGAACGCACATTCGCGTGGCACCGACAACATCGGCCAGGGCCATGTTGTCACCGTCTTTTTACGCAGCGCAAAGCCTTTGGCTTTGCAACGCTTGCCCTCAGGGGTGGCGGCTGCAGGAGCCTGATGATGAGTTTGGAATCCCCTAGCTCTTTGGCGTTGAAGCACCTCGCCTGTGGTGAGGCCTTGTTTGAATCCGGTGCCTCGGGAACAGTTTGGCAACTGGAGTCGGGGGCGGTGCGCCTGGACCGTGTCGACCGTGAAGGCCCGCGTTTCGTGCATTTGGCCTTGCCGGGTGACCTGTTGGGGCTGGAGTTGCTGGCCGCCTACCCCTATGCCTACACGGCCCGCGCCGTCGTTCCCAGTAGCGCACGCCCGCGCCTGTTGCAGGGCGAAACCCAGCGCCGCATGGCCCTGATCGAGGGACTGCTGCAGCAACAGCGCCGCAGTGAGGATGTCGTGAAGCTGCGTAGCGGCCCGGCGCAAGACCGCCTCAAACACCTGCTGCTGACGCTGACGCCCGAGGGCACGTCGTGGAGCGGTGAAGGCACTTGCGCCTTGCCCACCATCAAAGACATGGCGGCCATCATCGACACCGCGCCCGAGACCGTGTCGCGCATATTCGCCAACCTCAAGCGCACTCAAATCTTGGCAGGGCGCCAGCGCCAAGGCGCCAGTTTCAGCCTGTCGCGCCTGGTGCAGGCCGAGTGGCCCAGCGGCATGACCCGCAGCGACGGCAGCCAGCGCTTGGGCGTGCTGAGCCCCACCTGAGGTAGGCTGCGCGCAAGACATTGAACTTTTCGTCAACCCAGTCGTCTGTATTCGGGTTGAGTCATCGTTACCACTCAAGGATCATCATGAATAAATTGTTCGCACTGGCCACCTTGGCCGCCACCGTCACCGCTTCGCCCGCCTGGGCACAGACCACCGTCAAGGACGCCTGGGTGCGAGGCACCGTGGTCCAGCAAAAGGCCACCGGCGCCTTCATGACGCTGACCCATGCGCAAGGCGGCAAGCTGATGGCTGCCGCATCACCTGTCGCAGGCGTGGTCGAGATCCATGAAATGAAAATGGATGGCAACGTCATGAAAATGGCGGCCATCCCCAGCCTGGACCTGCCAGCGGGCAAGACCGTAGAGCTCAAGCCCGGCGGCTATCACGTGATGCTGATGGACCTGAAGCAGCCCTTGAAGGACGGCGAGACCGTGCCCCTGACCTTGACCATTCAAGGCAAGGACGGCAAGAAGGAGACGCTCGAGGTCAAAGCCCCGATCAAAGCCCTGGGCATGCCAAAGGCCCACGACGGCATGCACAAGTAAAGCGCCAGAGGGCGGCTCGCCCGCCCCGCCTTGGCATGTTCGTCAGGCCAAGGACTTCAGCGCCAGCTTGATGCCCTCGCTCACGCCCACATCGGGCGGCAGCTTCTTCAAAGCAGCGGCTGCATCTTTCTCGTTGTAGCCCAAGGCCATCAAGGCTTGGACGATGTCGGCCTGGTTGTCGCTGACCACCGCGCCCCCTGCAGGCAGGCCTAAATCGGGGCCAAGCTTGCCTTTGAGTTCCAAGAGCAAGCGCTCGGCGGTTTTCTTGCCAATGCCCGGCACTTTTTGCAGCCGCCCGCCTTCTTGACGCGAAACAGCTTGTGCCAGCTCGTTGACGGAGAGGCCAGACAGGATGGAGAGTGCAGTGCGCGGCCCGACGCCAGAGACCTTCAACACTTCGCGAAAGGTCGCCCGCTCGGCCGCCGAGGCAAAACCGAACAGCAAATGAGCATCTTCGCGGATCACCTCGTGGATCAGCAAGGTGACACGCTCGCCCAAGGTCGGCAGGTTGTAGAAGGTGCTCATGGGCACATCCACGTCGTAGCCCACCCCCCCGACATCGAGCAGCACTTGCGGAGGGGTCTTCTCCGCGATGAGACCCGTGAGTCGTCCAATCATGACGCGATTATCGTCGGGCCTCCATGCAAATGGGGCTGCATGCGCAGCCCCATTCACAAGGCATGAATGCTTAGAGCGGCTTGGACTTGCCGTTCAGCGCAAACATGAAGTCTGGCGTGTCAACGCCCAGGCATCCAGTCACGGGAGCGTAAGTGGTGCAGCCTGAGCCGAAACCATCGCCTGGGTTCTGCCATTGAGCCCCACCGTTGGACTGGACAGTGCGCGCCTGCCAGCCCCACTGGCCACCTGCCGAGAAGTCCATATTGGCCTGCACCGAGACCCAATAGGCACCCGGCTTCAGCTTCACAGCCTTGGGCAAGGCCAGCGTGAACGAGCCTGTGCCGTTATCCACAGGCACCACCGCCGCAAAGTCGGCGCGCACCTTGGCCGGCTTGCCGCCCTTGCTGCCGTAGAAGGTCACTCGCACCGTTGGAGCTGGGCCCGCGCCGTTGTAGTAGGCACCAGTGATGACGACCTCTTGCACCTTCCAAGAGACGCCTGCTGGCACGACGAAGTCGTCAGCACCTTGGTTATCAAACGCGTCGAAGTCAGCCTCGAAATTTTGCGACGTCAGGGCATTGCCGGCGTCGTTATTGTTTTGGTCATACAAGACCGCCAAGGGCGCAGTGCTGACTGCCTTCTGGGCTTGACCAGAAACACCCACGGTCGCACTGCTGCGCACCGGGCCTGCCGCTGTGGCAATGCCGCTGGCGGCCATCGCCAAGCCCGCCGCCACGGCGAGAACAGCCATGCGCACCGACTGGGTAGACACCGTGACAAAAGACTTCATATTCTGCTCCTGATGTGTTGAATTTGTCATTGGCAACGTCGCCAAAGTGAAGTAGAAACCCAGCCTCCGAGCTTGTCATCAGTAGTAACGATGAGCCCCCCCCCTAAGCACCAATGGCAAGGTAGACATGGGCAGACTCAAGGCGCATCGCAGACAATCCGGCCATGATCCTGAAGCACCAGTTTGAACCCTTGGACAACACCCGTCTCGGCCACCTGTGTGGCCCGGTGGATGCGCACCTGAGGGCCATTGAAGAGGTATTGCCCGTCGCCATCCAGCACCGGCACTCTGAATTTCGCATCGAAGGCTCCAAGCGCGACGCCCAGGCGGTGCAAGCGCTGCTGAACTCGCTGTACGAGCGTGCCGCCAAACCCCTGAAACCCGAGCTGTTTCAATTGGCTTTGGACGACTTGCGGCGCGGCCACGGCCCGGCGGTGTCTGCGCGCCCTGTGGGTGATAACGAGATCGTGCTGCACACCCGCCGCGCCGACCTGACGGGCCGCACGCCCAACCAAATGCAGTACCTGCGGCAGATCTTGTCGCATGACATCAGCTTTGGCATCGGCCCGGCGGGCACCGGCAAAACATTCTTGGCGGTGGCCTGTGCGGTCGATGCCCTGGAGCGCAGCGGCGTGCAGCGCATCATCCTGACGCGCCCGGCGGTGGAAGCCGGTGAGCGCCTGGGCTTTTTGCCCGGTGACTTAACGCAGAAAGTCGACCCCTATCTGCGACCGCTGTACGACGCACTCTATGACCTGATGGGCTTTGATCGCGTCACCAAGGCGTTTGAAAAAGGCACGTTAGAGATCGCGCCCCTGGCCTTCATGCGGGGCCGCACGTTGAACCACGCCTTCGTGATCTTGGACGAGGCCCAGAACACCACGCCCGAGCAGATGAAGATGTTCCTGACCCGTATCGGCTTTGGCGCCAAAGCCGTGATCACGGGCGATGTGAGCCAAATCGACCTGCCACCCGGCATAAAGAGTGGCCTGGTCGATGCCGCCCAGGTGCTGCGCGACGTGAAAGGCATTGCCATGACCCGCTTCACGAGCGCCGATGTGGTGCGCCATCCGCTGGTGGCCCGCATCGTCGAGGCCTACGAGGCCCAGCAACAGGCCGATGCCCTGCGCCCGCATGACCGCCCCTCTGATAACCGCTGACGCCAACCGCCCCGCATCATGAGCAAAGCCCTGCACCCTTTGACGCTCTCGCTTCAGTGCGCCGATGGCCGGCATCGCCATCTGCTGCCTCGGCACAAGGTGGCGCGCGCCCTCCGCCATGCGCTTGAAGCGCCTGGCGAGATCACCGTGCGCATCGTTGACGAGGTCGAAGGCCAAGCGCTGAACAGTGAGTTCCGGGGCAAGGATTACCCCACCAACGTCCTGACGTTCGACTACAGCCATGAGCCCGTGGTGATGGCCGACTTGGTGCTGTGCGCGCCCATCGTGGAGGCCGAGGCCAAGCAAATGCGCATCAGCGTGACCGACCACTACATGCATCTGCTGGTGCACGGCACATTGCATGCCCAAGGCTGGGACCATGAGGACGATGAGGCCGAGGCAGAGGCCATGGAGGCCCGCGAGACCAAGATCATGCTGGGCTTGGGTCTGAAAGACCCGTACAAGCAGAGCAAATAGAGCATGCGGCTGCAGCCGCGCAGTCACAAGCTTGTCATCCAGCCGTCTCGCCGCCGTCACACGTCACGGCCAACCTCAGGAATACATGCGCTTTAAGCCATGATTACCTCTGAGGAACAGACCATGAGCCACTCATCCGACTTTGATGACGAGAACTCCAACACCAGCGACAACGCCCATTTCGTGGCGGTACTCGACGCGCGCCTGAGTCGGCGCAACATCTTGCGCGGCAGCGTTGGGACAGCGGCCACCGCCTTGTTTGGCAGCCTCTCGCTGGCTGCCTGCGGCGGCGCCGATGATTCCCCCGCCCCAGCACCTGTAGCCCCCACGCCCCCGGCTCCGGACACCGGCTCACTGAGCAAGCTGGGCTTCCAAGCCGTGGCCAAGAGCACGGCTGACACGGTGACCATCGCGACGGGCTACACGGCCAGTGTGATTTATGCCTTGGGTGACCCGCTGACCGCGTCTACCGCAGCCTTCAAGAATGACGGCACGGACACCGACTTTGACCGCCGCGCCGGCGACCACCATGACGGCATGGAGTGGTTCGGTCTCTCCATCGAAGGCCTGCCTTCCAGCAGCGCCAACGATCGTGGCCTGCTGGCCATCAACCACGAAGCCACAACGGACGAGACTCGGTCCTCTTTCTTCATTCATGCCAATGGCGGAACCGCCACGTTGCCGCGTCCGGCGATCGAAGTCGACAAGGAAACCGCCATCCACGGCATCTCTGTGGTCGAGGTCAAGCGCACCGGCAACACTTGGGCATATGTGAAGGACTCGGCCTATAACCGCCGTGTAACCTCCATCAGTGAAGTCGAGATCAGTGGTCCCGCACGTGGCAACGCCCAGTTGGTCACCAAGTATTCGATCGACGGCACGCGCACCCGCGGCACCCTCAATAACTGTGGCACCGGCAAAACCCCTTGGGGTAGCTTCTTGACCGGCGAAGAGAACTGGTTTGGCTACTTCACCCGCCCCGTAGGCGACGACACAGCCCGTGGCAATGACAAGTCGGTCACGGCACTCAAGCGCTATGGCCGCGCTGAAGGTGCTGGCTCCCGCCACGGCTGGGAATCCGCAGGCAGCACAGACATTTACGCTCGCTGGCTGAACGCCAAGACTGGCTCCTCTGCCGATGGTTCAGACGACTATCGCAACGAGATGAACGGCATGGGCTACATCGTGGAGATGGACCCCTACCGCCCTTCTAGCCGCATGGTCAAGCGCACCGCACTGGGCCGCTTTGCGCACGAAAGCGCGGCCTTCTCGTTGCCCAAGGACGGCGAGAAGCTCGCTGTTTACATGGGCGACGACGCTCGCAACGAGTACATCTACAAATTTGTATCTGACACCGCTTGGTCTGCATCCGACGCCAACCCGGTGGACAGAATTGCGACCGGCGCCAAGTATCTGGATAAGGGCAAGCTGTTCGTAGCCAAGTTCAACAGCGACGGCACAGGCCAGTGGATTGAGCTAAACCTTGCCGCCATACCGAGTGGCTACACCTCGTATGCCTTCGCCGACGAGGCCGACATCCGCATCAATTGCCGCCTCGCAGCCGATGCCGTGGGGGCCACCAAAATGGACCGCCCGGAGTGGTGCGCCACCCACCCCACCAGTGGAGAAATCTATTTCACGCTGACGAACAACAGCAATCGCCGCGTCACACCCAATGCAGGCAGCACCACGCAACTGGCGCCAGACAGCGCCAACCCGCGTGCGTACAGCGACCTGAAAGGCACTTCGACGCAGCAAGGCAATGTCAATGGACACATCCTGCGCGTGAAGGAAGGCAGCGGCGGCGGCGCTGCGGCTTCCTTCACCTGGGATGTCTACCTGTTTGGCGCACAATCTGACGCAGACACGGGCCTCGTCAATCTGTCGAACCTGACAGCCGACCAAGACTTCTCCAGCCCCGATGGTTTGGTCTTCAGCAAGTCCACGGGTGTTTGCTGGATCCAAACCGATGACGGCGCTTACACCGACGCCAGCAATTGCATGATGCTGGCAGGTGTTCCTGGCAGCGTGGGTGACGGTACCAAGAAGACCTTGGCCCACAGCGACACGCTGAGTGTGGACACTTTCTTGGGTAAAGCACCCACTGCGGACACGCTAAAGCGCTTCTTGGTTGGCCCCAAGGATTGCGAGATCACCGGCTTGGTGGAAACACCGGACGGCAAGACGCTGTTCATCAACATCCAGCACCCGGGTGAGGGCACCAAGATGGCTGACGTTGCCGATCCAAGCAAGTACACCAGCCAGTGGCCGTCCAATGCCGGTTACGGTGCGGGCCAGCGTCCCCGCTCGGCCACCATCGTCATCACCAAGAGTGACGGCGGCCGTATCGGCAACTGACATCTGCTTGAACAGAGCCCTCGCGTTGAACTGAGTCAAGTTTGGCGCGAGGCACTGTACCGGGAACGGCCTTCGGGCCACTGAAACGACCGTGCAGACGTCGTATCAGTGGCCCGAAACCGCTTTGGGTAGATTGACCCGGCGCATCAGCTCTTCCGCAGTTTCCTTGCGCTCACTGTAGCGATCGACCAGGTAAGGCGAGACATCGCGAGTCAACCAAGTGAACTTCACCAACTCCTCCATCACATCAACCAAGCGGTCGTAGTAGTTGGAAGGCTTCATCCGATCATCGCCATCGAACTCCTGAAAGGCTTTGGCAACTGAGGATTGATTGGGAATGGTGATCATGCGCATCCAGCGGCCAAGGACGCGCATCTGATTCACAGCGTTAAAGGACTGCGAGCCACCGCACACCTGCATCACCGCCAGAGTTTTGCCCTGGGTGGGCCGCACAGCACCAGCCGCGAGCGGGATCCAATCAATCTGGGCCTTCATGATGCCCGTCATGGCTCCATGACGCTCCGGCGAGCACCAGACCATTCCCTCCGACCAGAGCACGAGTTCGCGCAGTTCCTGGACCTTGGGGTGCGTCTCCGGTGCGTCGTCTGGCAAAGGCAGGCCACTGGGGTTATACAGGCGCGGCTCAGTGCCCATGGCCCGCAACAGCCTAGCGGCCTCCTCGACCATGAGTCGACTGAATGAGCGAGGACGTAGTGAGCCGTAAAGCAATAACAACCGTGGCGCATGCGTGGAGCGCGGAACGATCAAGCGGGCAGGATCGGGCACCTGAAATGGTTCGGGCTGCACCTGCGGTAGATCATTCAGCGGATTGATGTTGAATTCAGGCATGGGACGGTTTTTAACAGGGCGCGTGGCAAGAGGATCAGTTGGCCCGAGGCTTCCATGCGTTGACGATGGCCACCAGCGACAGCATCACCGGCACCTCGACCAGCACGCCCACCACCGTCGCTAGGGCTGCGCCGGAATTCAAGCCAAACAGCGAAATAGCCACCGCAACAGCCAACTCAAAAAAGTTGGAAGTGCCGATCAGGCATGCTGGACCGGCGATGTCATGCGGCAGCTTGAGCCATTTTGCGCCCCACCAGCCCATGAAGAAAATGCCATACGATTGAAGCAACAGGGGCACCGCGATCAGGGCAATCACGCCCGGCTTCTCGATGATCGTGCCCGCCTGAAAGCCAAACAGCAGCACGACGGTGGCGATCAAGCCGACGACAGACAGCGGCTTCAGACGCGCCACCCACGGACCCAAGGCCAAGGCGGATCGCTTGAGCAAGATGCTGCGCGTGGCCATGCCGGCCAACAGTGGCAACACCACATAAAGAAACGTCGCCAGCAGCAAGGTCTGCCAAGGCACGGTGACATCGGTGACGCCCAGCAGAAAGGCGGCGATCGGTGCAAAGGCGAAGACCATGATGATGTCGTTCACCGAGACCTGCACCAAGGTGTAGTTGGCATCGCCCTCAACCAACTGACTCCACACAAACACCATCGCGGTACAGGGCGCCACACCCAGCAAAATCATGCCCGCGATGTACTCATTGGCCGACTGTGGATCAACCCATGGGGCGAACAGGTGATGAAAGAACAGCACCCCCAGCGCCGCCATGCTGAAGGGCTTGATCAGCCAGTTGATCACCAGGGTCAGCAGCAAGCCCTGCGGTCGCTGGCCAACCCTCTTCACGGCCTGCCAGTCGATCTGAATCATCATCGGGTAAATCATGACCCAGATGAACACGGCGACCACCAGGTTCACCTGCGCAAACTCCAGCGTGGCGACCGCCTGAAACACCCCTGGAGCCAGCAGCCCCAGGCCAACGCCCGCCAAGATGCCCAGCCCCACCCACACCGTCAGGTAACGCTCAAACAGGCCCATGACTCAACCCTTATCAAGAAAGACGGCCCAGCCGCAGTAAGACTGCGACTGGGCTGAACAGCAGCGCCTGACTCCGCTTCAATGGCTGGCCCCTGGCAGAAGAGCCTCATCAGCGATTCAACGCTTACCGATATCGGTGATCTCGCGCTGGATGGCCAACTTGTCCAGAGAGGCCAACGGCAGCGCCAGCATCAAGTCGATACGTCGCTTCAGGGTGACCGCACATTCCCAAAAGGCTTTGGCTCTGAGCTCATCACCGCCCTGCGCGGCCGATGGGTCGGGCACGCCCCAATGTGCCGTCATGGGCTGGCCGGGCCATACGGGGCAGACCTCACCGGCAGCGTTGTCGCAAACAGTGAAGACGAAGTCCATGGTCGGCGCTGTCGGGGCCGCAAACTCTTCCCAGCTTTTGCTGCGCGCTGGCCCGGCTTGAACGCGCATGTGCTCAAGCGTCTGCAAGGCCAAGGGATGAACCTCGCCCCGTGGCTGACTGCCCGCCGAGTAGGCCTTGAAGGGGGCCCCCGCCGTGTTGTTGAGCAAGGCCTCTGCGAGGATAGACCGTGCAGAGTTATGCGTGCAGATGAAGAGGACGTTGTAGACCTTGTCGTTCATATCAGTTCCTTAGAGTGGGATTCGATTCATGGTTTGCTCAACAGACCAAACAAGACAAAGATGCCGGTACGTCGCAGCCACCGGCGGCAGAACCTTCACAGCAGTGCGCCGTGAGATAGCTCATGAGCGCATTCATGGTGCGCAGGGCAGGCCGATAGATCAGATGGCGCCCCTCACGTTCTTGGCTGCCCAAGCCCGCATGGGTCAACTCTTTGAGATGAAATGACAACGTGGAGCCGGAGACATTGAGCAAGGCCGTCAGCGCGCCAGGTGTCATGCCCTCTGGGCCCACGCCAACCAAAGCCCGAAAAATGCGCAAACGCATGCTCTGAGCCAATGCAGCCAGTGCCAGCACGGCCGATTTTTCGTCCATCAAGTCTGCGAGGGGGGCCTGGGATGTCATGTGCTTTGCTCCGACGAGTGCGTCTAGTGCTGGGCCTGGATGGGCACGCCGGGCTGTGACTTGGTCAGGGGTAGCGCCAAGGTCAGCAACCAACACATCGCCAGCATGATCGCCGACCCGGCCAAGGCAAACATCAGCCCACCCCATTGATACAGCAGCCCCGACATCAAGGTGCCCAAGAAGCGGCCTAGGGCGTTGGCTGCGTAGTAGAAGCCCACATCTTCCGCCGCCTTTTCAGAGCCAGCGTAGGCCAGGACCAAGTACGAATGGACAGACGAATTCACCGCAAAGGCAAAGCCAAAAATGGCCAATCCCGCCACCACCACCCACTCCAGATGCGGCACCTTGAAGGCCACCACGCCGGCCAACACTGCGGGAACAATGGCCAGCAACGCAGACCATAAGCGGGCCGCCGGCACCTCGGTGCTGAGGCCGTCCTCGCTGCGCTGAATCAAGGCTGGGGCGGCGGCTTGGACGACGCCATAACCGATGGTCCACAGCGCCACAAAGCCGCTGACCATGGTGAAGGTCCAGCCAGAGGCATAGAGGAACACCGGCACGCCGACCACAAACCAGACGTCCCGGGCACCGAACAGCGCCACACGCGCGGCAGCCAGGACGTTGATGCCTTGATTTTTGGCAAACAGCTCTTTAGCCGATCCCGACGCTTTGGCCTTGCCCATCAGCGGCGGCACAAAGCTGGCCACGCCCAGCAACACCAGCGCCAGCATGCCCGCCATCACCCACAGAGCGGCTTGGAAGCCCAGCGCCTGTAGCAGCAAGCCCCCCAAGAAAAAGCCCACGCCCTTCATCGCGTTTTTGCTGCCCGTGAAGAAGGCGACCCACTTGAACAACTGGCCCGAGGCCTCTCCCGCCGTGGCCTTGATGGCCGACTTGCTGGCCGTTTTCGTGAGGTCTTTGGCCACCCCGCAAATGCCTTGCGCCCCCACCACCCAGGCCACTGACAACGCCGCCGACCACGCTGGGGAGAGCGCCGACATGAGCAAGAAGCCGACGATCTCGGTGAACAAGCCCACCGTCAGCATGCGCTTGATGCCATAGCGGGTGGCCAGCCAGCCGCCAATCAAGTTGGCGACGATGCCCATGGCCTCGTAGAGCAGGAAGAGAAAGGCCAGGGTGAAAGGCGAATAGCCCAGGCGATAGAAATGCAGCAGCACCAGCATGCGCAGCGCGCCGTCGCTGAGGGTGAAGCCCCAATAGGCTGCGGTAACGACGGCGTAGTTTCGGGTGCCGGTGTTCATGCCCTCATCACCTCGTTAAATGCCCTGGCTGTGCATGTGGCATGCGAGGTCCACCATGCGGCAGGCATAGCCCATCTCGTTGTCGTACCACGCATAGACCTTGAGCAAGGTGCCATCGGTCACCATGGTCGAGGGCGCGTCGATGATGCTGCTGCGGGTGTCGCGGGCATAGTCGGCGCTGACCAAGGGCCGCGCCTCATAGCCCAGGATGCCGGCCAACTCGCCTCGGGCGGCTTGGGCAAACAGTTGGTTGACCTCTTCGGCTGTCGTTTCGCGCTGGAGTTCAAAAACGCAATCCGTCAAGGAGGCGTTCAGCACGGGCGCACGCACGGCGTGGCCATTGAGCTTGCCCTTCAGCTCCGGGTAGATCAAGGCAATGGCGGTGGCGCTGCCGGTCGTTGTGGGCGACAAGCTCAGCATGGCGCTGCGCGCGCGGCGCAGGTCTTTGTGCGGCGCATCGACCATCAAGTTGGTGTTGGTGGGGTCGTGGATGGTGGTGATCTGGCCGTGGCGGATGCCAATGTGCTCGTGAACCACCTTGACCACCGGCGCCAGACAGTTGGTGGTGCAGGACGCGGCCGTCACGATGTGGTGCTTGGCTGGGTCGTACAGATGGTGGTTGATGCCCACCACAATGTTGAGCACATCACCGATCCTTGACCGGCGCCGCCACGATCACGCCGCTTGGCCCCCCGGTCCAGGTGGCCCTCGCAGGGTCGTCGGGGGTGAGGAACTTGCCGGTGCATTCCAGCACCACATCCACGCCCAAGTCGCCCCAGGGGATGTCGGCCGGCCGTTGGCGTGCGACGATGAAGCCCATGGCATGCTCGCCGATGCGGATGGCGTTTCGCCTTCGTGCCTCGATGTCTTTGCGCCAGCGCCCCTGCACGCTGTCAAACTGCAGCAAGTGTGCGGTGGCCGCGGCACCCCCCTTGATCTCGTTGAGGTGCACCACCTCCAGCCGGTTGCCGGCACGGGGGTCATCGCTGCCACGCTCTGCAGCCCCCATCGCCGCCCGCAAAGCCAGGCGCCCAATGCGCCCCATTCCGTTGATGCCGACTCGCATGCGTTTTCCTCAATGTGTTGATCAACTGGTGCCCGGCGTGCAGTGAACGCCAGCATATTTCAATATTTCTATCAACATCGAATCTTAGTCCTCGCTCATGACAAAACCATGACAGGTTCAGCCTGCACTTAAGCATGGCTTGCCGCCGCCGATATACTACTGCCCTTGTTCGAGGAGCGTTGCAAGGCCCACCCACTGCGGTGAAGGCCCCAGGCTCGAACACATCAAGCCAGTGCTCTGCACTGATTTGGCAACGGCGCTCACCCGCACTCCTTTTCTGGCCGTGGGTGGGTCGCGTCTGATGCCAGCCGCGTTCAGAAGAGATTTGCGGGATTCCTGTTGAACCCCACGGAGTCTTTGCCCATGAACGCTGCTTCCTCCCCCGCCCAACTGCTGGCCGCCGACCAGTACGCCGTCGCTGACTTGACCCTCGCCGCCTGGGGCCGCAAAGAGATCAAGATCGCCGAAACCGAAATGCCCGGCCTGATGGCCATCCGCGATGAGTTCTCCGCCAGCCAGCCCTTGAAGGGCGCACGGGTGACGGGCTCACTGCACATGACCATCCAGACCGCCGTGCTGGTCGAAACGCTGCAAGCCCTGGGCGCTCAAGTGCGCTGGGCCTCGTGCAACATCTTCTCCACCCAAGACCATGCCGCCGCCGCCCTGGTGGCCACCGGCACGCCGGTGTTTGCCTACAAGGGCGAGTCGCTGAAAGACTACTGGGACTACACCCACCGCATTTTTGAGTTCGCTGCGGCCGGCACACCGGGCGAAGGCCCCAACATGATCTTGGATGACGGCGGCGATGCCACGCTGCTGATGCACCTGGGCAAGCGCGCTGAAAAAGACGCCTCGCTGATCGCCAACCCCACCAGCGAAGAAGAGACCTGCCTGTTCAACGCCATCAAGGCGAAGCTGGCCGTGGACCCGACCTGGTACAGCCGCAAGGGTGCGCACATCATCGGCGTGACCGAAGAAACCACCACCGGCGTGTTGCGCTTGAACGAAATGGCCGCCAAGAGCACACGTAACTGAACGAAGCATGAT
>JAXHNT010000037.1:0-5877 GCA_034520165.1 Ideonella sp.
GGGTTACGTATTGCTACCTGTCGGCATCCAAACCTCAGCATGGTGGCGGCGCTGAGCAGAAATTCAGCATCAGCAAGGGCTTTGGTGACTTGGAGACACAAGGCTTCAATGTGCTGCTGGGCGCCAGCGCTGAAAAGTCCTCCAAGATTTTGGCCAGCCAGCGCGAATTTTCCAAAACCGGCGTTCTGCCTTTCAGCAATGGTGGCAAGGACTACTACTTCTGGCAACTTTCGGCCAATGCGAATCCGCCCAACATTACTTTGGACAATGACGACGAAACCTTAGCCTTTTACAACCCTGTCTTGCTGCGAGATGGCAATTGCGGCACCGACCCCGGCTCGTTCCTGCAGGGCAGTACCTGCCGATTTGACTATGCCTCTACCGTGCAAGCGCAACCAGAGGCCGAGCGAAAGAACCTGTTCGTCTCGGGCCAGTTGAAGCTTGGCACCAATTTCAGACTCTTTGGTGAAGCGCTGTTTTCAGACATCAAGATGTCCGCCGCCTTTGCACCGCCTGCACAACCTTTGGCCATGCAGAAGGGGAGCACGCTGTACAACCGCTACGTGACGCCATTCCTCGGATCCTTGGGCGTTAACGACGCTGACGTGCTCTACACCACCTACTACATGCGTGTGCGAGACGCGGGCTTGCGGACGGATGAATACAAAACCGAGGGGCAGCACTTGGTCGTGGGGCTGGACGGTAGCTTCGGCGACTTTGAAGGAACGGCGTCCTACACCCATTCGGCCAATACCATAGAGACCCGATTCGCAGGCGGCTACACCAGCTACAACAAGATGAATGAGCTGATTGACAGCGGTGCTTGGGATCCATTTGCGCAAGGCACTGCTGAGTCACAAGCAGCCTTGGCACCAGCAATCTTAACTGGCCTGTCGGACACCACTAAATCAACGTTAGATGTGTTGTCGGTTCGTGGCTCTGGGCCATTGTTCAATGCCCCTGGCGGCAAAGCCTACCTTGGCTTTGGGGCTGATGCGACTCGCCAAGGCTACACCAGCCAACCGACGGCGATGTCTCAAGGGGCGAATGCGCTCAATCCTGATTTTGATGACTTCCCTGTTGGGGCGAGTCAAGGCGCCTTGCCCTTTGACACAACGCGCAACTCCAGCGGCCTGTTCGCCGAGCTGCAAGTTCCGCTGATGAAGGGCTTTGAGGTCACCGGATCCATGCGTTACGACGCCTATGGTGCCGCCAAGAACAGCGCAGTGTTTGACGCCAACGGTAAGTTCTCGCCAGAGGTCACCCAGGGCGCCTCAGCCTCAAAGGCTACCTACAAGCTCAGTGCGCGCTTTCAACCTATGCCTGAGCTCTTGATGCGAGGCTCTGTGGGGACTGGCTTCAGGGCGCCAACTTTGAATGACATAACCTCACCGCTCAAAGAAGCCGGCGTTATCGGGGTGCAGCGCGCCTGCCCTGTCACCGATGTCAATGACACCCTGTACGTGGGGTGCCGGAGCGAGCCCTACCAATACAAAGCTCAAACCGGCGGCAATGCATTGACAGGTGACGATGCATTAAAGCCCGAGACCTCCGACCAGTGGACCCTGGGCTTCCGCCTGGAGCCCATGGCCAACCTCAGCGTGGGTCTGGACTTCTGGAGCGTCAAGATCAAGAACGCCATCACCTCGGTCCCCGAAGATGCAGCATTTGACAACTTCGAAACTTACCGAAGCTTGTTTGTCGTGACGACCGACACTGCCACTCAACGGCCCATCTTGACCTTCAACCAAGTCCCTGTGAACAGCGCTGTCCTGAGGGCTCAAGGGCTCGATTGGGACATGCAACTGCGGAGCAAGTTCAGCTTCGGCACCCTCACGACCCAGTTTGCGGGCACATACCTGATGGACTCTTACTTTGACCTGGGGTTCGGGAACGGGAGGGAGTCCAGCATTGGGAAGCTGGGCAGTGATGATCAAGTGGCCTTCCGAATTCTGGCCCGTTTGGCAGGGTCACTCAAAACTGGCCCCTTCACCAACACACTGACTTGGAACTACAAGCCTGGCTATAAAGACCAGACCTACAGTGCGGACGATGGCACGGTCAGGTTGCGCAATCCAGATGGCACGCCTGGCGACTTTGTCGATTTTGAGGGTCTGGATGTCCCCTCCTACCAAACCTTTGATTGGCAGGGCCGTTACGACCACAGCAAGACCCTTGGCTTTACCGCCGGCATCAAGAATCTGTTCGACAAAACACCTCCTCTAAGCCTCAAAACCGTTGGCGGCAATATGGTGGGCTACGACCCTCGATATGCAGACGGACGCGGGCGCACGTTCTACCTTGAGGCCTCGTTCAAATTCTGACCGCGTCGATCCGCTAGCGCGAGCCGCCCTTCGGGGCGGCTTTTTCACATCCACGCTTAGCGCAGCTTGTCCAAGCGCTGCTTCGCGTCCTCCACCAAGTTTTTGGCGGAAGAGCCCTTGGCCACAAAGCGCTGGAACGCGGCCTTGGCGACCTCCAGTTGCCCCAAGGCTTGTTGCGAGACGCCCCGGCGATAGTCCAGCGGCAGGCGGTCTGCGCCGGGCAGCGGCGCCAGTTTGTCCAGCAATTGCAAGGCTTGCTCATGCGCGCCGTTCACGGCATGCAGGCGCGCCATGCCCCACAGGCCCAGCGCATCGGCGCGCTCGCGCATCAGGCGCTCCAGCGTGGGGCGCACGCGCTCGGCCTGCCCCTCATTCAGCAAAGACATGGCGGCGGATAACTGCCATTGGCGCACGTCTCGGCCTAGGCTGGTGTTCGGGTCCAACTGCAAGGTGCCCAGCACCTTGAGGGCTTGATCAAACTGCTTGTCGTGCAGGGCCAGCCGACCTTGCAAGGCAGTGACCTGCTCAGGCTTGGGGGCCGCCATCGCCACCTCTCTGGCAGTGCTGACGCTGCCGCCCACCAAGCCGGGGGCTTGGAGATAAAACTCCACCACCGCCCCGCGCGCGGGGAACCACGCGGGCTCCAGCGCAGAGGCGGTGCGCAGTTCGTCTTTGATACGGCCCACGCTGCCCGCCATCTTCATCAGGCCTTCAGACATGGCCTGCACCCCCAGCACCGCGCCCCAGGCGTAATGGCAGGCTGCGGATTTGGGCACACGCTCAACGCACTGCTGGGCGCGTGCCAAGGCGGCTTGCCGCTGAGCCGGCACGTTGCTGCGCAAGGCCGCCAAGGCCTGGGCCAATACCGCTTGCTCGTCGCTGGCGTCGGCGGCGGCACGCGCGGTGCCCACGCGGCCCAGCTCAGCATAGTTGTCAGCCAAGTGCAGCGCCTCCAGCGCCGGGTCTTTGAAGACTTGGGCCTGCACGGCAGGCGCCGCGCATAGCGCTGCCAGCAACAAGCCCATACGGCTCAGGGCTTGGATCATTGCGTTCATCTCAGGCAGCCTCATGGGCGAGCATTGTGTCAGCCCTTCTTGGGCTTCTAGGAGAGGGCTTTCAGTATTTTCCAATCCAGGTATGAGCCTGAAGCATGCGTGAGTCGATGCCCTGAGCGTCTTGACTTGACCGGGTTAAAACTGGGAGTTTAAGGGGGCGGAGTTTCTGTCTTCTTCCTTGCTTCATACAGGCCCCTGCCAGGCCGCCGGAGGCCTCCCCCAGCCGCATGTATTTACCCAAATTGTTGCGCTCTTCCGCCCTGATTCAGGCCTGCAATTTACGCCTTGGCTTGTTGAACAACTCAAACAAATCAGCCTTGGCCTTTTGCATCTCTTGGGCCGCTTGCAGATCAGTCTTTGCGTTTGCTTGCGCCACCAGATCGTCCAGCTTGGTGCCCGGTTTGAAGGTGACCAAACCCCGCTCGTTGAGCTGCACCAAGCGCTCCAGCGGCGTCTTTGCATCCCGGCTTTTGTAGACCTTCTTGACCTTGCCTTGGTCGCTCACCACCTCAGTGGCGTACAGGCACGGACGGTGCAAATTGAGCCACGAATTGAACACGCCCTCATAGAACTTGTTGATGGGTTTGGCGTACTTTTGGGGAATGTGGCTGTAGCCCATGTGCTTCCTGACCACGCTGGCGTTTTTGCTCTCGGCCAAGGCGTTGTCGTTGCTTTGGCGCGAGCGTGATTTGGTCTGCTCAATGCGCAGCTTGTCCAGCAACTTGGCCACCTTGTGATTGATGTACTCCGAGCCGTTGTCCGAATGGAAGCCCTCAATGACAAACGGGAACTGCGCCAATACCGCCTCCAGCACCGGTAGCAAAAAGGCCTCGCTGATGCCCTGCACACAAGCCTCAACCTGCCACTGACTCACGCTGTCCACACAGGTGATGTGATAGACCCCTTTGACGCCGTCCAAGTCACCTTGGTGGACGCTGTCAATGCGCACCCAGCCCGCCCGGCCATTGGGGCGTGGCGGATTGCGCACGCCAATGGGGTTGCACACAGGGCGAGTCTTGGTGAAATGAGTGCGCTGGGCTTGGTAGTTATTGCTCTTGCGCAGGTTGTACAGATGCGAGACCGACAGGCCAGCCAATCTCTCGTAACGGGGGTCCCCGTAGACCGTAAAGGCCCGGCGCAGCAGGTGGGCAATAGCGGGGCCGCAGACATCCTCATTGGCCCTATCCACTTGCACGAGCAAGCTGACATCGTCAGCGGTGAATTTACGAGGAAATGGAGCCGCCGGCGCGCTGTAGCGTTTGGTCAGCGGCACGGCCGCGAGCCGGTTCTTGTGCCAAAGCCCCACCAGGCGGGTGATTTGGGCACGGCAGTAGCCGCTGGTGTGGCGCAGGTAGGCCAGCACCACACCGCGCTCCGATTTGTTGCGCTGAGGGTAGTCGAAGCGCTTGAGGACGCGGCTGATGTGGGCATACCGCTCTGAGTCGTCGTCACCTGCTGCGTTTGTGAATTTGACTTCGGGCGTGGCGTCCACGAAGTCCTGAAGTTGCTGGATTGTGCGCAGCTTTGTTTCGTCCATGTTGATCACCATCTTTGGATGATCAAGCCAACAGCAGTGGGGCCTGCGCTACCCCTTCAGGCTCACTTCTGGCTGGAAATACGTCGGCCGTTCAGGCTCATACCTCGTTGGACAAGGCTCTTTCGAGCCACGGTTACAGTTTTGTGGCCTAATGGAGGGTTACGGATGACGCCACTGGGGCGCATTCCGCCTGATTTTCTTCTCGTTCAACGGAGCCATTCATGGGCAAACAGATCGTTACCGAAGCTGACCGCAAAGCCACTCCCCGTCCTGCTGCCCCCACTGGCGTCGCTTTCACTGCGGGCCACGGCCAAAAGGTGAGCCTGGAGCGCGGCTCGCACACCCGCAGCAAGAAGAACCCTGGCAAGCGGGCCAAGAAGGGCGGTTAATTCCCCCGGGCGCTGCTCGCTCAGCGCCTCCCCCTCCAGCGGCCCTGCCGTGTGAAGCCACCTGACGAGGTGGTGCCACCGACAAGGCCGCTTTGCCATTTTCGGGCCACTGTCTTTCACACACGCTCATCATGCTTCGCATCACCGAACTGCGCCTGCCGCTCAACCACCCTGAGGACGCGCTGCGCCCTGCGGTGGTGGCCCGCTTAGGGCTGGCCCGCGATGCCGACCTGCTGGGCTTCACCGTCTTCAAGCGCGCCTACGACGCCCGCAAGAAGACGGCCGTGGTGCTGATCTACACGGTGGACTGCGAGGTGACCGAAGAAGCCGCTGTGCTGGCGCGCCACCAGGGCGACGCCCACATCCGCCCCAGCCCCGACACCCGCTACCAATTCGTCGGCCATGCGCCGGCCGATTTCTACACGCCGGGCGAGCGCCTGCGGCCGGTGGTCATCGGCTTTGGCCCCTGCGGCATTTTTTCGGCCCTGATCTTGGCGCAGATGGGTTTGAAGCCCATCGTGCTGGAGCGCGGCAAGCCGTGCGCGAGCGCACCAAAGACAGCAATACGTAAC
>JAXHNT010000081.1:0-14680 GCA_034520165.1 Ideonella sp.
GTTACGTATTGCTGCCATAAACCAGCTCGGCCAGGTCTTCAAAAAGCTGGCCGGGGGCAAGCAGGGCGTCCAGGTCGGGGTAGAGGCGGGCCACCCCCGGGTGCTCCAGGTCGCCAGCTTGGCGCTCGTTGCCTTCAAATGCTACTTGCACGTTATCGTCTTGCACTTGGGCCAGGGCCGCACGCAGGGTCAACGGCAAGGGCTGGGTTTGGCCCAGCGCCCAGGTGGAGAGCAGGTGGCTCAGGACCTCGCGTGCGCTGTCGGCGTCGGGCGCTTCCAGGCGCACGGTGGCGTCGGCGCCGCACAGGGTCAGCCCCGCCAGTTGGCCCTGTGCGGCCAGGGCCGTCAGGCTGACCCAGGCGTTCAGCAGTTTTTCGGGTCGCACCCGGTCGGGCTGCTTGAAGCTCTTGCTGGGCACCGCCACCTTGCTGGCGGTGAGCTCCACCCAATGGGTGGCGCCGGGGGAGCGAGGCTCGCTGCGCAGGCCAGTGAGCCAGTCGTCCAAAGGGGCTTGCTCGTGGGCGTGGTGCAGGGCGACGGGGCCCAAGACGGTGGGCCAGGCTTGCACGGCTTGCAGCCAGGTGTGCAGGGTGTGCTGCCAGGTGGCGCGCAGCCGGGCCAGCCCCAGCTCACCCGGTGCCCCCAGCGGCAGTTGGCCGGAGCGGGCCCAGCGCTGCACCAGGGCGTTCATCAAGGCGGGCAAGTGGGCCTGTGCTGCGCTGCTGTCGCCTTCGCGGCACAGGGCCAGCAGCGGGGCTTGCAGTTGCTGCAGGGCAGCGTCTCCTAAAGCCCAATGTGAGAGGCCATCTAGCGCAAAGACTTCGTCATCCCCGGCGCTGTCTTGGGGGTCTCGCAAGACGACCTGTAGCTTGCGGCGCAGGTGCTCGGCCACCGGGTTCTTGAGCCAGCGCACCAGGTCTTTGACGGTCAGCGGCTGGGCAGCCTCGGGGGCCTGCGGGGGCGGCGGCGGAGCGTCTGCGCCAGCGGGGGCAGTGTCGTGGGCACCACGCCATTCCGCCGCCCAGGTGTGCAAGGTGCTGCCTTGCTCAAAGTAGCGGCGGCTGAAGGGCTGCAGCGGGTGGTCCACGGTGCGGGCGTGCAGGGCGGTTTCGCCCCAGCTGCTGGCCAGGTAGTCGCGCAACTGGGCCACCAGCACCGAGGGCGGCTGCTCGCTGTTGTTGCGCGGGCTGAAGCCAGCCCAACTGACGTAAAGCACGCGGCGCGCGGCGAGCAGGGCGTCGAGCATCAATTGCCGGTCGTCGTCGCGGCGCGAGCGATCACCCGGGCGGGCCATGCCGGGCAGGGCCAGCAGGTCGAAGTCGTTGCGCGGCGCGCGGCGGGGGTAGTCGCCCTCGTTCATGCCCAGCAGGGCCACCACCTCAAAGGGAATGGCGCGCATGGGCATCAGGGTGCAGAAGGTCAGCCCACCGGCTTTGAAGCGCTTGTTGACCGAGGGCTCATCGACAGCGTTCAGCCAGGCCTCGCGGGCCACGTCCAGGGGCAGCTCGGTGGTGAACTGCGCATCGGCGCTGTGGGCCAGCCAAGTACCCAGGGCTTTGTCCAGCGCAGCCAATGTCTGGCGTTCGTCGTCACTTTGGGCCAGCAGCAAGTCGGCCAGCAGGGCACGAAAGCGCTCGGCCCAGCCTGTGGGCGAGGCGGGCGTGGCGAGGGCCTGCGCCCAGTGCAGCAGGCGCTCCAGCAGCAGGGCCAGGCTGCCGGCCAGCTCGGCGTCCAAGCCACCCACTTCATCGTAGGGGGCGATGCCTGCAAACTCGCTCTCGCCGCGCGGCCCATTCATGAAGCCCAGCAGCATGCGGCGCAGCGCCCACAGGCCCGAGGTGGTGTCGCCGCTGGCGCCCAGGCCCAGGCTGGCGCGGTGGGTGGCGTCCAGGCCCCAGCGCCAGGCAGCGCCTTCCATCCAGGCGTGCAGGCGGAAAAGGCCGTCCTCGGGCAGGCCAAAGCGTTGGCGCAGCGCGGGCACGTCCAGCAGGTCGCGCAGCTCAGACAGGGTGCAGCGCTGTTGCGGCAGGCGCAGCAGCCAGTCGAGTGCGGCCAGCAGCGGGCTGGTGTCGCGGCTGGAGAGGTCGGCAATGTCAAAGTGCGTGAATGTGGCGTGGCACGGCGCCGAACACGGCGCGGATGGCCGGGGCGGCGGCCGCGATGTCGGGCACCATCACTACCATGTCGCGCGGGTGCAGCGGTTCGCTGCCGGGCATGGCCATCAGGCTCAGCAGGTGGTCTTGCAGCACCTCCAGCTCGCGCACCAGGCTGTGGCAGCGCCGGAACACGATGCTTTGGTCCGCGTCCGCCAGCGTCACGCTGGGGTGCTCGTGCAGCGGGCGCAGGTCGCGGATGTGGGCCTGGACTTGGCCCAGCAAGGGCAAGCTGTCGGCGGGGCTGTCGTCGAAGAGGTCGATGCGCGGCACATCGAGAGCAGCCTGCAGCCGCTGCGACTCATCAAAGGCATCCAGTTGCCGTACCAGGTCGCGCGCTTGGCGGCCCCAGGCGGCCAGCAGCGGGTGAGCGTGGGCATGCATCTGCTCCAGCGGCACGGCGCTGAGATCGGAGGCGCTGCGCTGGTGGCGTTTGGCCGTGGCGCGCAGCAGCTCGCGGCCGTCGATGATGTCCCCCCAGTAGACGCTGCATGGGTTGGGCAGGGCCAGCATCACCGGGATGCGGGTGGCCAGCGCCGCCAAGAGGTCGAGCGTGCTGGCGGGCAGGTGGGTGGTACCAAACAGCAGCACGCGGCTCGGCAGCGACTGGGCGGTGGGCTCGCTGCCGCGCAGGGCCGCAATGGCGCGGCGGTGCACCTCGGGGCGCAGGCCGTGTTGGTCAGCCAGCTCGGTGACCGTGCCCAACACCCGGCGCCACAGCTCAGCCTGCCAGGCTTGGTCCTCAGGCAGCGGGCTGCTGCTGCCTTGGGGCTTTTGCAGCAGATCGCGCCCGGCCGCCCAATCGTTCAGCCAATCGACGCGGTACATCTGGTACTGATCGAACAGGTCAGCCAAGGTCTGCGCCAATTGCCAGCGGCGGGTGGCGGCTTGCGCGCCTTGGCCCAGATAGGCAGCCAGTGGCGCAAAGGCGTCTTCATCGGCCCAGGCGGCCAAGCCTTGCATCAGGCGCCAGGTCAGCGGAGCTTTGTCGAGCGCTGATTCAAAGGGCACGGTGTGGGCGCCGAGCACTTGGCGGTAGAGCCGCCAGATGAAGCGGGCGGGCAGCTCCACCTGCGAGGCCGCACACACGCCCCAGCGCTGAGCCAGGTTCATCTTGAGCCATTCGGCCATGCCGTTGGAGGGCACCAGCATGATCTCGGGCGCCAAGGGCGGTAGGGGGTGCGCGGCCAGCCAATGAGCGACGGCGTCGGCCAACCACTCCAGGCGATTGCCGTGCAACACCAACAGGCCGGGGGGGTGTAAGGATGGGGAGGCTGGGACGACCATGAGAGATTGACTTTACCGTCTGGACACCGAGATGCCCGGTGATGCCCGGCCTTTTTGAGCACCCGACTGCGCCCGCAGGCCCTTAGACTGGATCGATCATGACCCACCTTCCGCAAACCGGCCTGATCCTCACGGGGGGCGGTGCGCGTGCGGCCTACCAAGTGGGGGTGTTGAAGGCGCTTCGAGACATCCGAAAAAGCTGTGTGGCCCCTGCGGGCAACCCGTTTCCGGTGATTGCCGGCACCTCGGCCGGGGCCATTAACGCAGCAGCCTTGGCCGGTTGTGCCGATGATTTTGATTTGGCGGTGAGCAAGCTGGTGGAGGTGTGGGCGCAGTTCCATGCCGACCAGGTGTATCGGGCGGACTCGATTGGCGTGATCCGCAGCGGCGCCAGTTGGCTGACCATGATGTCGATTGGCTGGGTGATTGCCCGCTGGCGCAAGCTCAAGGCTCGCTCACTCTTGGACAACAGCCCGCTGGCCAGCCTGTTGAGTCAACTGGTGGCTGTAGAGCGTGTGCCGCAACTGATTGCCCAGGGGCACTTGAAGGCTTTGGCGGTGAGTGCATCGAGCTACAGCAGTGGCCAGCACGTGACCTTTTACGACGCCGCCGAGCCGGCCGAGCATTGGGTGCGCTCGCAGCGCATGGCGGTGCACAGCCGCATCAGCGTCGAGCACCTGCTGGCGTCTGCGGCCATCCCGTTTGTGTTTCCAGCCACCCGCCTGCCGCTTTTGGGCGAGCAAGAGTGGTTTGGCGATGGCTCCATGCGTCAGGCCGCGCCCATCTCGCCTGCCGTTCATTTGGGGGCCGAGCGTGTTTTGGTGGTGGGGGCAGGGCGAATGCATGAGCCGCCGGGGCGGCGCGTGGGCAGCACGGATTACCCCAATATGGCGCAGATTGCCGGCCATGCGCTCTCCAACATTTTTCTGGACGCCCTGGCGGTGGATGTTGAACGCTTGCAGCGCATCAACGCGACGCTGCGGCTCTTGCCGCCCGAGGCGCGTACCCATACGCATTTACGGCCCATTGATGTGTTGGTGATCGCGCCGACTCAGCGCTTGGACGATATCGCCGCTCGCCACCTCAATGCCTTGCCCACGCCCATCCGCGCGCTGTTGCGGGGGGTGGGGGTGAATGGGCAGGGCCAGACCGCCCGTGGTGCGGCACTGGCCAGCTATTTGCTGTTTGAGTCGGACTACACCTGTGAGCTGATGGCGCTGGGCGAGGCCGATACCTTGGCACGTCGCGAAGAGGTTTTGCGCTTCTTTGCTTGGCCTGAAGCGCTGCCTGGCTCCGGGCAGACGCAGGCACCTTACGCGGCGGGCCTTACTTCGGAGGCGGCAGCCTAGGAGCTTCCCAGGCCAGGCCGTTGATCCGCAGTCCATTGGCAGACAGCCGTTTGGCGCTGGCATGACCCAGGCCCTTGACCCTTCTTTGGGCGTCTGACCAGCTCAGAAACAGCCCTTCGCG
Source organism: Ideonella sp. (assembly GCA_034520165.1). Taxonomy (GTDB): domain Bacteria; phylum Pseudomonadota; class Gammaproteobacteria; order Burkholderiales; family Burkholderiaceae_C; genus Ideonella. Next base: position 4,911 of record JAXHNT010000081.1, read on the forward strand.
CCTGGCCTGCAGCACGCGCTCTACCATCTGCGGGCCGAGGCCCACGACTTGTTCAAGTTCGGCTTGATTGGCCTGGTTCAACTCCGTCGTGGTGGGCAGTTGGGCCTTGACCACGCACACCGGCAGGCTCAGGGCGCACAGGGTGGCTGAGCTCAGCATGAACAGGCGAGGGTTCCAGGCGGGCATGGTCTTGATTGTGCCGTGCCGGACCTACCAGCACCTGCAGCTTGGCTCGACCGTGACGGGTGGCCGTTTCAAAGTCGGCCTCGATCACCGCCAGTGCTTCGGGGCTATCAGCATTGACCGCCAGCAGCCCCAGTGCTTGATTCCGCCCTTGGCTCTTGGCCATGTAGAGCGCCATGTCGGCCAGGTTCAGCGCTTGCTCCCAGGCCACCTGCAGCGCCGCTGCGGGCAAGGGGTAAGTGCCAAAGCCTATCGAGGCCGTGACACGCAGCGACACAGAGGGCAGCATGACGGGTCTCTCACCAATGGCCATCAGCACTGCTTGCGCCACGTCGGCGGTCCGCTCGGGCGAGGCCTGGGGCAAGTGAATGGCGAACTCCTCGCCACCCCAGCGACCCACCACATCGGACGGGCCAAGCAAACCCTTCAGGCGCTTTGCGACTTCTTGCAGCACCCCGTCGCCGGCACCATGGCCGTGCTCGTCATTGATGTGCTTGAAGTGGTCCAAGTCAATCAACAGCAGACCCCCTTGATACTCTCCCTTCGAGCCTTGCGCGGCCTGGATGCTGCGGTGCAGGCTACGGCGGTTGGCCAAGCCCGTCAGGCTGTCCTGCTCGCTTTGCACGCGAAGATCGTCTTGGCGGTGACGCAACAATTTTTGCGTGCGCCACATGCGCCGCAGCAGTAGCATCAGAATGACCATGACCAGCAGCGAGACCACGGCCAACCATGCCCACAATCGCTGGCGAGCTTGATGGTTGTCCAACTGAGCCTGGCGCACGGCGTTCTCGCGGACTTGGAGTTCGATCTCACGCTTTTGAGCGTCTTTGTTGAAGCGGCTCTGCAAGGCGGCCAGCGAGGCCTCGCGATCCGCCAGCAAGGCTTCGTTTTTGAGCTTGCGCTCGCGGTGATAAGCAGCCAATGCGCCTGCGGTATCACCAGCACGGGCCAGAGCCTCGCTGTATTCTTGCAGTGAAGCGGCCAACTCCTGGCGGGCCCCCGAGCCCTCCCACAAGGTCAGCCCGGCCTCGATGTCTCGTTTCCCGGCGGCGGTTTGGCCCATGGCCAACTTGGCTAAACCCAGGTTGTGCTGGATGGTCGCGTCGACTCGACGATCGTTGAGCGCTGTGGATTTGTGTTGGGCTTGTTCCAGCGCACGAATGGCCTGGGCGGGGCGGCCCACCTTCAACTCCAGATGCGAGAGGTTGATCAGGATGCTGGTGGCTTGACGGGTGAGTTGTGCAGCCTGAGCCAGGGCCAGGCCTTCTCTCAAGTGGGCGCGCACGCCGATGTGGTCGTGGCGTGCATCCTGCAGCTCGGCCGTGACCATCAGGACGCTAACCTTTAGGGTCGGCTCACGGGCCTGTTCGGCCATCTCGCGGGCCTGACGCAGCATCTGATCGGCTGGGTCCAACTGGCCTGCTCGAATGTACTGGGCCGCCAGCGCCACCGTCGAGACGGTCTGGCGGTAGGCATCCTTGCCAGCCTTGGCTGTGATCAGCGCCTCTTGCGCCATGCGCTGGGCTTCGTCCTCAAGGCCGCGTGCGTGCGCTGCGCCGCTGGCCAGCATTTGCAACTGCCATTGGCGGCGCCAATCACAGGCGGGTCCGTGCGCGGCGCAAGGGGCGTCTATGCGCGCCAAGCCTGCCTGGGCATGGCTGGCCGCCCGATCAGGCTTGGCTTCAACCTGCGCCAGTTGGGCCAGCACCAGGTCAGCGGCCACCAAGCCGGTATCGCCATGCAGGGCGGGGTCGCTTTGTCGCAAGGCTTCGGCCGCCGAGCGGGCCTCGTCGGCACGCCCATTGGCTGCATAGATCAAGCCTTGGGAGATGCGGCGTTGCAGCGCGTCCTTGGGGGTCGTCAGCGGCAGGAGGTCCAGGGCACGCAGCGCTGGGCCTGGGGCTTCACGGCCTTGGCGCTCCAGCTTGTCCAGGGTTTCTGCCAGTGAGCTCGCCCACAGCGGGCCCGTCCAGCTGAGCAGCACGAGCCAGAGTATGAGCGGCTTCATGCGGCAGCCTCATTGGGGTGTGCTGCGGTGCCACCTTGCCGCAATTGCAGGTCGATTCGCCCGCTGCGCCAAGCTTCTTCGAGTGAGGATGCCACGGCGAGGAGGTCGGCTTCGCGGGTGATGTCTCGGGTGTGTACGCCATAGGCTCGGTTTCGGCCGTGAGCCTTCGCTAAGTAGAGTGCCGTGTCCACCAAGTCTATGGCGCGCTCCCAGGGCAATGTCAGCAGGTTGGGGCCCATGGGGAAACAGGCGTAGCCGATGGAGGCCGTGACGGGGATAGACTGTTGCTCATGGCGGACCGGCGCTTGGCAGAGGCTGTCGAGCACGCGTTGGGCCAGGCGCTCCGCGTCTTCAGTGCTGGCAGCATGGGCTGCAATCAAAAATTCTTCACCGCCCCAACGCACCACCAGGTCTGCCGCGTCCACGCTTGCTGTCAGGCGTCGACTGACCTCCAACAACACAGCATCGCCTGCCGCATGCCCATATCGGTCGTTGATGCGCTTGAAGTGGTCCAAGTCAATCAGCATCAGGCAGCCGTGCCAGCGGCCATCGCTGTGGCGCTCGACCATGATCTGTGCCATGCGGCGGCGATTTGCCAAGCCGGTCAGCGGGTCGCACTCGCTCTGCACCAGGAGTTGGGCGTTGATCTGGGCCAGTTGCTGATTGGCCTGGCGCGTTTGACGCCAAAGCCAAATCAGCAATCCCAGCGTCATCGTCGCAGCGTTTGCAATGGCCAACCAGGTGCGCTCTTGCAGTTTTTCTCCTTCAAGGCTGGCCGCTTGCAACGCGGCTTCTTCATGCAGCAAGCGCAGCTCTCGCTGTCGCTCGCTGCGCTCAAAATCTGCCTGCAACTCCAAGATGACTTGCTGCTGTTTGTCTTTAAAGAGCCGGTCGGCCAAGGGCCGGTGCTCCAGGTAAAGCGTCAGGGCGCCGGGCAAATCTCCAGCGCCCTCTAGGTAGCCTGCGGCCTCCTGTAGCCGCGAGACCTTTTGGTGGAGCTGCCCCAGTTCATCATCCAATTTGGTGGCTTCCGCGAGGTCTGCTTTGCCGGACTCAAACTGTTTAAGCATGATCTTGGCCATTGCGCGGTTGGCCAGTGCCACCCCAATGACAGGCTGGTCCGCCAGCTCGCGCCCCATGTGCAGTGCTCTCTCTGAGAGTCGGATGGCGGTGTTGGGGTCATTGCTCTTGAGGCTGAAGTCCGCAGCGTTGGCAAGAAACAGCGCCAGTGAGGATCGATCCCCCGACTGCTCCACCAAGGCGATAGCTTCGTTCATGGCCTTCAGCCCTTCGGCTGGACGGCCAGACTCCGCTTCGATGAAGGCTTGATTATTGAGCGTTTGTGCCAGTACTTCACTGTTGTTGAGTGTGCGGGCCTGCTTGAGTGCGCGCCCGACAACTTCATGCGCTGCCGACAGCTGGTGCATGTTCATGTAGGTCCAGGCCAAGGCGCCGCGCGTCAGCGCGCCACGACGTACATTGCCCATTCGGTCGGCCGTCTCAATGGCCTGCAGTCGCGAGCGCACGGCTTCATCGAGCCGGCCCGTCTCCTCATGAACGAAGCTGAGGTCATTCAGCAGCCGAAACCGAACTAAGTCGCCGACGGCAGGGGACAGGTCGCGCTGCGCCTCCAGCAGCCACCTCTTTGCGGCTTCGGCGTGGGGCTCCATCGCGGCACGAAGGACGGCTAGGGCAATCTTGGCCTCTGGCGTGCCCATGCCTTGCAAGCGCTCGATGTAGGCCTGGGCGGCTGATCTGTCGGAGCGGCTGGCTTGCATCAGGCCTAGGAACATCAGGAGTTTGGGCTGGGTGGGCGGTTCGGCCTGGGCTAGCAAGGCTTCCAAGCCGCGCACGACACGCGGGTCCTGTGCCGCTGGCAGACTCAGCAAGCGCTCGATGTCGTGGTCAAGGGGGTCGGGTGCCGCGCGCAGTGGTGTCGCTCCTGCAGCGATCAGCAGGCCCGCTACCGCCAAGCCGCGCAGCAGTTGTAAGACTCCACCAATGTTCATGGGTGCGTATCGGTCAAAGGAGGATCTGCTTAAGCGAGCACGACGTTCAGGCTGACATTCTTGGTTTGCCGGCATCCAGCCGGTGGTGAGCATTCTGTGGCATCCGCCGGTATGTTGAAGAATTTCAGACGCGTGCTCCCCTGGCATCGCCTTTGGCCGCGCCCAGAGATCTGTCCGAGGGCCCTACACAAGCCCCTGGGATCGGCCGAAATCCCACTACTTATGAGCATCGAAGTGAGTTGAGGGCCAGGATGACGGATCGCGCACCCATCGAGGTCGTGCTCGCGGCATCGCCTGTGGGCTTGCAGTTCACCGAGCATTGGCATCTGCCTGTGTTTGCGGTCGATACAAAGGGTTGCTTGGTGTGGGCCAATGCCGCTTTCGCGCGTGCCTTTGATGATGAGCTCCCGAACTTGATCGGCTGTGATGCCAGAGCGTGGGTGAAGGAGTGGCAGTCTCACGCCGTATGGGAGAGCCTGTTTCAGGGCGGTGCCATGAGCACGGCTTGTGGTCTCCTCACCTTTGAGCGGCCGGGGCACCCCCCCTTGTGGATGGAGGTGTCGTGTTGGCGGCCAGTCCTTGACGCTGCTGCGCCCATGATGTTCATTGCCAGCGACATGACGCAGGAGCGCGCGGCTCAGGAGCGCTTGACAGAGAGCAATGATCGGCTGCGCATTGCGCTGGAGGGAGGCCATGACGGACTCTGGGACTGGCTGGACACGCACAGCCAGGACATGTGGTGGTCGCCCGAGTTTGTGGGCCTGCTGGGCTATGAGCTGGCCGAGATTGAATCCAGCCTGGTGAGCTTTGACAGCTTGCTGCACCCGGATGACCAAGAAGCCACCTTCAGCGCTTTGTCCCGAGCGCTGGAGGGCCGGGCCGAATACAACGTTGAGTTCCGCCTGTTGACCAAGGCCGGCGGCTATCGATGGTTTCGATCGCGCGCCAAAGTCTTGCGAGATGAACAGGGTGAGCATCGGCGTATGGCAGGTTCGCTGCAAGACATTGATGACCTGAAGCGCAGCCAGGAGCGTCTGGATCTGGCGCTGGAAGGAGGCAGTCAAGCCTTGTGGGATTGGCTGGATACGCACAGTCAGACGATGTGGTGGTCGCCCCAGTTCTATCGCATGTTGGGTTTCAGCCCAGGCGAGATAGCCGCTGACTTGGCGGTGTTCGACACGCTCGTGCATGAAGAAGACCAAGGCGCCTACTTCGAGGCCTTGGGCGGCGCACTGGATGATGCGCCGCATTTGAATGTGGAGTGCCGCCTGAAAACGAAGAGCGGAACGTATCGCTGGTTCAAGCTCTTGGGCAAGGTGTTTCGCGACAGCAGTGCGCAGCACAGCCGGATCGCAGGCTCCATGCACGACATCGACGACAGCAAGCACATCCAGGCGGATATCCGCCGCCGTCAAGAGGAACTGGGTGCGATCGCCGCCATCAGTCCTGATGGCTTTTTGTCCTTTGATGAGGACTTTCGATTGCGCTTCTCTAGCGACGCCGTGGGGCGTTTGACGGGCCTGGATGTTCAAGCCGCCATGGGCCAAACCCTCCAGGCGGTGCTGAAGGCGCTGAGCCAGCTCAGTTCTCAGGCCGACCTGCGCCTGGATGAAGCCACCTTGCAGCAGGGCTCGGTGCAGACGGGGGTGGCGGCTTCACCGGGGCGTACGGTGGAGTTCTCGTGGCATCAAGCCGTTACAGCGACGGGGGTTAGCAGTGAAGGCGAAGTGGCCGAGAGCACCCATTTGCTGCGCGTGCGCGATGTGACGGCTGAGCTGGAGGCTGAGCAGATCAAGTCAGACTTCCTGACCGCCGCAGCGCACGAGCTGCGCACGCCCTTGGCCAGCGTTTATGGCTACACCGAGCTGCTGCTGAACTACGACATGCCGCCCGAGCGGCAAAAGAAGATGCTGGCGACCATTTATCGCCAGTGTGAGGTGTTGATGACCATCGTGAACGAGCTGCTGGACATGGCGCGCATTGATGCGCGTGGCGGCCAGCCGTTCGAGCTGGAGCCGGTCGACCTGCACGCTCTGGTCAGTGAGGTGATCAGCGACTACCCTGTGCCCACCGACCGCTACGCCCCGGTGCTGGCGGTGGATCAAGGCCCGTGGTTGGTCCGGACCGATCCGACCGAGGTCAAGCAGGTCCTGCGCAATCTGCTGTCGAATGCCTACAAGTATTCATCGGCGCCTAGCCCTGTGACGATCCGCCTCGCGCTGGTGGGCCTGCCCGCGATGGGCCAACACACCTGCGTGAGCGTTTGCGACCAAGGCATAGGCATGAATGAAGAGCAACTCGCCCAGGCCTGTGAGCGCTTCTGGCGGGCCGACAAAAGTGGCCACGTGCCCGGCGCAGGCCTAGGACTGAGCCTGGCGCAGGACGTGATGAAGCTGCTGGGCGGCGAGCTTCGCTTGAGCAGCACGCCTGGGCAGGGCGCGACGGCTACGCTGCTGCTGCCCACGGCAGAATCGGTCTGACTGCAGGCGGACCTTAATCAGGCCCGCCTTTGCGCCGCATGAACAAAGTGACGATCAAGGTCACCACCAAGAGCGGAGCCACAAAGCTCAGCATGGCCGAGGAGAAGGTGGGCAAAGCAGCGTGCTGCTGTGCGGCCATGATCAGATAGGCCACATAAGCGACATAGCCACCCAAGAAGAGGCCGCCTTCCCAGCGGGCGATCTCACAGCCACTGATGAACACGGGCAAGCAGGCCAGCATCACGGCCAGCATCACCCACAGGTCAAAACTCAGCACCGCCGTTGGGATGACCAAGCCGCTGCCCATACTGCCTGCGGTCAGCCCGGAGAAGCCAACGACCCCGAGGATATTGAAGGTGCTGCTGCCCACCACATTGCCCACGGCAATGTCACGTTCGCCCTTGAAGGCCGCTGCAAGGCTGGCTGCCACCTCGGGCAGACTGGTGCCAGCGGCGACGATGGTCAGGCCGATGACCAAGTCGCTGACCCCCAGCGACTTGGCAAAGCTGACCGCCGCCGTCACCATCCAGTCGGACCCCAATACCAAAGCCGCTAGACCGACAGCGATCAGCGTGAGCTGTACGGCCCAGTGCTTGTCCCAGGCGCCGGCGGCTGCGGGTTGCAGTTCAGCCTCAAACTCACTGGCCGTCTCGGCGCTTTCCCGCCGCGATTGAACAATCAAGAAGACGGTATAGGCGATCATCAAGCCACTGAGCAATGCGCCGTCAAACAAGGAGATGTTGCCGTCCAAGGCGGTGACCGCCAGCAGCAGGCCCGCACCAACCATGATGGGCACTTCTTGGCGGATCAACTGCACGTGGACCACCAAGGGCACGATGAGGGCACTGGCCCCCAGGATGAACAGCACATTGAAGATATTGCTGCCCACCACATTGCCCACGGCGAGGTCTGTCTTGCCGTCCATCACGGCGCCCACACTCACCGCCAGTTCCGGGGCGCTGGTGCCAAACGCCACAATGGTCAGGCCGACAACCAGCGGGCTGATGCCAAACGACAGTGCCAGCTTGGAGGCTCCTCTGACGAGCGCGTTGGCACCCAGGACCAAGAACACCAAGCCGCCGATAAAGAGTAGGAGGTTCATGACTGACTGAGCGTGAGAGTGAGTAGGCAAGGAGATCGTAACGATAAACGCTTACCCACAGCGGCCCGGTGGCGCCGAGTGTGTACCGCCAAAAAGTACAAAAGTCAGCGGGAATGCTCCGGCTGACTTTTGCTTGAATTGGCTCCTCGACCTGGGCTCGAACCAGGGACCTACGGATTAACAGTCCGGCGCTCTACCGACTGAGCTATCGAGGAATTGATCGGTAGAACTTCACACGGGTGAATCACAAATTTGGCTCCCCGACCCGGACTTGAACCTTGGACCTACGGATTAACAGTCCGGCGCTCTAACCAACTGAGCTATCGGGGAAGTGAAGCCTCAGCATTATAGGCAGAAAATAAAGGCGCCTGGCCGATCTGGCCGGCAAATTGACCTGCAAAGAGGCCCGCCAGGTGCGCGGCGCCAGGGGGTAGAGGTAGCTGTGGCCGTACTGGTAAGGGTTTTCTTGCCAGGGGCGGCGGTCGAGGACATTGTCCACACCGGCGCGCAGCAGCCACTCGGCCTCACCCGCCTTCTTCAGGCCATAGCGCGGCCGACAGGCTGGTGGTGGTCCACGACGCGACTTGCAGGCTGTTGTCGGGTGAAGCACATAGCGCGCCTTCGTCAGAAAGCGGGGCTTGCAGGGTCAGGCCAGGGTGGTGCGGCGGAGCGGGTGCGCGGCCATCAGGCGCAGGCCGCGCTGGGCCACGTTGTCGGGCACCAGGCCGTTGACGCTGGCGGTGGCGCTGCCCTTCGCGCCGCGCTTGCAGCCTCAGGGCACTGTCCCTCAAGCTCCATGCGCCCCAGCGGGTGTCGGCCTGGGCTTCCAGGCCGCGATTTTGGCGGGCGCTGCCGTCAGGGGGGCGGGTGCAACTGTTGTCGATGTCGCAGGCGCCGCGGAGAGGTCGGAAGCCGCCATCGGCTTCTGAATGTCAAACAGGGTGACGCCCCAGCCCAGCGTTTTGTTGCTGTGCTTGAGGCCCACTTCAACCTGGTCGCTCTTCAGCGCAGGCAGCGGCTCACCCGCGTTGGGATAGCGGGGGGCGTGTTAGGGGCCACATCGGTTTCCACTCCTTGTCCCCAACTGGCGTAGGCCATGGTCTCGGGGCTGAACTGCCAGGTCGCGCCCAGCCACGGGGTGGCAAAGCTTTGCTCGTAGCGGGTGGGGCGGCCGTTGTCGGTGCGCACGCTGCTGGGTGTACCGAGCTGGCTGGCGGCGCAGGCCCAGCCAGAGGCTCCACTCGGCGTCGAAGACGATGCGGTCGCGCAGATGCCACTCAGGCTGCGCTCGCTACGCTGGGTGTTTTCATCCGTCAGCTCGGGGGCGGCGGATGCTTGGACGCTGCCATCGACCTGGCCCACGCCAGCCCAGTTGTAGGCCTGGCGCTGGGAACCGCCTGGCAGCTGGCCCGATTGCACGCCGTGGTGGAGAGGTGGCTCTCGCAGCGTGCCAGTGCGGGTGCTGCTCCTCCAGGGTCAGCGCGGCTTGGGGTGCGGCGAGCTCGCCCTCACTTCAGGAGTCGTAGAGGTCGAAGCTGCCGTCGTTGCAGAAGCGGTCGTAGGCGTCTTCCGGCGTTGCGGAGCCGACTAGAAAGGCCAGGCGGTCGTCGGCGTGCAGGTGCTGGCTGGCGGCATGGGCCGTGAGCTGCCACCTGGCGCTCAACTGGCGCGCGTCCAGCGCAGGCTGGCCGTTTGCTCTTCAAACACCACCGATGGCTCCAGCTTGCTGTTGAGGTTCAGGCGTGGGGTCGAACTTGTCAGCGCTTGGCAGGGTGATCAGCGGTGCCGTGCCTGGTGACGCTGGTTGCGACTGGCGGCTCCATCTGATTTCGCGTCCAGCATGATTGTCACGGCTTTTGCCGGCTTCGAGGGCAGCGGCCAAGAGACCTCGCTCACCTTGGGCGCGATGTAGCCGAGGGATAGCTTTTCGTAGGTGTTGCCCACACGCAGGCCCAAGTTGTCTTCATGGCCTGAGGCGCCAAGCTGGC
>JAXHNT010000087.1:0-16630 GCA_034520165.1 Ideonella sp.
ATTGCATGCCAGTCTCCAAACCCGTTGAATCAATGGATGCAGCAGATTGTCAGCCTGCGCCCCGTGGCTTTTTGTGCGCGCTTACCCCAGATAGATGGCTCACTCTAGGGAATTAGGATGTAGTCCCCAGGCGCGCGCTCCTACACTGCATTCACGCGAGTTGCCATCAGGCATCTCCACCAGATCACCACTTGAGAGGAAATTCATCATGGTCAAGAAGCTGAAGAAAATGGCTGAGCAAAAGGCCTCTGCCCCCGCCGGCATGTTGGATGGCATTGACAGCCGTTTGGCAGGCGCCGTCAAGGCTTCGGCCCAGCAAATCTGGTTGGCTGGCATGGGCGCCTTTGCCAAGGCGCAAGAAGAAGGCGGCAAAGTCTTTGAAGCCTTGGTCAAAGAAGGCGTGAACCTGCAGCGCAAGACCCAAAGCGTGGCTGAAGACCGCCTGGGCGACGTCACCGGCAAGATGAGCGCCATGGCCGGTGAAGTCACGAACAAGGCAGGTGCCTCCTGGGACAAGCTCGAAGGCATTTTCGAGAGCCGCACCGCCAAGGCCCTGGCTAAGTTGGGCGTGCCCAATGGCCAAGACCTGGCCGAGCTGCACGCCAAGGTGGATGCCCTGAGCGCCGCCGTGGCCAAGCTGGGTGGCAAGGTTGAAGCCCCCAAGAAGCCCGCTGCCAAGAGGGCCGCAGCGGCTAAGCCTGCTGTCAAACCTGCTGCAAAACCCGCAGCCAAGCCCGTGAAGGCCGCCGCCCCTGCCAAAAAGGCAGTGAAGCCTGCCGCCAAAGCCGCCGCAAAGCCTGCGGTCAAGCGTGCACCGGGCAAGAAGGCGGCCGCTAGCGCCACTCCGGCTACTGCTGCCTGACGCTGAAGCGCAGCCACCAACACAAAAGGCCACCGCATGCGGTGGCCTTTTTGCTGGGCGGCTGGCGGAGATCAGCCCAGGTAGCGCGTCACCAAATGGCGGCGGAAGTGGGCGGGGTTGAGGGTCTCGCCGCTGGCTCGCACGGCCAGCTCGTCGGTGGTCCAACGGCTGGCTTGGAGCCAGATGTTTTCGCGCAGCCAGTCGAACACCACGCTCAGATCACCTCGCGCGATGCGGGCGTCCAGGTCCGGGTGGGCGTGACGAATAGCAGCAAACCACTGCGCCGCGTACATGGCCCCCAGCGAATAGCAGGGGAAGTAGCCAAACATGCCCTCGGGCCAGTGCACGTCTTGCATGGGGCCGTTGCGGAAGTCACCGCGGGTGTCCTGGCCCAGCAACTCCAGCATCAAGGCATCCCACATCGCGGGGATGTCTTCGACCTCGGCGTCGCCGCTGATCAAGGCACGCTCGATCTCAAAGCGCAAGATCACATGGGCCGGGTAGGTGACCTCGTCGGCATCCACGCGGATCAAGCCCGGTTTCACTCGCGTCATCAGACGGTGCAAGTTGCCCGCCTCAAACGCAGGCTGGTCGCCAAAGGCCTGGGCCACCAAGGGTGACAGCAGGCCCGCAAAGCCTGGGTGGCTGCCCAACTGCATTTCAAACGACAAGCTCTGGCTTTCATGCAAGGCCATAGAGCGGGCCCAAGACACCGGCTGGCCCAGCCATTCACGCGGCAGGTTTTGCTCGTAGCGCCCATGGCCCGTCTCGTGGATGGTGGCCAGCAGGCTTTGCAGGAAGTCATCGTCCTTGAAGCGCGTGGTCATGCGCACGTCTTCGGGCACGCCACCCGAGAAGGGGTGAGTGGAGACATCCAAGCGGCCGGCCTCAAAGTTGAACTGCAGCAGACGCATCACCTGCTCACACAGGCCCTTTTGCGCGGCAATGGGATACGGCCCCTGAGGCGAGACCACCGTCTCCTGGGCTTGCCGGGCCATCACCTGCTGGATCAAGCCGGGCAGCCATTGGCGCACATCGCCAAACACCGCCTCGACGGTGCTGGCGCGCATACCAGGCTCGTACAGATCCATCAGCGCGTCATAGGGCGCCAAGCCACTGCGCTCGGACAGCAGTTGCGCCTCTTCGCGGGCCACAGCCAACACAGCCTTGAGGTTGGGCACAAAGCCCGCCCAATCGTTAGCAGGGCGTTGGCTACGCCACGCATGCTCGCATCTCGCTGTAGCCAGAGAGCGCTGCTCAACCAAACGCTCAGGCAGGCTGTTGCTCATGGCCCAGTCGCGGCGGATCTCGCGCAAGTTGGCGCGTTGGGTGTCGTCCAGCGCTTCGGCCTGCACTTGCGCCAGGTGCTGCGCCAAGGCAGGGTCGGTGCGCAGCCTATGCAGCAACCTGGCCATCTCGCTCATGGCGCCGGCACGGGCGTCATTGCCTTGGGGCGGCATGTTCACCGCCGTGTCCCAAGAGACGATGCTCTGCAGGTGCGAGAAGTGGTGAATCTGACGATAGGTGCGCGTCAGCGCGTCATAGGCAGGGGTGTGGGCAGGCATCTACAACTTCTTGGTAAGCTGACAAGTGGGCGCGACTATACCGGGATATCTCTCTTGTGGCGTGTACTTACAGCGTTAGCTACGGGCTTTCAGGCTGCTGCGGACAAGCCGGGAAACCACCACAAAAGCACTGCGGTGTAGATCACAAAGCGAATGAATTTTCCGATGGCCATATAAAGCACACAGGGCCAAAAATCTAAGCGCAACCAACCGGCCAGCGCACACAGTGGGTCGCCCACCAATGGCAACCAACTCATTAGGCAGGCCTTCGGGCCAAAACGTTTGAGCCAAGCCAAGGCCCGCAGCTCATGGGGTGATCGATGGCGCACCTTTTCATAGGCGCGCTCATACAAGGCTTCGGCCCCACGCCCCATCCACCAACTGACTGCGCCCCCCAAGGTGTTGCCTGCGGTGGCCACCGCGATGGTGGGCCAAAACAGGCCGGGGTCCAGCGACACCAAGGCCATCACAGCCGGCTCAGAGCCCAGCGGCAGCAGCGTGGCAGACAACAGCGAAATCAAAAACACCGCCGGCAAGCCCACCGAGGGCAATGCCAGCGTCTCCAACAAAGGCGTCAACCATGCGTCCATGGTCGAGATTGTGGCCCCGGCGCGCAGGCCCAAGGCGAGCGGCGGCAGCTATACTTCTGCCTCCTTTTTCAGCAGTCTCTGCCTCCCACCACCATGCACATCGGCCCCTACGCACTGCCGAATCGGCTGTTCGTCGCCCCGATGGCCGGGGTCACGGACCGCCCGTTTCGGCAACTCTGTAAGCGGCTGGGTGCGGGCTATGCGGTCAGCGAGATGGTGACCTCGCGCAAAGACCTCTGGAATTCGCTGAAAACTTCGCGCCGCGCCAACCATGAAGGCGAGCCCGGCCCCATTGCGGTACAGATTGCAGGCACCGACGCCGCCATGATGGCCGAGGCGGCGGCCTACAACATCGACCGTGGCGCGCAGATCATCGACATCAATATGGGCTGCCCCGCCAAAAAGGTGTGCAACAAATGGGCAGGCTCGGCCTTGATGCGCGACGAGTTGGGCGCCCTGGCCATCGTTGAAGCCGTGGTGGCCGCTTGCGCACCACGCCAAGTGCCGGTCACACTGAAGATGCGCACCGGCTGGTGCGCGAGCGAGCGCAATGCCCAGCGCATTGCCCTCGCCGCCGAGAGCGCCGGAGTGGCCATGGTGACCGTGCATGGCCGCACGCGCGAGCAAGGCTACAAGGGGCACGCCGAGTACGACACTATCGCCGCCGTCAAAGCCGCGCTGCGCATCCCGGTGGTCGCCAATGGCGACATCGACTCGCCGCAAAAGGCGGCTGAGGTGCTGCAGGCCACCGGCGCGGATGCCGTGATGATCGGCCGCGCCGCCCAGGGCCAGCCCTGGATTTTTGGCGACATTGCGCACTACCTGGCCCATGGTGAGCTGCGCCCCGCGCCCTTCACCCGTGATGTGCATCACTGGCTGACCGAGCATTTGCTCGACCATTACAGCCTCTACGGCGAAGACGCCGGCGTGCGCAGCGCCCGCAAGCACATTGGCTGGGCCGTCAGCGGCCTACCCGGCGGCGAAGCCTTTCGGCAAACCATGAATCTTTTGGATGACAGCCAACGCCAGTGGCAGGCCGTCAGCGACTACTTTGCACAGTTGGCCCAGCAGCACCTCAGGCTGCCTGTGGCCCATGCCGCCCACCACGACGACCTTGAACTGAAGGCCTGAGCCCTGCCGCCCTCTGACCGACACCATGAGCAAAAAAAGCATTGAAGAATGCGTCCGCGAAACGCTGGACCAATATTTCGCCGACCTGCACGGCTCCGAACCCCACTCCCTGCACGACATGGTGATCCTGACGGTAGAGAAGCCACTGCTCGAAGTGGTAATGCGCCAAGCCGAAGGCAACCAAAGCAAGGCCGCCGAATGGCTGGGCATCAACCGCAATACCCTGCGCCGCAAGCTGCTGGACCACAAGCTCATCAAGTAACTCGTTTTTCAATCCAACCCTAGGCCCCACATGGCTCAACTCACTGCCCTGATTTCGGTGTCAGACAAAACCGGCATCCTCGAATTCGCTCGCGAGCTGCACGCCCTGAACGTGCGCCTTTTGTCCACCGGCGGCACCGCCAAGCTGCTGGCCGACGCGGGCCTTCCCGTCACCGAAGTGGCCGAGCACACCGGCTTCCCTGAGATGTTGGGCGGCCGCGTCAAGACCCTGCACCCTACCATCCACGGTGGGCTGCTGGCCCGCCGCGACCTGCCCGAGCACATGGCCGCCATTGCCCAGCACGGCATCGCCACCATCGACATCCTGGCCGTCAACCTCTACCCCTTTGAGGCCACGGTGGCCAAGCCCGGTTGCACCCTGGAAGACGCCATCGAGAACATCGACATCGGCGGCCCAGCCATGGTGCGCTCCGCCGCCAAGAACTGGAAAGACGTCACCGTGCTGACCGACGCCGGCCAATACGCCGGCGTACTGGCCGAGCTGAAGGCCGCGGGCCAGACCAGCACCGCCACCCGCTTTGCCTGCAGCGTGGCCGCGTTCAACCGCATCGCCCAGTACGACGCCGCCATCAGCAACTACCTGTCGGCCCGCCAAGACGATGGCGTGAATGACGGAAAGACAGCCGAGTACCCGGCGCAAATGAACAGCACCTTTGTGAAGGTGCAAGACCTGCGCTACGGCGAAAACAGCCATCAAACCGCCGCGCTCTACCGCGACCTCTTCCCCGCCCCCGGCTCCCTGGTCACCGGCAAGCAGTTGCAAGGCAAAGAGCTGAGCTACAACAACATCGCCGACGCCGACGCCGCCTGGGAATGCGTCAAGAGCTTTGAGGCCCCGGCCTGCGTCATCATCAAGCACGCCAACCCCTGCGGCGTGGCCGTAGGCGTGGATGCCGCCGAGGCCTACAGCAAAGCCTTCAAGACCGACCCCACCAGCGCCTTTGGCGGCATCATCGCCTTCAACCGCCCGGTCGATGCGGCGGCCGCTCAACTGGTGGCCAAGCAATTCGTCGAGGTGCTGATGGCCCCCGCCTTCACCGACGAAGCCCGCGCCATCTTCGCCCCCAAGGCGAATGTGCGCCTGATGGAAATCGCCCTGCCCCCCAATGGCGGCACCCGCCCTGGGAGCATGGCCGCAATGCGCAAGATGTGAAGCGCGTGGGCTCTGGCCTCTTGGTGCAAACCGCCGACAACCACTTCTTGAAGGCCAGCGACCTGAAGGTCGTCACCCAGCTGCAACCCACCGAGCAGCAGTTGCAAGACCTGATGTTCGCCTGGACGGTGGGCCAGTACGTCAAGAGCAATGCCATCGTCTTCTGCGCGGGCGGCATGACCTTGGGCGTGGGCGCAGGCCAGATGAGCCGCATCGACTCGGCCCGTATCGCTTCCATCAAGGCCGAGAACGCCGGCCTGACCCTGGTGAACTCCGCCGTGGCCAGCGACGCCTTCTTCCCCTTCCGCGACGGCCTCGACGTGGTGGTGGACGCCGGTGCCTCCTGCGTCATCCAGCCGGGTGGCTCCATGCGCGACGACGAGGTGATTGCCGCCGCCAACGAGCGCGGCATCGCCATGGTCTTCACGGGGGTGCGGCACTTCCGGCATTGAATATCGCAGGCCCCACGCGGGCATGCACACCTCACGGCGCCTGCGGGCGCCGTTTTTCATGCACTGAACTAGGCCAGCTTCGCCCCGCTTCACCCCCCACTGCGGCCCCCACTTTCCCTCTAGCCTAGAAGGGCTTCGTGCTGCGCGCTTCAAGCTTGGCGCGCGCAAGCCGAAGACGACATAGGGACTGGCGCCTCCATTCGGGGCCGCCGGACGGGTCAGGACTGGGCAAAGGGATGATGAAACTCGATCGTGCGGGCTTGTGGATGGTGGTGGCGACGCTGTGCGCCATGGCCGCCGTCGGCGTGGGCTCCGCCCAGGCTGAACTGCAAGAGCGCGCACGGGCACAGCAGTCCGAGGGCCTGCTGCTCTCCCACAGCCTGGGCGCTCTGGCGCCGGAGAAGCTCAGCCCCACCCAGGGACGGAATGCTTTTTTGGACGGTTTGCTCCGCGCCCAACCCGATGGCGATTTGGCCTATGTCGTGTGGGTCAACCCAGACGGAGAGACCCAGGCCAGCGCCACGCGACCAGGCGTCACGCCGCCGCCGCCAGCCTTGGCCACCGAGCCTGCCCGATGGTTCTCCAGCCAACTCCTCCATGATGAGCAGCACAGCAAAGAATGGCTGGAGTTCCAAGCCCCGGTGCTGCGCCAAGACGCGCTGGCGGGCTTTGTCCGCCTGGGCTATGCACCGCCCACTTTGCGCTGGACGGCACTCACCTCTGGCACCCGCTTGGCGCTGACCCTGCCCATTGCGCTGCTGATGGGCGTGCTCTTGCTGCTGGCCCGGCGCGAGGCTAAGCCTTTGGTGCAGATGCAAACCGCCTTGCAGGCCTGGGCTGCGCGGCTGGATCTGAAAGGCCTGCCCTTGCCCACCGGCTGGCAGGGTGCCCAGGCCTTTGCCCAACACATTCAGCACAGCCTGCAGGTCTGCGAGCAGCACTTCAAGGGCCTGGAAGGCAAGAGCCTGGAAACCCTGGCCATGCACCGGCTGCTGGCCTACAAGAAGAACCGTGCCGAGGCGGTGATTCACCTCTTTCCCGATGGTGTGATCGTGCTGGATGGCGAAGGCCTGCCCGCGCTGGCCAATGCCAAGATCGAGCCGTTGCTGGGTGTCCGGCCCAGCAATATCTACGGCCATGCCCCGCACGAGTGGTGCGAACAGCCCGAGGTGCTGGCCTTCATCCAAAGCCAGCGCTTGAGCCATAGCCGTCCACAAGTTCGGCCTGCCAAGGTTGAGGTGGAGGTCACGGGAGACGCGGCCCGCAGCCTGGAACTGGCCGGCACACCGTTAGTGGCGCCCAACGACGCGAGCCAGGTTTATGGCACCTTGATCACCGTGCGCGACACCACCCGCCAGCGCATGGCCGTGGCGGCTGGCGCCGAGTTTGTGGCCAATGTCTCGCACGAGCTGAAGACACCGCTGAACAGCCTCAAAGCCTATAGCGAACTGCTGCTGGACTCGGGCGGGGATGACGAAGCCCTGCGCATCGAAGCCGTGAACGTGATTGCAGCCGAGGTCGACCGCATGAGCAGCCTGATCAATAACCTGCTGAACATCTCCAAGCTGGAGACCGGCGCCATCAGCCTCAGCACGGCCCGCGTCAATGTGCATGACCTGCTGCACAGCTCCTTCGAGGCTCAACGCCAAAGCGCTATCGGCCAAGGCCTGGGCTTCACCATTGATGCGCCGCTCAACCTAGGCATGGCCTCGCTGGACAAAGACCTGCTGCGGATCGCGCTGAACAACCTGCTGTCCAACGCCATCAAGTACAACCGGCCCGGCGGTGAAGTGGTGCTCAGCGCCATCGAGGTCGATGACGACACCCTGGAGATCCATGTGCGGGACGCCGGCGTTGGCATGTCCGCCGAGCACCTGCCCCACATCTTTGACAAGCACTACCGCATCGTCGGCGACAGCAGCCGCAGCGGCCACGGCCTGGGCCTGTACCTGGCCCGTCAGATCGTAGAGCTGCACCACGGCACGCTGCAGGTGCAAAGCCAACCCGGTGTGGGCACCGAGTTCATTCTGCGCTTGCGCAAGATCCCCGCGCTCTATCTTGAAGGAGCGACCGCATGAAGCATGTCCTGATCGTTGACGATGAGCCCTCGGTCGCGCGGGTGCTCAAGCTCACGCTGGAAAAGGCCGGCTGGCAAGTGACCTGGGCACCCGATGGCCAGGTCGCCTTGGAATGGCTAAAAAAGGCGACCGCGCCGCCCACCGCCGTGATCACCGACATCCAAATGCCCCGCATGAATGGCCGGGAACTGGTGAAGGCCATAGAAGCGGAGTGGCCCGCACGCGACTACCCCATTTACGTGATGACCTCCATGACGGAGCGAGAAGAACGCCACTGGGTCGGCGCGTTGCACCGCGTGCACTTCTTGGAGAAGCCTCTGAGCCCGCGCCTATTGGTGAACACCCTGGCGCATGAAGCCGTGACAGGACTTGGAGACTTCCATGGCTGAACTATTTTTGCGCGACCTTGACCTGCCGCGCTACCACCGTTGGTGGAAGCGGGCCAGCCCCTCGGCGCCATCGTTGGTGATCTGTGATGAACACGGCCTGCCCGTCTGGTCGGCAGAAGACACGGTCTCTGCCCAACTAGCGGCCACCCTGCCCGAGCACCATGGTGGCACCCTGCGCTGGCGCTTTGAAGGTGGCGGCCTGGGGGTGGACACCCTGGCGGACGGACAAGGCTTGGCCTACCGGCCCGTGGACGCCTCAGGACGCTTCATTGGGTGGTTGACCATTCCGTGGAGGCAGGACGACCATCCCAGCGACTTGGACGCCTTGGCCGAAGCCTTGGACGACCTCTCCACGGCCATGGCCGATGAGCTGCAGCTCAAGACGGATCTCAATGGCATGACCGCCGAGTTGGCCGAGCGCTATGACGAATTGCACCTGGTCTACGGTGTGGACGAGCAAGTTCGGCGACAGGGCTCGCAAGAGGTCGTCATTCAAAGCTTGCTGACCAGTTGTGCCAACCAACTGGATGTCGACGTGGTGGCCTTTGTGCGGCCCAACAAGAACCAGTGCATCTCGGCCATGGCCTTGAGCCAGCCCATTCACAACCTTGACCTGGTGTTGGTGGAAATGCGCGGCGACCTCTACCGCTTTGTGCAAGCCACCCGCGAAACCTTGGTGATGAACGACATGGCCGACGCGCGTCGCGCCTATATCTTCACCGACATGCCCTACAAAGTCCTGGCCTGCCCCGTGCGCTGTGAGACCCATGTGGACGCCATGTTGGTGTTGCTCAATCACCGGCAGAAGCCCGACTTCAGCAACAGCGATCGTCGGCTGGCCGATGTGCTGGCCGGCCAGCTCACCCGCCTGGTGCAGGCCATGTCCATGGTGCAACAGCTCTCCGACTTCACCCGCCAGATGGCTGCCGCCTTGGTCGAGGCCGTGGAAGCCAAAGACCCCTACACCCGGGGTCACAGCGAGCGCGTGCACCACCTCTCCATGGAAATTGGCCGGGCCATGGACATCCGAGACAAAGACCTGGAGAACCTCTATTGGGGTTCTTTGCTGCATGACGTCGGCAAGATCGGCATCCCCGACGCCGTGCTGTGCAAGCCCGCGCGCCTGACGGCGGATGAATACGCCTTCATCATGGTGCACCCCGAGCGCAGCTACGAGATCCTGCGCCACATCGACTACTTGGCCGACGCTGTGCCCGGCGCCCGCCACCACCAAGAGAAGTGGGACGGCACGGGCTATCCCCATGGCTTGAAGGGCGAGCGCATTCCGCTGCATGCTCGCATCATTGCCGTGGCGGACACCTACGACTCCATCACCAGCTCGCGCGCCTACCGGGCTGGCCGCCCGCACGAAGACGCGATGCGTGAGATTGATCGCGTCAGCGGCGCCCAGCTCGATCCCAGCGTGGTCGCTGTGTTTCGTGCGCTCTGCGACACCAACCCGCCCCCTGAGTGGATGAGCCGCTTCAGCATCCGCCGCGCACCCACCACGCCTGCCCCTGCGCATGGATGACAGCATTGCCACGAGCCGCTTCGGCGCGTTGACGTATCTGTCACCGCCGGGCTCGCTGATACAAGATGCCGCGCTGCAAGCCCTGCAAGCAGCCTTGAGCGATTGCTTGGCTGCGCGTCACATCCAGCTCGTGCTCGACCTCTCCCGCACCCAGGTCCTGGGTGGCAGGGCCTTGGAGATCTTGCTGGACACCAGCGCGCAGGTCAGTGCCTTCGGCGGCAAGCTAGAGCTGGTGAATGCGCATGAGTTGGTCAAGCAAATCATCGTGCTGACGGGCTATGCCGAGCAACTCTCCATGGCGGCGGCTGACAACCCCAGCGCAGCCCCACCGCAGGCCGAAACACCCTCCTCACTGGGCCGCCTTGGCGACATCCTGCTGCGCCGCCAACTGCTCACCCCCGAACGCATGGCCCTGGCTGTACAAGCCCAGCAAGAAAGCGGGCGGCGGGTCGGCCAGATCTTGGTGGAGAAGGGCTGGATCAGCGAACAAGACCTGCTCAGCGCCCTGGGCGAGCAACTGGGAATGCCGACAGTCAGCCTGCGCACCGGCTTGTATGAAAAGTCAGCCGCCAGTCTGCTCGCCGAAGCCACCGCGCGACGCCTGCAAGTGCTGCCTTTGTTCAAGGTCCACCAAACCTTGACGGTGGCCACGGCAGAGCCTCAAGCGATTCCCGTCTTCGATGAAATCACGGCCTTGACGGGCTGCACAGTGCGTGTGGTACTGGCCCGGCGCGAGGACATCGTCCGCCATCTGGCCGAGGCCTTTGACGGCACCGACTTCACGCCTGAGTTGCTGGAGGCTCAGCAAGACGATCTGGAGCTGATCGAAAGCCAGATCCCCGACGACTACACCGAGATCGACCAACTCGCCGGCGGCAGCCCGGTGATCAACCTCGTCAACGGTTTGATCCAACGCGCCATTCGCGACAAAGCCAGCGACATCCACATCGAGATCACGCGCGGCCGCTCGCGCGTGCGCTTTCGGGTCGACGGTGTGCTCTATCAGGTGATGACCCCGCGCGCCGAGCTGCACCCGGCCATCGTCTCGCGTCTGAAGGTGATGGCCAATCTCGACATTGCCGAGCGCCGCTTGCCCCAAGACGGGCGCATCCAAGTGGCCACCCAAGGCCGCACGGTCGACCTGCGCTTCTCATCACTGCCCGGCATTCACGGCGAGAAAGTGGTGCTGCGCGTGCTGGACAAAAACCAGTCCATCCTCGACGTGGGCAAGCTGGGCATGAGCGTGGGCAACCTGGACACCTTTCGGCATTTGCTGACCCGCAGCCACGGCCTGATCCTGGCCACCGGCCCCACAGGCAGCGGCAAAACCACCACCTTGTATGCGGCCATCAACCACCTCAAAAGCATGGAGACGAACATCGTCACCATTGAAGACCCGGTGGAGTATCAACTGGACATCATCAACCAGAACCAGGTCAACGAAGCTATTGGCCTGAACTTCGCCCGCATGCTCAAGCACGTGCTGCGGCAAGACCCGGACGTGGTGATGGTGGGCGAGATCCGCGACAAGCAGACGGCCGAGATCGCCGTGCAGGCCGCACTGACCGGCCACTTGGTGCTCTCAACCCTGCACACCAATGATGCGCTGGGCGCCGTGTCCCGCCTCACCGACATGGGGGTGGAGCCCTATCTGCTGGCATCGGCCCTGGTGGGCGTGGTCGGCCAGCGCTTGGTGCGCCAAGTCTGCCCAGCTTGCAAGACCTCTTTCCTGGCGGCGCCTGAGATCGTGGCCCGTCACGGCTGGAGCACCGAGCAGCCCATCCGCCTGGCACGTGGCCGGGGCTGCGGTGAATGCTATGACTCCGGCTACAAAGGCCGCCTGGGCATTCACGAGTTGCTGGTGATGGACGAGGTGCTGCAAACCGAGGTTGCCAAGGGCGCTTCGCGCGAGCACCTGAGCCAGGTGGTCAAGGCCAAAGGATTGAAGACGCTGTATGACGACGGCGTGCAGCGCGCCCTGGAAGGCCGCACCACCCTGGAAGAAGTGGCCCGTGTGATCCACGATGCTTGACCACCCAGCGTGCTGAGCCATGGCCATCGAACTCCACCACAGCACACCCGACGCTGCGCCGAAAACCGGCGCACGTCCTCCTGGCCAAACCTCGCGCGGCTTGCGCTTCGGGCGTCCCGGCTTGGCCCAACGATTGCTGTTCACCGAGCGACTTTTGCTCTTGCAAGACACGGGCGTCAGCCTGCATGAAGCCTTGCGAGAGCTGAGCGATCAAGAAGGCGATCCGGAGATGGCCGCCCTGTTGCAAGCCCTGCTGACCGATGTGCTGGAAGGACAACCGCTCTCCCAAGCCATGGCGCGGCACCCTGAGTTCTTTCCCTCAACCTATGTAGCCCTGGTTGCAGCCGGAGAGCGCGGCGGATTCTTGCCTCAAGTCCTGAAGCAACTGCTGGACCTGGACGAGAAGAATGAACGCATGCGCAGCCTGCTTGGCTCGGCACTCTCCTACCCGGCCTTTCTGACGCTGTTCTCCACAGGCACCATCGTCTTTGTGCTGGTTGGCGTTTTCCCAAAATTTGCCGAGCTCTTCGAGCAGATCTATGAGCAGTTGCCCTGGAGTACCCGCTTTCTGATGCAACTCTCCGAGCTACTGCGCCACCAGTGGCCCTGGCTGTTGGTGGCATTGGCCACGGTGGGCTTGGCAGGCCTGTGGCTGCTGCAACAAGAGCCAACCCGGCTGCGCATCGACCGCCTCAAACTGAGCCTACCGGGGCTGCGCCAGATCTATGTGCAGGTCTACCTGAGCCAGACCCTGCGCGTGCTGGGCATGTCGCTGAGCCATGGTGTCCCGCTGGTCGAAGCGCTCAAAGCCTGCCAAGACCTCGTCGGAAACCGAGTTTTCCGGAGCTTTTTGCTGGACTTGCGCCAACAGGTCACGGAAGGCTCGGGTCTGGCCCAAGGCTTTGAGCGCAGCAGCTTTGTGCCACCCATGGTGCAGCAGATGATCCACACCGGCGAACGCACCGGCAGCCTGGCCACCGTGATGACGCGGGTGGCCGAGCACTATGACCGCGAGTTGGCCAAACGTTTGGCCTTGGTAGCCCGCTTGGCAGAGCCCGTCATGCTCTTGGTGATGGGAGCCTTGATCGGTTTGATCGTGGCGTCGCTGATCCTGCCCATCTTCAAACTCAGCCGGGCCATTCGTTAAGGACATCGACATGCTGTCTCGTGCGACGTTTTTCATGATCGGAGCCAAGTTTCACTCAAGCCTGGGCCGGGCCTCGCCGATAGACCTCGTGAGGCATCTTGCGCCCCATGCCCCAAGAATTGCGGAGCCCTAGAAATGAAAAACACTGTCCTGCACGCACTGCGACGTGGTTTCACCTTGGTGGAACTGTTGATCGTGGTCATCATTTTGGCTGTCCTGGCGGCCATCGTGATCCCGCAGTTCAACAGCGCCACCACCGACACCCAAGAAGCCGCCTTGGATGCCAATCTGGCCGCCATGCGCAATGCGATTGAGTTGTATAAAGCCCAGCATGCCAACTACCCGGGCCGCACCGCCAGCAGCGGAGGCGCCGGATGCACCGGGGCGGCAGGCACGGGCACCGCCAACAGCGCTCAAGCCTTCATCGATCAGATGACCACTTACTCCAACGCGGCGGGGCAGTCCTGCACGGTGGGCAGCGCAAGCTACAAATATGGGCCCTATGTGCGCAAGGGCATTCCCAACGAGCCCATCACGCAGCGCGGTCGCAATGCTGCAGAGATCGCGGTGGCCAGCGCTGGCACGCCGGTCGTGCCGAGTGCGGCCACAGGCGGATGGTCATATGACACGGTGACAGGTCAGTTCGTGATGAACAGTAACGCGAATGCCAGCGACGGTCGCCCTTACTCAACACGCTGACCCCTAAAGAGGCCACCCACATGCGCACCCAGGGCTTCACCCTGGCTGAGTTGCTGGTGGTGATTTTGCTGATGGCGGCACTGGCCGCCACGGCCATACCTCAGCTCTCCTCCACCGAGGCGGACCGGCTTGAAACGGCCACGGCGGAGGTCAAATCGGCCTTGCGTTTTGCCCGCAACGAAGCCTTGCAAAGAGCCACCCCGGTACTCGTAGACATGGAGACGCAGGCCCACACCCTGAAGATCATGCTGGGCACCTGCACGAACCCGGGTAGCCCACTGGTCGACCCCCGCACCGGTCGCCCCTTTGTGCTGGACTTGACGCAAAGATCGCAAACGCAACAGGTGGGGCTCAGTGCCCAAGTACTGGTCGGCAGCGGCCGCACCTATCAGGGCTTGGTCTTCGACGCCTCCGGCGCCATCAGTGAGGCCTGCGACGTGGCCGCTACCAAGGACAAAGGCGTTCCGCAGCGCGGTAGCCAAGTTGTACTGAACGTGGGAGAGCAAGCGCAAAGCCTGACCCTCTGGCCCGTCACCGGCCGGGTGAGTGGCCCATGAGCGCAAACCGCAGCCACCGTGGTTTGGCTTACATAGAAGCCGTGCTGGCCACGGTGATGGTGGCCGTCTTGCTGGCGCCGGCCCTGCAAGCCCTCAGCAGCGGTCTTATGGGCCAACAGGTCGCCAACGATCAAAGCACCCAAGCGCTGTCCCTGCAAAGCAAACTGGACGAGGTGCTGGCCAAACCCTACAGCGTGCTGTTCGCCCAGACCCAGGCTTCAGGCGGTAACACGACAAGCTCTATCAGCCTTGCCCTGTCCGATCCTCCGGGTTCATCTAGGAGGCTGGTCACCATCTACCGCACCAACGGCAGCGGCGCCATGGCCGCCGACACCGGACTGCTGCGCATCCGGGTGGCCTGGGAAGGCGCCCCGAGAGAAAGCGGACTGGTGGCCTTGCGGTCTAAATGGCTATGAGTCGTCACGACAGGCTGCGTCCAACAGCACACGGCTTCACGCTGATTGAGCTGTGCTTGGCGACCGCCATGGGGGCATTGCTACTGGCAGCCCTGGCCCATGTCGCCCGCTTGGCCACTGAGAGCAAGGTCGAACTGAGCGGCGCCAACGAGCAAAGGATTCAGGCCGAGTTTGTGATGCAGCGCCTGCAAGCGGCAGCGCGTGCCGCTACGGTCGGCAGCTTGCTGCCTGACACCACGGGCGACACCGGTCTGTGGCTGGCGCCCAAGCGCTTCTGCATCAATGACGCCAAAGCGTTGGTGGAGACCACCACCAGCGCCAGCGGGTGCAGCGGCGGCGAGGTCATTGCCGACCGCGTCAGGCACCTGGGCATCAGCATCCCGGAAACGCAGTCTGCTTTGGACACCCCGATGGCCCAGCTCTCCGTGGCGCTCACCCTGGCCGATGGCTCGGAGGGCCCCACCCTGTCGCAAGCCATCCGCCTCAAGGGTCTGCTGGAATGAAAGCGCGGCAACACGGTTTCTTGCTGCTGCCGGTGTTGCTATTGCTGTCCATGGTGGCTGGGGCGGCCTATCTGACGCTCCGCGAAGGCCACCTCAACGTCGCGAGCGAAACGCGGCAAGGGGATGCGGACAAGGCCCGCGCCGCCGCTGAGGCCGGCCTGCACCGCGTGGTTCATGAGGCCCACCTCCGAGGCTGCGATGGTGACTATCCGCACAAGAAAAAACCTGTCGAAGACATGGCCTTTGACGGTGCCAGCTACAGCGCCTATGCATCGGATATGAGCGGCAGCCCGATGGACATCAGCGCCGAAGGCCGCTTTGGCGACGCGCGCGTGATGTTGACCCGCAGCAAGGTCGTGATGCATCTCGCCACCGCCCAAACCTTGGTGCTGCAACCCGGCCCGGCCGGGCAAGACACCAGCTTGAGGGCGGGCACATCCAGCCCCGAGCCCGACGCCACCACCTTGACGCTGCGACCCAACGGCACTGATGCGCTGATGGCCTTTGACCTGAGCACCATTCCTGACGGCAGCCACATCAGCGCCGCACAACTGAGCATGCGCATCACCGACCTGCAAGGCAGCGGCACGGTCAGCGCGCATCGCATTCAAAGTGACTGGCTCGAAAGCGCCACCGTGAGCAGCCGCAACGGCACAGCGCCCTGGGTGCGCAGCCCGGGCGATGCGCACCCTAGCGCCATCGTCTCGACGGATGCACAAGGGCAAGGGTGGATGACTTGGAAGCTCACCGACCTGGTGGACGGGTGGGTCAAAGGCCGCTGGCCCAACCAGGGGCTGTTGCTGCGGGCGGTCAAGCTGCAGTCCTTAAACCTGGCCAGCAGCGACTATCAGACGCCCGCGCTGCGGCCCCGCTTAACGGTGAGCTTTCACCCACCGTGCGGCTGGACCTTGCCGCAACAAAGGCTGACCCTGGTGCCGGTGGCTGATGCCACCTTGTCTGAAGCCTCACCCAGCTTGAATGACGGTGTCTCCAACACCCTGAGGGCACTCAACAGCGCCAGTGATTTGCGCATGGTGATGTTGTTCGACACGGGCAGCATTGCCGCCGGAAAGACCATCAAGTCAGCCAAGCTGCGCCTGACCTTTGCAGGGCTGGCGGGCGATGCCCCCACCCCAAGGGCCGTTGATCTCTATGCCCGCCGCAACGAGAACGCCTGGGAGGAAGGCAGCGTCAGTTGGACGAGGCGGACGGCCTCGGAGAACTGGTTCAGCAATACGTAACT
>JAXHNT010000007.1:0-3903 GCA_034520165.1 Ideonella sp.
GGGGTTACGTATTGCTTATATGCCACGGCCACCGACCTGGCCGACTACCTGGTGAAGAAGGGCCTGCCCTTCCGCGACGCCCACGAGGTGGTGGCCCATGCTGTGAAAGAAGGCCTGAAGCTGGGGGTGGACTTATCCGACCTGCCACTGGCCACGCTGCAAGGCTTTGACGCCCGCATTGAGCAAGACGTGTTTGAGGTGCTCTCCCTGCGCGGCTCACTCAACGCGCGCAATGTGCTGGGCGGTACGGCCCCGGCGCAGGCGCTCGCCCAAGTCGAGCGGCATCAACAGCGCCTGGCCTGAACTTCTTTCGAGACCAGAAAAAGGCGCTCGTCCTGAGCGCCTTTTTGAGGCCCTTCCGCCAAGCCGCAGCGGCAAACGCGGCTCAATCGTCGATCTCGACCTCACGGGCATTGAGCACGGTGCCGTCATTGGACAGACGCCCCTTGACCTCCACCTTGGCGCCGACTTTCAGGTCAGCTTCCGTGCCATCTTTGAAGGTGGCTCGGGCATAGTTCACGCGTTGTGAGCCGGCACGCAGCACAAAGGTCTTGTTGACGTTGTCCACGCTTTGCACGGTGCTCTTGATCTCGAACTCCTTGCTGGCGTCATCGTCATCACCGTCGTCGTCGTCACCACCCGATTTTTCAGCCCGCTTGACCTCCACCTTGCTGGCCTGCAGCACGCCGCCACTCATCTTGCCTTCCGCTTCAACCCGCACCCCAGCCGCCAAGGCGGCACCTGCCGGACTGATGCTGGCGGCACTGGCATTGACCGCGATGCCGTTGATGGTGAAATCAGCGTTGCTGCCGTAGGTGGCAATCACCCCTTCAAGCTCAACCTCGACGCCGTCACCGGGCTTGGGGCGGCTGGTGTCGCTGCTGGACACCACCCAGAAGCCATTGGCGTCTGGGCTGGCGCCGACTTTGACGCGAATCAACACGCCGTCGGCCAAGCCGGTCGGCGCTGAGCCGGCCGCATAGGTGAAGGTGGCGCTGCCAATGCGGAAGGTGCGCTGAGCCGTGTTGTTGGCACTCACCACTCCGCGCACTTTGTATGCGGTGGCAGCCGTTTTGGGTTCGATCCGGCTGGCCGTGTAGAGGCCTGTGGTGGGGTCATAGACTGCATACACCTCGACCACCGAGCCCACTGTGATGGCGCTGTGCCCACCCGCGAGACGGTCGTCAAACACGGTGGAGGTGGTGACCTTGACGGCCTGACCCAAGACCGTCAAATCTCCGCTGGCCACCACACTGGCGGATACCGGGCCGACCAGCTCGCTGTTGATCACCACGCTGTTGGCCACGCCAGTGCCCAAGGTTCGGTCTAGGTTTTGCCATCGATGGTGACCACCATGCCCAAGCGCAGGTCAGCGCTGCTCAGGCTCTGGTTGTCGTCGTTACGCACTGTGGCCGCGCTGTCGTCATAACGCACGCCGCCGACGATGATGGAGCCAAAGCCGCTGATGGGGCCGTTGGCAAAGGCGGGGGGCTCTTGGCCCGTGCCCTGCACCTCGACCCCTCCACCGCCACAGGCGGTGAGGCCGCTCAAAGACAGGGCCAAAATCCAGCCCGCCCCGACAATTCGGCGGCTCGCAACAGTGGTAGTCATGTGTCTGTCCTATCCCTTGGGTTCGGGCTCAGCGTTGCCGTCCTGCTCTGGTGGCATGGCCCGATGATGACTGTAAAGACCAATCAAGAGCCTTTCTTTGGGCTCGGTCGGATCCAGGTGTTCGTCGTTAATCATGGACTCCAGCTCCGGCACCATGGCATCTTGTACCACCCGCCATTGGCGCTGCAGCAGTTGGCGAAGTTCAGCCACCTTGGAGCGGGGAATGCCTGTGGCCACCACCGCGCGCTCAAAGTGTTGAGGCTCCGTCGCCAAGACATTGATGGCGGCTGCGGCAAAGTGGGCGCCGACGTTGTCGCCCAAGATACGCAGGCTGCGTGGCATGTTGCCCTTTGGCACCAAGGCGTCCATCACGCACACCACCAGGTCTTCGGGCTCGTCCAAAACGGCATATCCCAGGCGCACCATCTCGCCCAACAGGCTGCGCGGATGGACATCGCTGGTGATCTCTCGGGCCAAGGTCTCAAAGCTGGGCTTGGGGCCCTGCCGCTTCAAAGGCAGCGGCAGGCCTTCAGCATCTCGATAGAGCGTGTTGGTCAGCCAGTGCGCGTAGACCTCCGCAGCCAAGGAGCGCCTGGGGCGCTCTTGGTGCAAGCTGGTGTTGATCAAGCGCGTGACTTCACGCCTGTTGATGCCGGTCGTGGTGCTGATTCGGCTGACTTGCCGATGGGGCAGTCCGCCGGGGTTCGCTTCGCGAGCCGCCTGCACAAAGGCTTGCCGAAGCCGCTCTTCGATCACACTGAAATGAACCCCGCGTGCGACAGCCAGGGTGGCCAGCGGTAGCAGCACCGCATTCACCGCCTCCAGCAAAGCTTGCTGGTCGGGCGGCAGGGAGGAGTCGGGGGCATTGCTCATGATGAATGGGCGAATCTTACGTTGACCTTGGTCAAATGTGCGATTCGCCCATCAAACAAACCTGCTGCGCCGTGTGGATTACTCGAACTCGATGCGCGAGGCAGTCAAGGTGGCGCCGTCGGTGGAGAGGTCACCCTTGACTTCGACGCGCGAGCCATTGGCCAGTTGAGCTTCGCTGCCATCTTTCCAGGTGGTGGTGGTGCTGTAGCTCACCGTCAAACCCCGCAGGCTGAAGGTCTTGGCGCTGGTGTTCAGGGCGCTGACGCTGCCATGCAACTCATAGTCCTCACCGCGCCCACGGCGGCTCTGGTCTTCCAGATGCACCTCGGTGGCCACCATCACGCCATTGACGAGCGCACCTTCGGCTTCAACGCGGGCACCCAACACCACACCGGCTGTGCCTTCACGAAAGGTGGCCTTGCTGGCGTCCACGGCCAAGCCGTCCACACTGAACTGCGTGGCGCTGGTCCAGGCGGTGATGATGCCCTTGACTTCAGCCTCGCTGTGGTCACCCCGGCTGCGGCTTTCATTGCCAAAGTTGCTGACCAGCCATTGGCCGTTGCTGGGCGTGGTTTGCAGGTTGACCCGCACCCAAGCGCCGTTGGCCAAGGTGGTGGGCACCGTGGTGGCGGTGCCGTAGTTCAACACCGCGCCGCCGATGCTGAAGGTGCGTGCGGTGGTGTCCAGGTTGGCGACCGTGCCGCGCAGCTTGTAGCTGGTGGCATTGAGCTTGTCTTCAATGCGGCTGGCCACATAGACGCTGCGGGCAGCGTCCCACTGCGCGTGGATCTCCACCACCAAGCCGGTGGTCAAAGCGCTGAGGCCACCCGCCAAGCTGTCATCAAACACCGTGGTGCTGGTGGTTTCCACGGTCTGACCCAACAGGGTGAAGGTGGAGGCGGCACTGTTGACCGAGCTCACCGGGCCGACGATCTCGCTGCCGTAGCGGATCACCGTGGCGGTGCCGCTACCACCCGAGCGGTCGATACGCGAGGCCTCAACCTCCACATGGGCACCGAGCTTCAGGTCGTCGCTGCCACGGCGGTTGCCGTCGTCGTCATAGACCTGGGCGCCGCTGTCGTCAAAGCGCACACCGTTGACGATGATGGAGCCAAAGCCGCTGATCGCACCACTGGTGTACGAGCCCGTGGCCGTTGTGGGTGGGGCGGTGCCGCTGGGCGAGTCGCTGCCGCCACCGCCGCAGGCCACCAAGACGCCTGTCAGTGCGGTGGCCAGCACAGTGGCTCCACAAACGGGCGGGATGCTGGGAAAGAAAGGACTGAGATGAGGACATGAGCATTCTCCTGAAACGGGGCAAGGGTCTGTTGCAAGCAGTGCCGTCAGTTTAAATGTGTTTATTGCACATTTAAAGAACTTTACCTTTTGACATCAAGAGGCATGGGCTGATAATTCATACAG
>JAXHNT010000111.1:0-25896 GCA_034520165.1 Ideonella sp.
ATTGCTTGCAGAAGTCGTGATCTGCCAGAGGTTCAAAGACAGCGCCGCGGCGAGACGATGCCCTCGGTGCGCCGAGGCCACGGCCAGGCGCTGCTGCGCGCCGATATCGAGCAGTGGATCTCTCGCGCATGATGCAAGAGCTGCCGGCGGTCGAAGACTTGCTGGAGGCAGCGGACGATGCGCCCATCATCCGCATGCTCAATGCCTTGCTCACGCAGGCTGCCAAAGACGGCGCCAGCGACATCCACATCGAGCCCTATGAGCGCAGCTCCAGCGTGCGCTTTCGGGTGGACGGCACGCTGCGCGAAGTGGTGCAGCCCAACCGCGCCCTGCATGCCGCCTTGATCAGCCGCCTGAAGATCATGGCCGAGCTGGACATCTCAGAGAAGCGCCTGCCCCAAGACGGCCGCATCTCACTGCGCATTGGTGGCCGCGCCATTGATGTGCGGGTGTCCACCCTGCCCTCGGCCCACGGCGAGCGTGCCGTGCTGCGCTTGCTGGACAAGAGCGAATCCCGCTTCACCCTGGAAGGCCTGGGCATGGACGGCGAGGTGCTCAAAGCCTTTGACCGCCTGGTGCAGCAGCCCCACGGCATTGTGTTGGTTACCGGCCCCACGGGATCGGGCAAGACCACCACGCTCTATGCCTCGCTGGGCCGCCTGGACACCTCCACCACCAATGTGCTGACGGTGGAAGACCCGGTGGAGTATGAGCTGCAGGGCATCAGCCAGACTCAGGTCAATGCCAAGATCGACCTGACCTTTGCGAAGGCGCTGCGCGCGTTTTTGCGCCAGGACCCCGACGTGATCATGGTCGGCGAAATCCGCGACGGCGAGACCGCGCAAATCGCCATTCAAGCCTCCCTGACCGGCCACTTGGTGCTGGCCACGGTGCACACCAACGATGCCCCCTCCACCGTCGCCCGCTTGATCGACATGGGGGTTGAGCCCTTCTTGCTCTCCAGTTCGTTGCTGGGCGTGCTGGCCCAGCGCCTGGTGCGCAAGCTCTGCAAGCACTGCAAGCGCCGGGGTGACGACATCGACGGCCACCCCCGCTGGCATGCCGTGGGCTGCCCCGAATGCAGCCACACCGGCTACAAAGGGCGTACCGGCGTTTATGAGCTGATGACGGTGACCGACGAAGTCCAGAACATGATCCACAGCCGCGCCAGCGACGCCGAGATCGTAGCCGCCGCCGAGCGCGGCGGTTTGCGCTCCATGCGAGCCGACGGCGAGCGTTTGGTGGCCGAAGGCATCACCTCCTTGGAAGAAGTGCTGCGGGTCACCCGCGAGTGATATGGCCATTGAGATCAACAAGCAAGCCCGACAGCAGGCCATTGAGTCCATCCAGCGCTACTTTGAGGCGCACATGGACGAGCCCATTGGCAATGTGGCCGCGGGCGGCTTGCTGGGCTTCTTCTTGCAAGAGATCGGCCCCACGGTCTACAACCAAGGCGTGGCCGACGCCCAAGAGCGCCTGCAGGCGCGGGTCGCCGAGCTGGACATCGAGGTCCATGAAGACGAGTTCACTTACTGGGCAGCGCACCAACGCGCGGCCAAGCGCTGAGACGCCATGCCCGCCTTCAAATACGACGCGCTAGACGCTGCTGGCAAATCCAAAACTGGCTTGGTCGATGCCGACCATGCCAAGGCCGCCCGCGCGCAAGTGCGGGCTTTGGGGCTGGTGCCGCTGGAAGTCACGCCCGTCGCCCAGGCGGATGCCCACAGCGGGCAGATGCAGTTCAAACGCCGGGCTTTTTCGGCCTCGGGGCTGACGGTGTGGACACGCCAGTTGGCCGGTTTGGTGGGCTCGGGTCTGCCGCTCGAGCGTGCGCTGACGCCTTGGCTGATGAAGCCGAAGAGCCGCGTCAGCGCGAACTGGTGGTGCACCTGAAGAGCGAGGTCAACGCGGGCAGCCCGTTTGCGCGTGCCCTGGCGACAGCCCCCAAAGAGTTTGATGATGTCTACCGCGCCGTGGTGGCTGCGGGCGAGCGCCGAAGCGGCGCCCTCGGTGCGGTGCTGGAGCGCTTGGCCGACGACCTGGAAGAACGCCAAGCCTTGAAGGCCAAGCTATTGGGCGCGATGCTCTATCCGGCCATCGTCTCTTTGATCGCCATCGTCATCGTCACCTTCTTGGTCACCTATGTGGTGCCCCAGGTGGCCAGCGTGTTCGCCAATGGCAAACGCGCTTTGCCGGGTCTGACGGTGTTCATGCTGGCCTTGAGCGCTTTTGTGCGCAGCTATGGTTGGCTGCTGCTGGTGCTGCTGACCTTGGGCAGCGTGGGTTTGAGCTTTGCGCTCAAGCGCGAGGCCTTCCGCCAGCGCTTTGATGCGGGCATGTTGACCCTGCCCCTGATTGGCCGCTTGGCGCGGGGCTATAACGCCGCCCGCTTTGCCGGCACCTTGGCCATGCTGGCCAGCGCCGGTGTGCCCATCTTGAAGGCCCTGCAGGCGGCGGCGGAAACGCTGTCTAACCGCGCCATGCGCGCCGACGCCATGGACGCCTTGGTGCAGGTGCGCGAGGGCGCGCCGCTGGCCTCAGCCTTGGCCGCCAAGAAGCGCTTTCCTGGCCTCTTGGCCATGTTTGCCCGGCTGGGCGAACAAACCGGCCAATTGCCCGTCATGCTCGACCGCGCTGCTCGACAGTTGGGCGGTGAGGTGCAACGCCGCGCCCTGGCCGTGGCCACGATTTTGGAGCCCTTGCTCATCGTGGTGATGGGCGTGGTGGTGATGCTGATCGTGTTGGCCGTCTTGCTGCCCATCATCCAACTCAACACCTGGGTCAAATAAGCCGATAGGGCGTTGTCGTCAAGACGCCGCCACGGCTGTGTTGGAGAGCTGTCTCTACATCAGGGTTTGTCCATGCGACGGCAGGGGTGCTTTGCACCTAAAGTGTTGACTGTTTAATCGAACGGTCGTGCTATTTGGCGCGTCCAAGCCTTCTAGGAGCACCCATGATCCTGACCCGAACAAGACACTTCGCGCTAGCCAGCTTGGCGCTGGCTGCTTTCCTCACGGCTTGCGGTGGCGGCGGAGCCGACACCACGCCTCGCGCCTCTATCAGCAGCGTCAAGGTGATGGGCGACAGCCTGGCGGACGTAGGCACCTTCGGCATCAAGTTCACCATTCAGGGCAACGACATTTATCCTGAGCGCGTCGCCCAAAGCTACGGCCTACCCAAAGGGTGTAATTTCTTTGCGGCCACCCGCGACGGCAGTGGCAATGTCACCGGCTTTGCCCCGAACGCGACACCAGGCTGCACCAATTACGCCGTGGGCGGCGGGGTGCTCAACCCAGCGGGTTCTGGTCTGTCTGCGGCCGACCCTCGTGGCCTGCCGGTGCAAATGGCGACGGCCACCCTGGGCGGCAACTTTGCGGCCAA
Source organism: Ideonella sp. (assembly GCA_034520165.1). Lineage (GTDB taxonomy): Bacteria > Pseudomonadota > Gammaproteobacteria > Burkholderiales > Burkholderiaceae_C > Ideonella. The sequence continues at coordinate 3,382 of JAXHNT010000111.1, forward strand.
TGACCTCTTACTGATCGACGGCGGCGGCAACGACGCGGCAACCCTGGTGGGGGCCTACCTGCGCATCCCTGCAGACGGCGGGCAAGCCTATATGGCCGTGTTGGGCACAGTGCTCACCCCCCAGCAGGTCGCGGCTGCCGCTGCAGGCGGCGCGGCCGGATTCGCTGCAGCCGGTGGCACTTACATGACGGCCCTGGCCGACAACTTCTACACCCTGATCAAAACCGGCGCGCTGGACAAAGGCGCACAGCGGGTTGCCTTGCTGAACATGCCCGGGATCACCAACACGCCGCGCTTCCAGACGGTGCTAGACGCCGTTGGCGCCGCCAGTGGTGCAGGGGCCCGCACCCAAAGCGAAGTCTTGTTCAAGGGTTGGGTTGAGGCTTTCAACGCGCGCTTGGCCAGCAAGTTTGCGGGTGAATCGCGCGTGGCCATCGTGGACTTCTACACCGAGTTCAACAACCAAGTCGCCAACCCTGCGCAGTTCGCTCTGACCAACGTCAAAACGCCCGCCTGCCCCATCAAGGGCCTGGGCAGCGACGGCTTGCCCGAGTACGACTTCCCAAGCTGCACCGACGCCTCTTTGGCGGCCAACCCGCCTGCAGGGGTGAGTGGCGGCGCCAACTGGTACAAGACCTACGCCTTCTCGGACGGCTTCCACCCCACCCCTTACGCCCATCAACTGACGGCTCAACTCATCTCCCGCACGCTGGCCCAAGCGGGCTGGCTCTGAAGCCCAACCGAAGGAGTTTCATTCATGGGAACACGACTCAAGCTTTTCTCTTTGACTGCCGCCGCACTTTTGGCTGCCTCGGCCGCCCAGGCCCAGCAGGCGGGTACGCTGATGGCGCGCATTGGGGTGACGCAAATCAGCCCGGACGTCACCAGCGGTGACCTCAGCGCCCCGTCGTTTGCAGGCACCAAGGCCGACATCAAATCAGATGTGCAGCCGACCGGTGGCGTCACCTGGATGTGGAGTGACAACGTCTCGGTGGACATCCCCTTGGCCCTGGGGTTCACCCACGAGCTCGTCGGTGACGGCGCCATTGCGGGCGTCGGCAAAATCGGCGAGGTCAAGGCCCTGCCCATCACCTTGCTGATGCAATACCGCTTTGGCGATGCGCGCAGCACCGTGCGCCCCTACATCGGCTTTGGCCCGACCTATGCCAAGTTCTACAAGGCGCGTTCCACCGCCGCCCTGACCGGCCTGACAGGCGGCAGCCCCACCACGCCCACCACCCTGAGCGTGGAGTCCAAATGGGCCGCTACCGTGCAGTTGGGGGTCAGTGTGGCCATCAACAGCAAGTGGTCAGTCGATGCGGCGGTGCTCAAGACCAAGCTGAGCACCCGCACCACCTTGTCCACCGGCCAAACCCTGGACGCTAAGCTGGACCCCACCTCGTTCACTGTGGGTGTGAGCTACGCTTACTGACCGATCAACCGGCTGCAACAGCCGTCGAGCAGCCCGCGCCTCTGAGTGAAGCGCGGGCTTTTTTGTGGCTCAAGCATCGGGCCTCAGCGGCCTTGCGCCAAAGGCGCTCATGCGCCTCTGGGCAGCTTCGCCCCCGGCTTGAGCGTCGCACCGCGCACCTCAAACCTCAGGCTTTGAATCTCCCGCCCATCTGCAGCGCGCAGTGCCAGGTGGTGACGGCCGGGCCAGGGCGCCCAGGCCAGCGTGGGCTGAGCGGCCGTCGTGCGGCCTAAGCGCTGGCCATTGAGCCACCACTCACCAGGTTCGCCGTCCAAGACAATGCGCTGCACGCCGGACGGCATGTCCGGGTCCAAGGCATAGATGCTGCCGCCCACCGGGCTTTTGATACCAAAGCGCGGTGCGGCCGCCCCCGCGCGCCCGGCGGCTTGGCTGCTGAGCGCTGCAGCACCTTCTGGCTCTGTGGCGGGCAAGAACCACTCGCTGCGTAGGGCTTGGCCGGGCTGCTGCACGGCCACCTGCACCACGCCGCTGGGCGGCACGGGCGGCGCAGAGGGCTGGCCCTCGTGCAGGCGCTGCACCACGGCATGCCATATGGGTGCTGCTCCCGTGGTGCCGCTGACCCGTTGCATGGGTGTGCCCCGCGCATTGCCCACCCACACGCCCACGGTGTAGTGGCTGGTAAAGCCGATGCACCAGTTGTCGCGCATGTCTTTGCTGGTGCCGGTCTTCACCGCCGCAAAGCCGCGCGTCACCAAGGGGCTGTCCAAGCCAAAAGTAGGTGCACGGGCCGCGTTGTCGGCCAGCATGTCGCCCACCATAAAGGCCACCTCCGGGCTGAAGACGGCCTGCGCGGCAGGTGTGCGCGGCGGGGGCTTGCTGGGCGCCGAGGGCACCTGGCCAGCCGCTGCCGTCCAGGGTGACCATCTCCCCTGCTGGGCCAGGCTGCGATAGGCGTTGGTGAGGTCCATCAGACTGACCTCGGCGCTGCCCAGCGCCAGCGCATAACCATGAAAGCCGCCGCTCTGGCTGATCCTCAAGCCTGCTGTATTGAGCCGCTCAAACAAGGCATCCGGACCGACCATGACGCCCACCTGCACCGCCGGGATGTTGAGGCTGCTGGCCAGCGCCTCGCGCACCGGCACCCAGCCGCGATAGCGGTGGTTGTAGTTCTGCGGCAGGTAAAGCCCAGCACCTGCTGCCAACTGGGTGGGCGCGTCATGCAAGAGGCTGGCGGGGGTGATGAGCCGCCGCTCCAGCGCCAGGCCATAGACAAAGGGCTTGAGCGTGGAGCCGGGTTGGCGGCGCGCCAAAGCACCGTCCACATCGGGTGCGCCCGCAGCGGCCTTGGTGGCGCCGCCACTCAGCGGTGCTTGGCTCATCAGGCCGGGGGAGCCGACCCAAGCCCGCACCTCGCCACTGGCGTTATCCAAGACCACCACCGCACCATCGGTGACCTGGCGCTGCTGCAACTCCCCCAACTGGTCGCGCAGCGCGCGCAAGGCGAGGCGTTGGGTGCGGGCATCCAAGGTGCTGGGGATCTGCGCGGGCCAGGCCTGGGCCAGGGCGCCCACCGTGGTCTCGGCCAAGGCCTCATCCGCTGGTTCCATGCTGGGGCGGCCCGATTTGGCTCGCTGCTGCGCCACCGTCTGGGCCCAGAGCCAGCGTGCCGCATGCGGTGCCACTTGCTCACCCAAGGGCCGCACACCTGGCCGCGCAAAGGCATTCGCCGTCAACAGCGGCAGGCCGTGGCAGCGCGGGTCTTGCAAGGCTTGAGCCGTGGGCTGCTCGGGCTGACCCGCCAGGGAGCGCAACAGACCACAGGCACGCGCCGACACCCGCTCAGCACTCGCGTTAGGCGCGCGCACCAGCGCCGCCAAAACGGCCCCCTCTTGCGCATCCAAACCGCTGGGGTGCTTGCCGAACAAGGTTTGCGAGGCGGCCGCCACGCCCACCATCTCGCCACGCAAGGGCACGAGGTTGAGGTAAGCCTCCAGAATCTCGCTCTTGCGCCAGCGGGCTTCCAGCTCCCGCGCGGCCGACATCTGCGAAACCTTGCCCAGCACCGAGCGGCCACCGGCCGGTCGCGCCAAGTCGGTGTCCAACAAACCTGCCAACTGCATGGTCAGCGTTGAACCGCCTTGGGTGCGCTGGTTCAGGGTGTTTTGCCATGCACTGCGGGCCAAGCCCGTCCAGTCGACCCCGCTGTGCTGCCAAAAGCGCTTGTCCTCACCATGCACCAGGGCCGCCATCAGCGCAGGCGACACCTCTGTGAGCGGCACCCAGGCCAAGCGCCGTGCGCTGCCGTCCACCCGCACGGTTTGCAGCACCACGCCATGGCGGTCGAGCACGGGCAGATCGGAAGGCCGCCAGGCTTGACGCACGGCCGCAAAGCTGGGCACGCCCGCCTGCACCGTAGGCAAAACGGCCGCACCCAAGAGCACGGCCAAGAGGCCATGGCGCCAGGCCGATGAAGCGTTCAAGACAGGCCGCCCCAAATCATGCCGTCAGGCGTGGATGTACTTGGCAAACACGTCGCCAAAGTCGCGCTTGGTGTAGCTGACCAGTACCGCCGTGTTCAAAGCCTTGAGCAACTCTTGGAATTGCGCGGAGACAGCCTCGGGGCCTGCCACTTGGTTGAGCTTGTAGAGCGATGACACCGCCCCCAAGGCGAGCGGCGCGTTGTCGCGGCAGATGGCGTCAGCGCGCTGGCGCTTGCCGATGCTGATCAGGGCTTTGTAGATGTCTTTGAGCTGCTCGATGAAGGTCTTGCGCACATCGATGCTGAAGACTTCGCCGCCAATGCTGAACTTCAATTCCACATCCATGTCGATGGTGCCCGCCGTCTCCAGCGTCACGTGTTCAATCTGCTCGGTGGCGTACTCATAGCGTTTGATCGAGCGCTTGGACGACACAGCCGAGTCCCCGTCCACATGGATCAGCGCCAAATTGGTGAAGCAGTACTCGTCCTTCTTGGACTTGATGAGGAAGAAGATCTTCTCGCCGTCTTCATGGAACAGGTAGTCGTCGGCATCCACGCTGCCGAAATCTTTGGGTTCGACGATGACGCCGATATCGCTCAGGCCCAGGGCCTCGGATGCAAGTCTCTTGAACATGGTTATCTCTCCTTGATGACTTGGAAGTGATCAGGGCATGGACGTCGCCCTTGGGGAAATGGTGACCTCAGGGGGTCACCTTGAATACAGCGTTAGGCCGCTCGGCAAAGCTATCGGGCGCATACATGCCCTCGATGCGGGTGGGCGGCAGGTTGAAGCTGCCACTTTGGTTCAGGCGCACGGTGTACTCCACCACATGCTGGCCCTGCGGCAGCCATTGCCACACGCCACGCCAGGCGTCAGCACCGCGCTCCACATAGGTCGGCGCCCAGCCTTCCGCCTTTTTGCCTTCGCCTTGGGTGGCGATTTGCGAATCGCCACCCAAGCCACTGCCCAAGACGGTGGCGCCGGTGGGAATCGGGTCGCTCAGCGCCGCCCAAGCCATGTCGGCGCGGGCGTTGATGGTCAGACGAATGCGGATCACATCGCCTTTGCTCCACTGGCCGCTGGTCTTCTGGCTCACAGCCTCCACGCTGCGCTGCAGGCTGTAACCCGCCTCCAGCGGGGCTTTGAGCGGCACGGCAGCCAAGGTTTGCACGGTCAGCCAGGGCTTGCCCGTGCCTTGCTGCTGGGCTTGCAGGGCCGCCGGGCTGGTGGCGGGCCAGGGCAACAATTGGGTGCTGCCTTTGGGCTCGGCCGCCCAGTCTGCGGCTTTGCTGGTGGCGCCCAAGGTCAGCACGGTGCTGCCAGCCACAGGCGTACGCTCAAACAGGCTGCTGAAGCGGCGCATGGCCAAGCTACCCCAGGCGTTGGCCGTGGTGGTGAGCCACGCCCCGCGCTGCTGGCGGCCCAGCGCCCCCAGCACCAAACGCGGCATGTCGGACTGCCAATCGGGCTGGTCAGCAAAGGCCAGCACCAAGCGGTTGGCATTGCTGTCTGGGCTGTCCATCAGCCACCACCAGTAGTCGCTGCTCTCGGTGGTGAAACGCAAGGCCGTGCCGCTGACATCCATGCGGCTGCGCAGCAGGTTACTGGCTTCTTGCAGCAGGCGCGCGCGGTCCGGGATGGTGCTCACCCGGCGCAGCAGCAAGGCCCAGTCGATCAGTGCGGCCGTGGGCCATTGGCCCGGGTTGATTTGGATCGACCCCAGGTGCTTGGCCTGTGCGCGGCCGTGGCGCGACAGCGCTTCCAGCGCCGCCAGCTTGCGCACATCCAAGTCGGCCTTGGGCGCGTTGAAGCGGCGCTCTAAGCGACCCTCCACAAAGGCCTGCAGGCCGTCCAGCATGCGGCTGCGTGGGGCGTCGGGCAGGGGCCAGGCGCTCTCGTCCGACAGCGCCAGCAGATAGGCGGTCAGCCGGTCGCTGCCGCCCGAAGCATCGCTGCTGTTGGGCGGGTAGTAATGGGCCAGGCCGTCGATGTCCAGATAGCCCGGCAGGTCAGCCATCACGGTCGTCCAGGCGGCTTTGTCGAGCAGGCCCACAGCGCGCGAGCTGCGTTGCTCCAAGCAGGTGTAGGGGTACTGCTCAAAGTAGCGTCGCACGCCGGGCATAGCCCCCGCGAGCGTGGGCTGCAGGCTGGCCTGCACGCCACCGCGCTTGGCCGCACCCGGTTGATCCGTCACACCCAGCGCATCCGCCGGTGCAGCCACGGCCACGCTGGTGGGTGCGGCTGCTTGAACCTGCTCGATGCTGGCTGACCAGATGCGCAAGGGCACGGCAGGCAGCAGGGTTTGGGTTACCGCCAGTTGGTCTTTGGCCGAGCCTTGGGTGTCGCGGGCACTGCCCACCCAGCGTACGCTGGCAGGCCCTTGGCCCAGCGCGGGCAAGGTCACCGGCCACGTCACCTCCACGGCCGCCCCAGCGGCCAAGCTCACCGTCTTGGCGGGCAGGGCCAAGGGCTCGCCTCCGCTGACCTCACCACGCAGCGTGGCCTCCACTGTCATGGCTTTGGCCGTGGTGTTGCGCAGCGTGAAGCCGGCGTCGAACTGGTCGCCCTCACGCCCCACCAGGGGCAGGCCCGCCAGCATCTGCAAATCTTGGCTGACGCTGATGGTGGTGTGGCCGGTGCCAAACACATCATGCAGCGTCTCACCACCGCGCTTTGCGGCGGCGTCAGCCACGGCCACCAAGCGGAACTTGGTGAGCGAATCATTGAGCGGCACCTCCAACTGGGCTTGGCCGTTGGCGTCCAAGGTCACGTCGGCCCGCCACAGCAGCAGGGTGTCGAACAGCTCTCGAGTGGGGTTGCGCCCGCCGCCGCCGCCCGCAGGCACAGCCTTTTTGCCATAGTGGCGTCGCCCGATGATCTCGCCCTGCGCGGTGGAGGTCTCTACGCCCCAGCCCCGCTGCTGCATCATCGCGTCCAGCAAGTTCCAGGAGTCATTGGCTTTGAGCGCCAAGAGGCTTTCGTCCACCGCCGCAAAGGCCACGCTGGCGCCTGCGGCGGGCTGGCCACCGCGCGTCACGCGCACCGTGACCTTGGCCTTGTCGCACACCGCATAGCTGGCCTTGTCAGCCGTCACGCTGACGTCCAATTGGTGCTCGGCCAGGCCAATGCGCAGGGCCGCCACACCCAGCTTGAAGCTGGGCTTGGAGAGGTCCACCATGGCGGTGGGCGCTTGGTAGTCCACGCCTTCATGGCGCCAAGCCTGCCACCATTCACTGGGCGATTGCCAGCCCCAGATGAAGAAGGAATACCAGGGCACATCCCGCACTCGGCCTCGCAGCACCATCACGCTGACATAGACATTCGGCGCCCAGCTCTGCTCGCCCGCCGCTTTAGGAATGGGCAGCTCAATGATGGGCTTGTCGCCCCGCAACTGAACAATGCGGGTGTCCAGAATGCCTTCGCGCTCGATGGAGACCAGGGCCGTGGCCTCGCGGTAGGGCATGCGCACTTGCAGGCGTGCAGTTTGGCCGGGTTGCAATTCGGCCTGCTCGGCCAACACGTCGATGCGGTCGTCATTGTCTTGGGCAAACCAGTTGTCACCCTGGCCGGTCAGCCAGATCGACAAGCCCGCCTTGGCGACGCGCTTGGCATCGTCTTTGGCTTCCACCACAAGCTGGATCTCGCCGGGCTCTTGGCCCAGGTCGGCATCACAAGCGGCCAAGCCCTTCTCGTCGGTCTTGGCCTCGCAGACAAGACCTAAGTCTTTGCTGTTCTCGTGGTGCTCATAAGCATAGAAGCCGCCCACCAAGCGCTTGCGGGTCGAGACCATCTTCATCAGCTTGGCCCGCACTTGCACGGCTTGGCCGGCCAGCGGCTTGCCCTCGGTGTTCAACACCACGGCCTGCAAGGAAGTGGAGCCGCCCTTGGTGACCCAACTGCGCGAACGCAAGCCCGCCACCACACTGCTGGGCCACAAGGCCACGGTTTGGCGCACGGTTTGCACTTCGCCATTAGGGTCATTGAAGCTGACCTCGGCCAGCAACTCGGCCGGGCGTTCGGTCTTGGGCAGGTTCTTGACCTGCACCTTGGCCGCGCCGTTGGCGTCGGTGCTCAAGGGCTGCTGGGCCAACAGAATGCGCGCGCCCTCGTCTTGCTCGGCCGTGTCACCGCTGTCGTCATCCATTTCCTGGCCCACACGGCCCGCGCGCGGCAGCTCAAAGCTGAAGTCGCTGTAGCCCGCAAAGCTGGGTGTGCGGTCGCGCAGCAGGGCCGACACCGCCGTGCGCGCTTGGGCCATCACGCCCCCGGCAAACACGTTGAGCTGCAACTCCAGCGCCGTCTCGCTCACCGCCACTTGCGCAGTCTTTGGCCCGCTCAAGCGCGCATCAATGACCGGCAGGCGGAAGGCCTCGACCCGGAACTGGCCAGATGACCAGCGCTCATTGCCGTAGGCCAGGGCCACGTCATAGACACCCAACTTGGCCGTGGCCGGAATGGCCCACTGCCCAGCCGCATGGCCTTTGCCGGTGGGCCAATTCAGCGGCAGCTCGGTCTCTTCGCCGCTGCCAGCGTGGGTCAGCACCACCTTGGTGGGCGCACCCACCGCCGGGGGCAGCTTCAGGCCGCGCGCCGTTTGTTGGCGCACATAGTGCTTCATGTGCACCGTCTCGCCCACGCGAAACAGGCTGCGGTCCATCACGGTGTGGGCCACGGTGTCCGGTGTGGAGCCCGAAGCCAAGGGTTGGTTGAAGCGCCAGGGGTCGATGCCGCCCATCCAATCACTGAAGGTGAAGGCCATGTCGGGCCGTCCGGCGGCGTCTGGCGCACGGGCGCTGACAAACCAGGCTTGGCGCGCCAGGCATTGCTCATGCTGGTCGTTAGAAAAGCCACGCGGGATGCGAGCTAGGCCCTTGTCGTCCGTCTTGCCCGACCACAACTCTTTGCCTCGGCAGTCGCTGACCGCCACGGCGGCGTTCGCCACCGGCTTGGCACGGTCTAGCGTGGTCACCCAGACCAGGGAGTTCTCGCGCCCCCGCTTGAAGTGAACCCCCAAGTTGGTGACCAGTGCGCCAGTGCGCACATACATGGGCGCGGGGTTGGTCAGTAAGGCCTTGCCGAGCAGGCGCGACTCCACCTCCACCAGGTGATAGCCCGGCTGGGGCAAGGGAATGCCCAGCACTTCAAGGGGCGCAGTGACCGGTGCCTGCGCTGCCATGCCAGCCCATGCGGGGCAGCTTTGCAGGTTTGCACGACCGGCGCTGAAGCGAGCGCAGCACAGGCTGGCTTCGCGGGTGCCGATCTCGCGCTCGCGGCGCACTTTTTTCTCGCGGCCTTGGCCGTCGGTCACGGTCTCCATCACCGTCCACTGGTCGGCAGGCCAGCCGGCTTCTTTGGCGGTGAGGGTGTTCTCATGGAAGCGGTCGACCCGGCCCAGCCAGCGAAGGATTTCAAAGTCAGACGCGGCGGCGTCAATGCGCTTGATGCGCACTTGGCCCGAGCCCGTGAGCCCACTCAAGTCGGACTGCACATGGCGCACTGTGACGGGCAGCATGGCGATCCCGCCACCCTTTTGGTCCGACTCCAAAATGCCAAAGGGCGCTGCGGCAAACTTGGCCAGGGGTGGCATGGCACCGGTGGCTGTGGCCAGTGGGAAGCTGGCGGCATTGGCCAAGGTGCGGCCAGATTGATCTTTCAAGTTGGCGGGCATCACCACGCTGAGTTTGGCGTTCACCGGCAGCGGCGCGGCAAAGCTCACCTCGGTGACGGTCTGGGCGTCGCCGTCTTTCTCCAACTGAGCCTTCAGGGCTGAGCCGCCTTGCACCTCCACGCTCAGCTTGGCGGCCAACTCACGCGGCACGGGGCTGCTGAAGCGCACCTGCAAGGGGCGCAGCGGCATGCAGGGCGCCTGGGCGCGTTCACGCTCGCAGGAGAATTCAGCCTCAAAGCGCTCGCGCACCGTCCATTCAAAACGCTGGACGCTCTTGGTGGCCACGGTGCCCTGGGTGCCCACAATGCCCGCCCCCCAGACCAGGCGCACCTTGGCCTCGGCCGCAAAGGGACGCTGGCAGGCCAGCAAGAGCACGCGGTCGGCCTGAGCCTGCAGGCGATAGCGCTTGAGCAGCTCGTCGCGCGGCGCCCCGGTGATGCTCTTGACGTTCAGCCGCTCGCCCAAACCATCCACCTCACACCAGGCGTTCTTGGCCAGGCTAGCGTGGCTGGCCGGCGCCGTGCGTGAGCAGCAGCAACAAGTGCTGGTCTTCTTCGATCTGCGAGCCCACGCCGAAGGCCAGGTCTGGGCCACCGAAGGGCCGCTGGTGCTGAAGCTGTGCGTGACGGCAGCCGGGGCAGTCGCGCCACTTAGGCCGGGCTTCCAACCAGGGGCCAAGGCCACCTCGCAGCGCTGGCCTGCGGCCAAGGGCTGGGCTAAGTCCAGCACCCACTCTTGGCCGTGCCACCAGCGAGAACTGGCCTCTCACCACTTTGGCCTCCGCAGCGCAGCAGCACGGTGCGAGGGCGCGCGGCAAGCGAGGGGTCGCCCCTGGGGCACCACATCGGCATCAAAGGCCGCCACCTGGCGACCGGCCCTGCTTCGGCAGGACGCAGCCGCCCACTGGGCTTGGGCCAGCAGCCGCCAGGCCCGGCTCGCCAGTGGGCGAGCTCAAGGCTGAAGTTGGGGCTGAGTTGGGCCGAAGTTGGGGCTGAAGTTGGGGCTGAAGTTGGGGCTGAAGTTGGGGCTGAAGTTGGGGCTGCCGCAGCGTCGTCACCGCCCGGCCATCCGTTTCGCCCGGCTCCCCAGGCCCCACAGCGCTGCCCGCTCATGCGCGGTGCCTCCACCACCCCTGCTGAGGTTGGCGTGCGGGGCCACGCCGCCGACAGGTCCGGCGCTGACTTCATCAGCACTCGGCCGGTGACGCTGCTGCCATGTGGCTGGCTTGCGTTCGTTGCAAACCTCCCGGAGACGCACTGAGTGTAGTGGCGGCCCGACAGCCTTCGGGTTCCCCTTGGGCTGCGAATGGGCGCGCGAATTGCTAAGCTCAAAGCGTTGGTTTTTTGCCTGCTGTTCCGGGGCTTGGCCCGGGCTGCATTTGTTGCAATCAGGGGCCGGCAGCTCGACGGCGCTCTGCTTCGATGGAGGTCTGATGTCCACATCGCATGAACTCACCACGGTGACGCGCCGGCGGCCGGCATGCCCGATGTGCGCGCATGCGCAGCGTGTTCGCGGTCAACGAGGTGGAACAGCGGCTGAACAAGCTGCCACCGCGTGAGCACGAGAGCGCTGCGTGGCACTTACGAGCGCATGCTGGAAAAGGGCCCCGAGCGTTTCCAGGTCAAGCCCTCCGGCCTGCCGGCCATGGCGCACCTGTATGAAGAACTGCCCAACTTCCACGAGGTGCTGGACGACGTGCGCCGGCAATTGGCCCTGTGCCAGGACAGCCGCGACGCGCTGGAGATCACCCCCTTGCTGCTGCTGGGCCCGCCCGGCGTCGGCAAGACCCATTTCGCCCGCGAGGTGGCGAAGCTGCTGGGCACCGGCATGGGCTTCATGAGCATGAGCTCGCTGACCGCCGGCTGGGTGCTGTCGGGCGCGTCCAGCCAGTGGAAGGGCGCCCGGCCCGGCAAGGTCTTCGAGACCCTGGTCGACGGCGACTATGCCAACCCGGTGATGGTGGTGGACGAGATCGACAAGACCCGCGCCGAGCAGGCCTACGACCCGCTGGGCTCGCTCTACAGCCTGCTCGAACACGACACGGCCAAGGCCTTCATCGACGAGTTTGCCGAAGTCGCCGTGGACGCCTCTCAAGTGATTTGGGTGGCCACCGCCAACTATGAGCGCGGCATCCCCGAACCCATCCTGAACCGCATGAACGTGTATGAGGTGCAGGCGCCTGACGCTGACGCGGCACGCGCCATCGCGCAGCGCCTCTACGCAGGCATCCGCGGTGAAGCACGACTGGGGCAAGTGAACGCGCTTTGACGACCTGCCCGTCGGACGAGGTGCTGGGCCGCCTGGCCGAGATGGCCCCGCGCGAGATGCGCCGCGCCTGGATGACCGCCTTCGCGTACAACGCCTGCTGGCGCGGGCGCGGCCACATTGAATAGCGCTCGACCTGAAAGTGGCCCGCGCCCGCAAGCGGCAGGTTGGGTTTGTAGCACTGAAGTCCGAGGTGACCGTGGCGGCGACTCTATCGACGCTGTCAACGGCGCCGTCGCCCTCTCGTCCAGACAATCGCCACGCCAGTGGTCATGGCGCTTCGTCGTCGCGCCTTGTTCGAGCTTTGAGGAAGAACATCAGGCGTTTTGCAGGCAGTTGCGGACGAACTTCGCGCCTATATGCGGTTGCTATGATGGAAGCGGCACCGGTAGCGTGCGCGCCTGGAACGTAAACGCGGTGCTCGCTGGCGCGGCAAGCTGCTGGCCTTCAATGCCGAGCAGCCGCAGGTCGAAGTGGATGCATCTCTTTCGACGCTGCTGACTGTTCGGCTCTGTCGGGCTTGCAGGGTGTTTCGCTCGGTTTCGCCATATATCGGAAGGCTGCCGATCGCGGACGCGGGGTGTTCAGCACCCGCGAAGTGAAGTCGTCGCTCGGCGCTACCTGCTGGCCGCTGAAGGGGCATATATTCCATCTCTACCATCCAGCCCGACGTGCGCCATGCTCGCGGGCAGGCGGGTGGGGTGCCCGTCAGCGCGGGTCTACCCCACTCCGCGCGCGCGCCTCGGAGGCATTACCGCAGGAAGTGCGCACCGGCGGCTTTGCCGGCGAGGTCGCGGTGTTGTAGAGGAACGAGGCCGAGCGAGTGTTTCAGGCCAGCGGACTGCAGGCCTTTCAGCAGCACGAAAGCCGCCAAGCCCTGACGCCCCTGCCCCCCGGCCCCTTCAAACCCCTGCTCGACGCCCTGCACCGCCTGCGCAGCGAGCCCAGCAGCGGCATGCGCCTGCGCACCGCCTTGGTGACGGCCCGCAGCGCCCCGGCCCACGAGCGCGCGATCCGTACCCTGATGGGCTGGGAGGTGGAAGTGGATCAAGCCCTGTTCCTGGGCGGCCTGCCCAAGGGCGAGTTTCTGCGCGAGTTCGAGCCCGACTTCTTCTTCGACGACCAAACCGGCCACTGCGACAGCGCCGCGCCCCATGTGCCAGCGGGGCATGTGGCGGCGGGGGTGAGCAACCTCTGAGGGCGCTTGAATGACCCCCGCTCTGCGCATCGAACCCCTCAGCCCCCAGACCCGGGACGGTGCCAAAGCCTTGATTCGCCGGGTGTGGACGGAGCACTTTGGCCAGCACCCCGACCCCTTGGTGCGCGACTACATGGACGATGAGCGGGTGCTCAGCGGTCTGTCGCCCGAGACTTACAGCCCGCCAAAGGGCCTCTTCTTGGTAGTGCGCGACGGCGACGCCGTGGTGGGCTGCGGCGGCGTGCTGCAAATGGCCGATGGCCGACATGCATTTCACCGCCTCTATGTGGCCGCCAGCCACCGCCGTCTGAGCCTTGCCCAGCGCATCATGGCGGCTTGCACCGAGTTTGCCCGTCAGCACGGCGGCCATACTCTTTGCCTCAGCTCCAACAAGGCCTTGACGGTTTCTCACCGGTTCTACCGAAATCTCGGCTTTGAGCCTACCGACGCTTGGGATGAGCACATCGCACCCTATGCCTACTTCTTCCAGCGCGCGCTCTGAGACCACGACCGCGGCTTGTTTCGGCGGGGCAGTGTCCGTCACCGTTCCGCTGCCGCTGAGCCCACCCCTCCACTGCCACTGCAGCCAAGCCGACGCCTCAGCGGTGCAGCCTGGACGACCTGGGTGTCGGTGCAGCAGGACAGTGCGAGCCTTCAAGGTGCTGAGGCCCTGCCACGCTTTGCTTCCACCCCCAACGTGACCCGGCACTTCTACCCGCGCTGCGGCACGCACGTGTTCACCCACGATGCCCGGATGCCCCACATCCTGGGCATCCCAGCGGGCCTGTTTCCGGCGGAGTCCATGCCCGCCGCCCGGGGCCATTACTTTGTGTCGGACAAGGCCTCCTGGGCCACCTTGCCGCCGAACCAGCCGTGTTTTGGGGGCGACACGGGCATGACGCCGCTGCCGCCTTGAAGCCGCCGCCACGCCGCCGCACTGCCCCGATGCAGGACAATACCGCCCATGACTGCCCCCACCTCCCTCACCCTCATCCGCCCCGACGACTGGCACCTGCATCTGCGTGATGGTGCCGCCCTGGCCGCCGTGCTGCCCGGCACCGCGCGCCAGTTTGGCCGGGCCATCGTGATGCCCAATCTGCGCCCGCCGGTGACCTCCACCGAGCAGGCTTTGGCCTACAAGTCGCGCATCCTGGCCGCTATTCCAGCAGGCCTGAACTTTGAGCCGCTGATGACGCTGTATCTGACGGACAACACGCCGCCAGAAGAGATCGCCCAGGCCAAGGCGGCCGGGGTGGTGGCGCTCAAGCTCTACCCAGCCGGGGCCACCACCAACAGCGATGCCGGCGTGACGGACATCCGCAAGACCTACAAAACGCTGGAAGCTATGCAGCGCGAAGGCGTGCTGCTGCTGGTGCACGGCGAAGTGACCAACCCGGCCATTGACTTGTTCGACCGCGAAGCGGTGTTCATTGACGAGGTGATGATCCCGCTGCGGCGCGACTTCCCGGAGCTGAAGGTGGTGTTCGAGCACATCACCACCCAAGAGGCGGCGCAGTATGTGGCCCAGGCCGGCGCCCACACGGCTGCCACGCTGACGGCGCACCACCTGCTCTACAATCGCAATGCCATCTTCATGGGCGGTTTGCGGCCGCACTATTACTGCCTGCCGGTGCTCAAGCGCGAGGTGCACCGCCAGGCCTTGGTGGCCGCAGCCACCAGTGGCTCAGACCGCTTCTTCTTGGGCACCGACAGCGCACCGCATGCGTCGGTGATGAAGGAGGCCTCAGTCTGCGGCGCGGGCTGCTTCACCGCACTCTCGGCCCTGGAGTTGTATGCCGAAGCCTTTGAGGCCGCAGGTGCGCTGGACAAGCTGGAGGGCTTTGCCAGCCTGCACGGCCCGGCCTTTTACGGCCTGCCCGTCAACACCGGCACCGTGACCCTGCTGCGCCAGCCCTGGACTCTGCCCGAGAGCATCCCGTTTGGTGATGCCAGCCTCAAGCCCTTGCGCGGCGGCGAAACCCTGGCGTGGCAGTTGCAGGCCTGAGCCCGCTCGACTGGCAAGCCCCCTGGCTCGCGCCCCTGGCCAAGCTGGGCGGGCCGGTGGCGCAGGCTTGGGGTCAGGGCCAGACGGTAGCCCAAGCCCTGAATGCCGCCCTGGCGACGCAGGCTACCCCGGCTGCGACCAGCGCCGACGCCCTGCCCAGCCCCAGTGGCTTGCCGCTGTGTGTGCCGCAAAGCAGCCTGCCCGAGAGCGAGGCTTACGAGGCCTTCATCCGCCGCACCGGCCAGTTGCCCACGCGGGACAACCGGCATGATTTTTTCAATGGCCTGCTGTGGCTGCACCAGCCCGCTTGGAAGCTG
Organism: Ideonella sp.; assembly: GCA_034520165.1. Taxonomy (GTDB): domain Bacteria; phylum Pseudomonadota; class Gammaproteobacteria; order Burkholderiales; family Burkholderiaceae_C; genus Ideonella. The sequence goes on from JAXHNT010000111.1 coordinate 18,747, forward strand.
CGACTGAACCGCTTGCAGGCCGAGGCGATTGCCGCCCAGGGTGTGACCACCATCCGCGGCCCGCTACGCGATGCCCTGACACTGTTCGATGAAAACGGCGCCGTGCTGCAAGGCCCGGCGCCGCTGCTGGCGGCCTTGCACGAGCGGCGCTGGCACGATCTGTTTTTGACCCACCGTGCGCTCTGGCGCGAAGCCCGCTTCACCCTGGTGGGCCATGCCCTGTTGGATAGCCTGTGCACCAGCCCACGCAAAGGCCTGACGGCCCATGCGCTGCTGGCCGACCCGCTGAGCCTGAGCGCCCACGAAACTGGATCCAGCAGCTCCCTTTGCCCCCCTGCCGGTGATGGGCCTACCCGGCTGGTGGACAGGCGGCGCGCAGGACGCGGCGTTTTATGCAGATGCGGGCGTGTTCAGGCCGCTGGCAAAAAGCCTTCTACCGACAAATAGCGCTCACCCGTGTCGTAGTTGAAGCCCAGCACGCGGCTACCTCCGGGCAGCTCGGGCAGCTTTTGCGCAATGGCCGCCAGGGTGGCACCGCTGGAGATGCCTACCAGCAAGCCCTCTTCGCGGGCGCTACGGCGGGCGTATTCACGCGCAGCCTCGGCCTCGACCTGGATCACGCCGTCCAGCAGCTCTGTCTTCAGGTTCTTGGGCACAAAGCCCGCGCCAATGCCCTGGATGGGGTGCGGGCTGGGCTGGCCGCCCGAGATGACGGGCGAGGCGCTGGGCTCTACCGCAAACACTTTAAGCTGGGGCCATTGGGCCTTGAGCACCTGGGCCACGCCCGAGAGGTGGCCGCCGGTGCCCACGCCGGTGATGATGGCGTCCAGGCCTTCGGGGAAGTCGACCAAGATTTCTTGAGCCGTGGTGCGCACATGCACGTCAATGTTGGCCGGGTTTTCAAACTGCTGCGGAATCCAGGCGCCGGGCGTGGCGGCCGCCAGCTCTTCGGCCTTGGCAATCGCGCCCTTCATGCCCTTCTCGCGCGGGGTGAGCTCAAAGCTCGCGCCATAGGCCAGCATCAGGCGGCGGCGCTCGATGCTCATGCTGTCGGGCATCACCAGTACCAGCTTGTAGCCCTTCACTGCGGCCACCAGGGCCAAACCCACACCGGTATTGCCCGAGGTGGGCTCGATGATGGTGCCGCCGGGCTTCAATTGCCCACTGGCCTCGGCCGCCTCGACCATGGCCAGCGCAATACGGTCTTTGATCGACCCACCAGGGTTGCCACGCTCAGACTTGACCCAGACCTGAGCGTCATCGCCAAACAGGCGGTTGATGCGGATGTGCGGGGTGTTGCCAATGGTGGCGAGAACGTTGGAGGCTTTCATGGGCAAGGTCTCGATGCAAAACGACAAGTGGTGCGGATGATGCAGCAAGGGCTGCGGCTTGTCGCCCATGAGCTTCTGCCCAAAACGCATAAGCGGCACCTGACTGCGGCGGCGTGGGACAATCCCCCCGTGGAGCAGGCCAGACCGCCGCCTGTGCAAGTGCCGAAAGGCCGCATGGGAGGAAGGTCCGGACTGCACAGAGCAGCGTAGCGGGTAACGCCCGTCCACCGCAAGGTGCGGATTAGAGCCACAGAGACGAGCCGGTTAAGTCCGGGTGAAACGCGGCAATCTCTACGCGCAGCAACACCAAATAGGCCAGCATTGAAGCGGCTCGCTGAGCTGGCGGGTAGGTGGCATTGAGCAGGGGTGGCAACACTCCAGCCCAGAGGAATGGCGGTCATGCGGCGGGCTTCGCAAGAGGCCCGTCGTACACAGAATCCGGCCTATCGGCTTGCTCCACACTTTTCTTCTCCGGCGTCGCGGCGTCCCCTTGGTGACCGGCAGGGCCACAGCGGCCCGCTACACTGGATTTTTGTACGCCGCATGAACCCACAAGCTTCCACCCTCTGGCGCCACCCGCGCTGGGCTCTTGCTGCCCTCTTGGCTACTTTGGGCATGTTGGGGCCGTTTTCGATCGACACCTATTTGCCCGCCTTCACGGGCATTCCGGCGTCGATTGGCGCTACCCCGGTGGAGATGCAGCAAACGCTGTCGGCCTACTTGCTGGGCTTTGCGGCGATGAATCTCGCTGAGGCGCAACTGGCCGAGCAGCGCGGCTGACCCATGCTGTTGGCGGGGTTCTGGTGTTCTTCGGCGTCGAGCAGGCTGTACCTTGTCCGGCAACTGGCTGGCTGGTCGCGTTTCGGGCCTTGCAGGGGATGTCGGCTGGGGCCGGGCGCGTAGCGGTGGTGTCGCGCGCCATCATCTCCATGACGTCTGTCCCCGCGCCGGATGAGGCGCAGAAGGTGATGTCGCAAGTGACCATCTTCTTTGGCATTGCGCCGGCCATCGCGCCCATGATCGGTGGCTTTTTGTTCGTGGTGGCCGACTGGCACTCGATCTTTTGGTTTTTGGCCTTCATCGGCGTCAGCCTGTGGCGCAGCCATCTGGCGCCTGCTGCCCGAGACCTTGCATGCAGACCAGGTGCAGCCCTTTGGCGTCAAGCCGCTGATGCGCGGCTACCGGGAGATGATCTCCAACCCCGTCTTTGTGGCACTGGCCTTTGCCTCTGCCGACGACTGGTTCAGCAGTGTTTTTATATTCGCTTTCCAGCGCCGGTGTTTACCTGGGCGACATTTGAGTTGCACGCGGTTTTTCTGGCTGTGCCGCTGACCATCAGCGTCATGGGCGGCGCTTGGGTGTCGGAACGGCTGGCGGGTGAAACTGCCGCCGCCGCTTGTCGTCGTCGCGGCTTTCGCATCATGGTGGCGGTGTCACTGGCCAATGTGGCAGCCAATTTGTGGCTGCCGCTGCACGCGTGGTGGGCCATCCCGATGATCGCCCTGTTTGCGTTTGGCTGGGCGATGATGGTGCCGGTGGTGACGCCGATGGTCTTAGATCAAGCACCGGATAGGCGCGGCATGGCGTCGTCACTGCAAGCGTGCTTGGGCAGTGTGGCCAATGCGCTGGTGGCGGGTGTCATTGCCCCGCTGGTGATGCACTCGACCTTGCTCATGGCCTGCACCTCGATGGGGCTGATGTTCATCGGCATCAGCGCTTGGCTGTGGGTGCGGCCTAGGCTGGCGCGCTGAGCGCCGTTCAGCCCAGGCTCACTCGATGGTGGACCAGCACCTTGGCCACGCCGTCGCGGATCTCAGCGATCATGGACAGCAGCGTATCCACATGGTGCGCTCCTGATTTGAGCTGATAGTCCAACTCGGCGGCCTGGCCTTCGACCAGGGCCTCGATGTGAGACGCCAGGGTCTCGGGCGGCAGCTTCAAGCGGGCTTCGGAGTCGCTGCCTTCGCGCACCACCGTGGCACCGGCATTGCGGGCAATGCGCAGCATGGCGCTGTTTTCAGACAGCGCATGGATGATCATGGTGTCCACATGGCGGTTGCGCGCATGCAGCACGGCATGGTCAAACAGGCGGGCACCATAGCCCCGACCGCGCGCTTTGGTGATGACCGACACACCAAACTCGGCCATATGGCGCTCGGCCGGAATGTCCGTCATATAAGCCAGATGGGCCATGGCGATCAGCTCTAAGCGGCGGTTGAAGACGCCGAAGACCTCGTCGCGGTGGAAGTCCAACAGGTCGACATAGCGGCCAATCTGGGTGTCGCTGGCAGCGTAGCCAAAGCGCAGATAGCGATCGTGCGGCTCTAGCGAGAGCAGGTGCGCCAGAACGCGGGGGCGATGTCGCTCGGACATCGAGCGAATCGGCACCCAGCGGAAAACTTCTTTGGAAGCTTCCGGGGGTGTGGAAGCGGCCTGGGATGATTCCGCAGCCTGCGGTGTGCTGGCGTTGGACGAAGGGGCATCTACAACGGAATGTGCACCGGGGTGACCCATGTGACCTCCTCAAGGATGGTGGGAATATAGTACAAACCCTAGGTTACACGCTTTCGGATTGTTGCGCCGCAGCATTTGACTGGTGAGTGTGGTCAAAGTTCTCGACACTGTTGCTGAAACTTTAGGCTATACTCGCGGGCTTTCCTGCAATCGGCGGGGAGACCGGGCTATGCTCGGGCAGTGCTAAGCAGGCCTTTTTGTGCTGCTTTCGCGCCCAAAGCAAAGCGCCCAAGTGACCTGAGAGGCTGCGAGTGCTGCAAAGCACTTCTCACAACAGTTCCGATGGTGCTTGGCTGACCTGTCATACAGCCGTGTTTATTTTTCGACATACCTCTCATGAAGACCTTCAGCGCCAAGCCGGCCGAGGTGACGCACGAGTGGCTTGTGATTGACGCCACCGACAAGGTGCTCGGACGTGTTGCCAGCGAAGTGGCACTCCGTTTGCGCGGCAAGCACAAGGCCATCTACACGCCTCACGTGGATACCGGTGATTTCATCATCATCCTGAACGCCGACAAGATCCGAGTCACTGGCAACAAAGCCAATGACAAGGTGTACTACCGCCACTCCGGTTTCCCCGGTGGCATCTACGGCACCAAGTTCAAGGACATGCAAGCCAAGCACCCAGGCCGCGCCCTGGAGAAGGCCGTCAAGGGCATGCTGCCCAAGGGTCCGCTGGGCTACGCCATGATCAAGAAGCTGAAGGTCTATGCAGGGAGCGAGCATCCGCACGCCGCCCAGCAGCCCAAGGCGCTGGAAATCTAAGGAGCGGATTGATGATCGGTAACTGGAACTATGGCACCGGACGTCGCAAGTCGTCTGTGGCCCGCGTCTTCATCAAGAAGGGCACCGGCCAGATCGTTGTCAACGGCAAAGCTGTTGATCAATATTTCGGCCGTCAAACTTCGATCATGGTCGTCAAGCAACCTTTGCTGTTGACTGGCAACGCTGAAACCTTCGACATTCAAGTGAATGTCCATGGTGGCGGCGAGTCCGGCCAAGCAGGTGCTGTGCGCCACGGTATCACCCGTGCCCTGATCGAGTACGATGCAGCATTGAAGCCTGATCTGAGCCGTGCCGGCTTCGTGACGCGTGATGCGCGTGAAGTCGAACGTAAGAAGGTCGGTCTGCACGGCGCTCGTCGCCGGAAGCAGTTCAGCAAGCGCTGATCGACGGCGGGCCTGTCAGGCCTGCCCATACCGATGGCATTTGTGCCGTCCCACCAAAGGCCGCTCTCGCGGCCTTTGTCGCCTCTGGAGCCCTGTAACGATGCGTTGGAAACTGCTCCGCCGCCGTCTCTCCATCACCGCACCGCGCATGACTGTGCGCAGCCACTTACCGTGGCCGCTGCGCTGGGCCGTAGCAGCTCTTGCCTTGGGCTTTTCTGCTGCCATTGGTTTGTGGGCTTTCGAGTTTGGCAGGCTGCACGGCCCAGCGCAGCGGCCACAGTGAAATGTACTGCGATCGTCACCAGATGCGGTGATGGAAGACAGCAGCCAGGCAGTTTCCAGCGCATCGTTACAGGAGGCTCCCAGAGGCGACAAAGGGCGCGAGCGATGGGACGGCACAAATGCCATCGGTATGGGCGGCCTGACAGGTACAAATCGACAGGCGCTGCCGGCGGCACCGATGCTGCCCGGGGCTGACTTCACGCATCACCGTCACGAAGCCGGCGCATCGAGCTGCATCGGCGATCAGGGCGCAGGTAACCGTGGCGCGCAGCACCTGCTGGCCGGGCTCGCCGCCACCATGGGTATTCGCCCCGAATGTCGGCAAGCATGATCAGGCGACGGTGCCGAAGCCGTGATCAGATTGGCGGTGCCGCGATGAGGCATGACGACTGCGACGTCGAGGCGTTCCAGTTACCGATCATCAATCCGCTCCTTAGATTTCCAGCGCCTTGGGCTTGCGCAGGCTGCGTGCCGTCGCTCCCTGCAACTTCTTGATCATGGCGTAGCCCAGCAGACCCCTTGGGCAGCGCTGGCGGCGCTCGCCAGGGCGCGGCTTTGGGTTAGCAACGCATGTCCTTGAACTGGTGCCGCTTAGCACCGGGAAGCCAGCAACGAAATTTTTGTCATTGGCTTTGTTGCCAGTGACCTCGGGATGCTTGAAATCGGCGTTTTCCGCCGCCGAAGTGATGAAAATCACCGGTATCCACGTGAGGCATGTCGTTTTCCTTTGCCGCGCAGGCAAATGCCGCTGCTTCTTCGGCTCACGGCGCGAAGATCCGCTCGGCCGGCTGGCGCTGGCGTGCTTGTGGAGAATGTCGAAGGCGCAAACACGACATATTCAGCCGGCGCTCCGGAGCTGTTGTGGTGCTTTCTAGTCGCCGGGCGCCCCCTTTGGGCGCAGCTGCTTCTGCTTGCTGCTGCCCGAGCATAATCTCCCCGCCGATTACGAAGCGCCCGCGGTGCGCAACCTAGGGGTTTCGGCGAACTTTGACCACGCTCGCCAGTCAATCTGCGGCACGGCAATCGAAGCGATGATGTTCACCGTCAGCGGGGGCATGGGTCGCCCCGGTGCGCATTCCGTGCCCCTTCGTCCAACACCGGCCTGGGCGCGGGATCGTCCCCGGCCGCTCCCGCTTTTCCCGGAGCTCAAAAGTTTTCCGCTGGATGCCGATTCGCTCGATGTCCGAGCGACGTTCTATACCTCGCTGGGAGCCGCCCCGCGGTCATCTGCGCCGGCTACGCCCGCCAGCGGGTGACGCCTGCTGTTGGGCGGCGTCTTCTTACCGCCCTCGCCCATGGCCCGTCTGGTATATGACCGGACATTCCCGGCCGAGCCTCGGCGGGTTTGGTGTATCGGTCATCACCAAAGCTGGTCGCCCCCGCCTGTTTGACCATGCCGTGCCACGCCGCCGCCTGCTCGTGTGCGCTGTGCGGAAAACGGCGCCATGCTGCGCACCCCGCTTACAATGCCGGCCTGTGGTGCGCTTGGTACGGCTCCGAAGCCCCGCTTGGTGCCTTGCTCCACATCGAGGCCCAGAGGTGAAGGCCGGGACCGCCGGGTTGGACGTATCGGCTGAATCAGGAGCGCGTTGCGTGGACCGCTGCCGTTGTCGCGGATCACGACGGCGTGGCAAGGTCAACAGGCTGAACGGCGCCAGCGCTTCCCACGCTCAAGCGCTGATGCCGATCAGCCCCAATGAACCAGCAGGGCAATGACACCCGCCGCAGCACGTGCCTGCCCAAACACGCTTGCGGTGACGACGCCATCCTCGGCGCCTGGCCGTGCTTGATGGGCCATCGGCATGCCGGCCATCATCTTGGCCCGAAGAGCAGGGCGTCTGGATGACCCCACCG
>JAXHNT010000107.1:0-23613 GCA_034520165.1 Ideonella sp.
CGCTGCGTGGTCAGGGTGCGGTTCAGCGAAGCCGTGGCCGCACGCTCGTCGTCACATCACCCTCAGCGGCGATGCTGCGGTCGCCCCTGCACCGCGCGTAAGGCGCGCGCGACATCACTCCTCCTCCGCTTCCTCCGCCTCATCGCCATTCACAGTGTCGCGGCGGGAGTCGCGCCACCAGGCCAGGGCTTCCAGATCCATACCGCCGTCGAGGCTGCGACCGCCAAGAGCCGGTCCAGGGCCGGTCATGCGGTTGCGGGTCAGGTCAGGGTGGGTGTAGACGGCACTGCGGCGCAAGGCGCCCAGGCTCGGGGGTGCCCTGCCCGTCTTCATCCAAGCTCACCCAGGGCACCAGGCCGTTGCCGATCAAGGTGCTTTGGCCGTGCAAGAGGCCCAGGCTGAACTGGCCCAAGGCGCCGCTCTGCCCAGCTGGCATTGAGATGCGCCAGCTCGCCCTTGGAGTGGTCTCGCCAGCCCGATTCATCAAAGCCACCCACAGCCACATAGTGGTTCCAACCGCCCTCATGCACCGCACCGTGCGAAGCATCCAATCGCTTACGGCCAAAGCTGCCCAAGGACAGATCCGCCCGCAAACCCGGCGCCGTGCGGCCGCTGGCGGTGGTCATGGCGATGGCACCGCCCAAACTGTTGAGACCAAAAGCCGGGTTCGCGCCGGGCACCAGGCTCAGGGCATCTACTCCGAGAACTCGGGGATCATGTCCCAATTCACCACATCGCCGAAGGGCTCGTTGACACGCACGCCATCCAGGTACACGGACAAACCCTGAGTGCGCCACCGCCCAAGAGACCCATGGCCCGGTAGCCCCGAAAGCTCAAGTCGCCTTGGGAAGGGGCTGCCTTGGATGTCATTGACCAGCACGCCGGGCACGCGGCGCGCCAGGTGGTCGCTCAGTTGTCGGCCTGGCCCTCTTCTAGCGCGTTGCGCTTGATCACATGGGTGGTGTAGGGCAAGGTCTCGCGGGCCACACCCTGGCCGGGCAAGGGCGAGGTGCCGATGACCTCCACCGTTTCGGTGGGCGCGCTGGGCATGGCCGCCGTTTGCGCCATGGCCCAGCCTTGACACATTAAGAGGCTGGCCAGGGCCACAGGCTTGAGGGCGGGGTGAGTGCGTGCAATCAGGGAATGAGGGGTCGTTTTGATCATGGCTTGTCTCGTGCCTGGGAAGGTGTTCAACGGGGGGGGACCCCTGAACCCAAGCAAGCCCTGGTCCTGACCTACCGGGATTTCTTCCTGACATGCAGCCCGGCATCAGGGCAGGCGCGCTGCCTGATACGCTTACAGCATGATGGCGCCCCCCTTCTCCCCAGCTGTATTGCGTGTACTGCTGGTGGACGACCATGCCGTGGTGCGCACGGGCTGCCGCCGCGCTTGCTGGAGCTGGAGCCCGATTTGCGTGTGGTGGGCGAGTTTGGCGACGCGGACTCGGCGCTGGACTGGCTCAAGGCCCAAGCCCCGCAGGCCGGTGCGGCAGCGGAGGTGATGGTGTTGGATTTATCCATGCCCGGCCGCAGCGGCCTGGACCTGCTGCGCCGCGTGACGCTGCGCTGGCCCTCGCTGAGGGTGCTGATGTTCAATGCACGACAGCGCAGCGATGATCCAACAGACCTTTGGCGGCCGGGGCGCATGAAAGCTTGCTCGCCAAGAGCCGCTCGCCCGACTGAACTGATCCCCATTTTCCTCAGTTGACCTGCAGCCTGAACGCCCCGCGAACCTAGACTGGGCGCGGGTTTCGTAGCGAAGACAGGAGGCACCCGATGGGTGAGCGCAAGTTGGCGACGCGGATGGCGGTCAAGCCGGTGGCTGCGGCGAGTCAAGAGGCCATCAACACCGCGCCCGAAGCGGGCCGACGATGCCATGCGCGTGCAGACCCCAGGTGGGGTGTTCTCGGTGCGCTGGGACGAGCGCGGCCGTGCAACGGCCTTGGGCCAACTGACCTTCTTTGCCGAATACCTGGAGACCAGCGGTTTGTTCGAGGCCTGGTCAAGAGCTGCCCACTGAGCTACACCAGCCCCAATGCGCCGGCGCTGGTGGACGTGCTGGGCACATGGATGTTGTCGATCCTGGACGGGCATTGCCGCTACGCGTGCATGGGCGCTGCGCGGTGACGGGGTGGCGCCCAGCATCCTGGGCATGAACAAGATCATCGGCGACGACAGCCTGCAGTCGAGCGCTGAGCGCCATCGCCCCGGCACCCGATGACGAGCACACGCCCGAGCAGCGCGCAGCGCAACAAGCCCAATTGGCACGCTCAACGCAGTGGATGCAGGCTCAGCTCAAGCACAGCATCGCGCTGGCCACGGCCACGCCGTGGATACTGGACTGCGAGCATCACCAAGGTGCTGTACGGCAAGGCCGTGGTCAGCTACAACCCGCACAAGCCTGGGCGCCCCAGCCACGCCATCCACACCTACTGGATCGGCAACCTGCGCCTGGTGCTGGACGCGCAGCTTGACAGCGGCAACCGGCACAGCCCGGTGCACGCGCGGCCGGGTCTGATGGCCTTGCTCGAAGACATGCCAGCGGCCTCGCGCCCAAAGCTGGTTCGGGGCGACTGCGCGTTTGGCAGCGAGGGCGAGATGAAGCGCACTGAGGCCATTGGCCAGCCCTACCTGTTCAAGCTGCGCCAGAGCCCGGCGTGAAGACGCTGATCAAGCGCCATGGACACGGCGGGATTGGGCCGGCGTAGGCCAAGGCTGGGAGGCGTGCGAAGACGTGTTGCGGCTGACGGGATGGACGCAATCGCGACGCGTCATCGTGATGCGCCGAGTGCGCAAGCTCAACCCTCATCGTCGAGGTCCAGGGTGAGGTCAAGGGCGGGGTCAAGCGCTGCGGGCGTGGCAAGGGCAAAGACGCGGCAGGCCGAGCTGCACTTCATCGACGAGAACGAACCCGTCAAGAGCTGGGAGTACGCCGTGCTGGTGTGCAACGCGCACTACGAGTTGCAAAACATCGGGCAGCTTTACCGCGACCGGGCCGACTGTGAAAACGGCTTCGACGATCAAGAACCAGTGGGGCTGGCGGCTACAGCACGCACGACATCGAGCGCTGGCGCTGAGCGCGCGCGGCCGTGGCGCTGGTCTACAACTGGTGGAGCTGGTACGTGCGGCTGGCGCATCCGAAGACGCGCCGGAGGCCATCACAAGCCGCCCCAAGCTGCTCAGCGCGGTGGGCAAGCTGACCAGCCATGCCGGGCAGAAGAAAGTCTTGCTGAGCGTCACGCACGAAGCGGGCCGCACAGATCAAGCGGCTGATCGTCAATGTCCGCGCGGGGTTTGAGCCATGTTCGGGCGACCGCGCGCAGTTAGACAAACCGGGTAACGCTGGTTTGCGCTGGTGCGCTACATCGTCGAGAAAATCCTGGCCTGCCAGCCAAACCCAACCCCGGCTTGATCGCGTTGGCATCGGGGTAACTGAGGAAAATAGGCTGATAGACGCGATGCGCCAAGTGATGCACGGGCGTGTGGTGGTCTCAGACGCCGAGCCCTCGCTGCAAGACGCCCCCGCACACACTCACCTCAGCGCTCGCGAGTTTGATGTGACGCGGCTCTTGGTGGAGGGCATGAGCCTGGACGACATCGCCCAGCGCCTGTGCATCTCGCCCAAGACGGTGGCCAATTTGCAAACTCTGCTGCGCCGCAAGCTGGGCGTGAACAACAACGTGGAGTTGTTGCGCTACGCCCAGATTCACCGGCTGTTTGGCAATTGACACAAAAAACCCCCGATCAACGGGGGCTGGCACTGAGCGGCTTGAGGCTTACTGCGGCGCCGTGGGCGGCGGCAAGCCGGGGAGGGGCATGGGCTTGCCATTCAAGGTGGCAGCGCCATTCTTGAAGCTGGCCTTAGCCACCAAAAAGTCGCCTTCACGCACCACCAAGCCTTGCGCAATGGCCGGCTCAATCATGGCATTAATGGCTTGATCGGTAGGGGCCTCACCATCGCCCTTGGAGGCCTCCGCGATCGCACGCAGCCATGCGGTGGGTATCTTGATCTGTGCGCTAGCCACCACCTTCGGGATCAGCACCATAGGGTTCACCGCATCGGGCTTCACTTCTTCAGCGGTCACGCCTTGGGTACCCAAGGAGTAGCCTATCTCGCCTTCCTTGCCTTGGTAGGTTGCCGCCACCTTGTCGACGCTGTACTCGGGGTTGTGCGGCAGCAGGGCCATGAGCTTGACGGGCAGCTCTGCCGAGAGCTGCTGCATTTTTTGCTCCAAAGCGGCTTTGCCCGCCCCGCCCTGGCAGATCAGGCCCATGTTTTCTTTGTTGATGAAGGACAGTGCGATCGCTTCCATCGTGGGCAAGTGAAGACGCTTGGCTGACTCTTGCCACAGCACTTTGTCGACCTTGTGGCCATTGATATCTAAGGCTGCGCTGCCTTCGGCGGCGGTGCTCAGCAAGTCGCCCTCGACGCTGACCTTGGAGCTGAATTTGGCGCCTGTCATCAGAAGCTTCAGGGGCTCTCCGTCCCCGGGCTAGCCGGCCACTTCAATGCTGGCAATCTCTCCGGTGGCGGTGCCAGGCGAAGCCCACCAATACTTGCCCGTCGTGGAGTTCGCTGTCGTCTTGAAGCCCACCATCTTGACCACGGCGCCACTGTCGGCATCGACCAACTCTAGATTGGGCATGGCCATATCGACGTGCATGGCATCGCCCTTTTGCACACTGCGTGCGGTCAGGCCCTGCCAGGTCAATTGCGTGCCATCGGGCAGCTTGGCCTTGACGCTGGGCATGGCCAAGTCGCTGGTCATGTCTCCGCCTAGGCTGACGACAGTGCGCACCGTCAGCGGTGCGACGTCGATGCCCATGGACGCTTTGAGCTTGGCCTTGACGTCGTCCGTCAGCACCAAGCCAGACTCAATGACCGCACCACCCACGCTGCTGAAGCCTGGCAAGGGGCCGTGCTGGATGCGGTCTTGCCAAGTCACTGGAAAGGTCGTCTCGCCGCAGCCCATCTGGAGCGTCAGTGTCCGGGTGGCGCCGGTGAAGGTCTTGTCGTACTTCAACTCCTGCACCGTCACCAAGGGCGCGAGCTTGTCCAGCACCTGCCGAGTCTCGGTGGTCATCTTGGCTTCGATTTTGTTGCCGGACATCACCGTGCCCGCTGCACCCGCGGCCACCACGGCCACTGCGCCGCCCGCCAGCCACACACCCACTTTGCTCATGCAAAACTCCCTGAATCGATGGAATACCGGGCTTTGCCCGGCGAGATCGGCCAGTCTAGCCGGGTGAGCCCGAGCGCCCGCGCACACACAGTGCGAAATGTCGCGCCCTCAGGGGCGGCCGCTCTTCTCTAGTGGAAACCCCCAAGTCAATCTGCAACGCTTTTGTCTTGCATCAAACAGGGGGGCTCCCTATGATTAACCGACCGGTCGGACTATTAATAAAGGACTCCCCATGTCGGATGCTTTGGTGCTGGTCAGTGACACAGGCGCGGTGCGCACGCTGACACTGAACCGCCCGCAAGCCTTGAACAGCTTCACGGCCGAGATGCATGCCCAACTGCGCCAAGCCTTGGATGACGCCGCTGCCAGCCCAGAGGTGCGCGCCGTCGTGCTGACGGGCGCAGGCCGCGGCTTTTGTGCCGGGCAAGACTTGAATGACCCAGCCATGGTCCCTGATGCTGAGGGCAAGGTGGACATTGGCGCGGTGATCGAAGCCAACTATCGCCCGCTGGTGCTGCGCATACAGGCCATGCCGGTGCCGGTGATCGCCATGGTCAACGGCGTGGCCGCTGGGGCCGGTGCCAACCTCGCCCTGTGCTGCGACATCACCATTGCCGCCCGATCGGCCAGCTTTATCCAAGCCTTCTCCAAGATTGGCCTGATCCCCGACTGCGGTGGCACCTGGCTGCTGCCCCGCGTGGTGGGCCGCGCCCGTGCGATGGGCTTGGCCATGACAGGCGACAAGCTCAGCGCCGAGGCGGCCGAGCGCATGGGAATGATTTGGCAATGCGTGGACGACGATCAACTCGCAGCCACCGTTCAAGCCCTGGTCAGCCGCCTGGCCGCCATGCCCTCCAAGGCTTTGGCCACCACCCGCCGCGCCTTGGATGAAGCCGCACAAATGACGCTGGAGCAAGCCCTGAGCCTAGAAGCGCATTGGCAGCGCGAACTGGGCCATGCCCATGACTTCCGCGAAGGCGTGGAGGCCTTTCAACAAAAGCGCCCGCCCCAATTCAAGGACCGTTGAGATGGATGTGAAGACAGAAGCCCAGCGCGTGGCCGAGGCCTGCCGCGATGCCATGTGGGCCAATGACCGGGCCTCCAAAGCGCTGGGCATGCAGATTGAGGCCGTCAGCCCAGGTGGCGCGGTACTGAGCATGACGGTGCGTGAGGACATGCTCAACGGCCACGACACCTGCCACGGTGGCCTGATCACCACCTTGGCCGACTCGGCCTTTGCCTTTGCCTGCAATGCCTATAACGAGATCACCGTGGCCTCGGGCTTCGACGTGAACATCATGGCCCCCGCCCGCCAGGGCGATGTGCTGACGGCCACCGCCGTGGAGCAAAGCAAGTCCGGTCGCACGGGGGTGTACGACATCACCGTGAGCAACCAGGCTGGGGTGCGCGTGGCCATCTTCCGGGGCCGCTCTTACACACTCAAGGGCAAGCCGCTGCTGCCCACTGCTTAACGATTTACTTTGAGACGAGCCCCATCATGACGGTCAAGCACCCTGCCCCTGGCGATTTGGAGCCCATTGAGCGCGCCAGCCGCGACGAGATCCAAGCCCTGCAACTCAAGCGCCTGAAGGCCACGCTGCAACATGTCTATGCCAATGTGCCGCATTACCGCCAGGCCTTTGACGCCAAGGGCGTGCACCCCGATGACTTGAAGACCTTGGCCGACATCGCCAAGTTCCCCTTCACCACCAAGCACGACCTGCGCGCCAACTACCCGTTTGGCATGTTTGCCGTGCCGCGCGAGCGCGTGGTGCGGGTGCATGCGTCCTCGGGCACCACCGGCAAGCCCACCGTGGTGGGTTACACGCAAAACGACATCGACATGTGGGCGGGTTTGGTAGCCCGCTCCATCCGCGCCGCTGGTGGCCGCGCGGGCGACATCATCCACATCGCCTATGGCTACGGCCTCTTCACCGGCGGCTTGGGCGCGCATTACGGCGCAGAGAAGCTGGGCTGCACCGTCATCCCCATGTCGGGCGGCCAAACCGAGAAGCAGGTGCAACTGATCACCGACTTCAAGCCCGACATCATCATGGTCACACCCAGCTATATGCAGGTGATCATTGAGGAGTTCCGCCGCCAAGGGCGCGACCCACGCGAGATGTCCATCCAAGTCGGCATCTTCGGCGCTGAGCCGTGGACGGACGAGATGCGCCGCCAGATCCAGGCGGATGCCGATATCGACGCGGTGGACATCTACGGCCTCTCCGAAGTGATGGGCCCCGGCGTGGCCAGCGAGTGCGTAGAGAGCAAAGACGGCCAGGTGATTTGGGAAGACCATTTCTACCCCGAGATCATCAATCCCGACACCGGCGAGCCCGTGGCCGATGGTGAAGAGGGCGAGCTGGTCTTCACCACCCTCACCAAAGAAGCCTTTCCGGTCATCCGCTACCGCACGCGCGACCTGACCCGCCTGCTGCCCCCCACCTCGCGCAGCATGCGCCGCATCGGCAAGATCGTGGGTCGCTCGGACGACATGCTGATCATCCGGGGCGTCAATATGTTCCCGACCCAGGTCGAAGAGCTGGTGCTGCAAACCGAAGGCCTGTCTGGCCAGTACCAGATCGTGGTCAGCCGCCAAGGCCTGCTCGACGAAGTGGAAGTGCGCTGCGAAGTGCTGCCCACCCACGCCCAGGCCAACCGCAATGCCATGGCCAAAGAGCTGCAACATCGCATCAAGACGCTGATCGGGGTGTCCACGCGCATCAAGATCGGCGACCCGGAGTCGGTGGAGCGCACCTTGGTCGGCAAGGCTCGCCGCGTGGTCGACCAGCGGCCCAAATGAGCCGGGCGATACTCCACGCTCACTGACTCCCCCTCAGCCCCCATGGCCCGACCTCGCTCTGCTGGATACGACGATCAACGCGAACACATCTTGCGGCAAGCCGCTGCTTTGTTTGCAGCGCAAGGCTATGCCGCTACCTCCATGAACCAAGTGGCTGGCGCCTGTGGGGTCTCTAAGGCCGCGCTCTACCACTATGTGCGAGACAAAAACGAGCTGCTGGCCGATGTGGCCGAGGCCCATGTCCTGCGACTGGAGGCGGTGGTCGATGAGATCGTGGCCCAGCAACGCCCACCCGCTGATCACCTGCGCGCCCTGATCTCAGCTTTCGTCCATGAGTACGCCAGCGCACAAAACGAACACCGGGTGCTGACGGAAGATGTGGCCTTATTGGCCGAGGATGAGCGGGCTCGCGTGCTGGGGGTTCAGCGGCGTGTTGTGGCCGCTTTTTCCTCGGCCGTTGGTCAATACAGACCGGCCCTGCAAGGGGCTGACTTGCACAAGCCGCTGACCATGCTGCTGTTCGGCATGATCAATTGGATGTTCACCTGGTTCCGACCCAACGGACCTCTTTCGCACGAACAGATGGCGCCCTTGGTGGCCGATCTGTTCATGGGTGGGCTGCAAGCCCTGCAGCCCGAGTCCATTTCCCCTTCCCCTTCCCCTTCCCCATTCCCTAACGTCAAGGAGACAACACAGTGAAGAAGACCATGATCAAGACGCTGGTGGCCACGGCCACCCTATTGGCCGCTGGCGCCACTTTCGCAGACATCAAGGTGGGGGTCACCGTGTCCTCCACGGGGCCAGCCGCCTCCTTAGGCATCCCCGAGAAAAACACCATCTCGCTGCTGCCCACCACCATCGCGGGCCAGAAGGTCACCTACATCGTGCTGGACGATGCCTCAGACACCACCAAGGCCGTGGCCAATACCCGCCGTCTCATCACAGACGAGAAGGTCGACATCTTGCTGGGCAGCACCACCACGCCCAACTCGCTGGCCATGATCGACGTGGTGGCCGAAGCCCAGGTGCCGATGATCTCGATGGCCGCTTCGGCCCGCATTGTGGAGCCGGTGGACGCCAAGCGTCGCTGGGTCTTCAAGACCCCGCAGAACGACATCATGATGTCGCTGGCCATTGCCGCCCACATGGCAGACCAGAAGGTCAAGACCGTGGGCTTTATCGGCTTTGCCGATGCCTACGGTGAAGGCTGGTTCCAAGAGTTCGGCAAGGCCGCAGGCCTGAAGGGCCTGCAAGTGGTGGGTTCTGAGCGCTACAACCGCACCGACAACGTCGGTGACCGCGCACAGATCCTGAAGCTGGTGGGCGCCAACCCCGACGCCGTGCTGATCGCAGGCTCGGGCACGCCCGCCGCCCTGCCGCAGGCGGCCCTGGTGGAGCGCGGCTACAAGGGCAAGGTCTATCAAACCCACGGCGTGGCCAACAACGACTTCCTGCGCGTGGGCGGCAAGAATGTGGAAGGCACCTTCCTGCCCTCGGGCCCAGTGCTGGTGGCAGCTCAGCTGCCGGCCAATCACCCCGTGAAAAAGAGCGCCACCGAGTACGTGACCAAGTACGAAGCCGTTTACGGCAAGGGCAGCATCTCCACCTTCGGCGCCCATGCTTGGGACGCGGGCCAATTGATGGCCACGGCCGTGCCCGTGGCCCTGAAGAAGGCCCAACCCGGCACACCCGCCTTCCGCGCTGCCCTGCGCGATGCGCTGGAGCAGATCAAAGAAATGCCCGGCGCCCACGGCATCTTCAACATGAGCCCCGGCGACCACCTGGGCCTGGACCAACGCGCTCGCGTGATGGTGAAGATCGAGGGCGGGGCCTGGAAGCTGCAGAACTGATCTGCGCCCGCTCCCTGAAAGCAAAAAAAAGGCCGCCCGAGGGCGGCCTTTTCGTTGATCGCTCGCCGCGTCAACGCGCGCTGATCTGCGCACGCACCCAAGCGCCCAGCGTCCCCAGTCGTGCGTACACACCTGGATAGTTCGCTTTGCCACAGCCATTGCCCCAACTCACCACGCCGACCTGCGTGTCAAATGCACCAGCCTTGCCCTTGGCCACCAAGGGGCCACCGGAGTCGCCCTGGCAAGTGTCTTTACCACCTACCCCCATCAAGCCGGCGCAGATCTCGGTCTTGCCGATGTCCCCGTTATAGGAGTTTGCGCCGTTGCAAACTGCGCGATCCACCACAGGCATCTCAACCTCCAGCACGATGTTGGACGAGCGCCCAAGGAAGCGGGTCGTGCCATACCCCATCGCCATGGTGGGTGCGTCAGGCGAGGCCACTTTTCGCTCTTTCTTGGCGGAGTCCACAAACTTGACCGGGGTGATGTCGTTCACAGCCTCTGCCAACTCAATCACCGCCACGTCAAAGTCTTGGCTGCGGTACTTGGGATGCACGGTGATGGCGGTGGTGTTGACACGGCGTCCACCCTCCAACAAGCTCAAGGTGCCGACCAGAATCTGGATCTGGCTCGGTGCAGTGCCCTCCACGCAATGTGCAGCCGTCAGCACATGGCGGGGACTGATCAAGGAGCCGCCGCAAAACTGAGCATTGACGTTGGAGGCCACTTTGCTGTCCATCAGCGCCACGAAAAAGGGCCAGCTTCCAGGGGCAGCCGGCGTGCCGCCCACCACCAAGGGATTGAAGTCGCCTTGAGGGCTTTGGTCCATCCCCACCTGCTGAGCAAGCGCCCATTGATGCGCTGCCACCTTGGCCCGCAGTGGGGTCACATCTTCAGCCAAGGCCGAGTTCACGACGACCGTGCTGAGCAGCGCAAGGCCCATGGCCTTCCAGGATGCCGAAAGAAACATAGCTATCTCCAATGTGAGTGAATTGAATGAACCTGCACCATACCGATGCAAGACGCCGCCATTGGGCAGCAGCGAGGCTAGGCTGTCACGCTTCACTCAAGGGGGTAGCCCCTAACTTCCAGGAGAAGACCGGGCCTTAACGACCCGCCTTCTTGCGGGCCGGGCCTGAGGGGCGGGCTGAGGGCGAAGCCGCAGCGCGCTGCGGCTTGGCACCGCTGGGCCGCGCGCCCGTTTGGCGCGGTGGCAAGCCCGTGTGCTGGGTCAGCAATTGTCCCTTGACCGGCTGACCGCCCGCCTTGCGCGCTGGGGCTGCCACCGCCGGGGTGGAGTTGGCCCGCCGAGGGCTGACATAGGCCCCTTCCGTGGCCGGCTGCCAGTTGGGGATCAAATGATGTTTGCCGTTGCCAATCAGGTCCGCGCGGCCCATGGTTTGCAGCGCCTCGCGCAGCAGCGGCCAGTTGTTAGGGTCGTGATAGCGCAAAAACGCTTTGTGCAAGCGGCGGCGCTTGTCTCCCTTGACGATGTCCACCTTCTCGCCCTTGCGCGCGTCGCGGCTGATGCCCTTGAGGGGGTTCAGCCCCGAGTGGTACATGGCCGTGGCCGTGGCCATGGGGCTGGGGTAGAAGGTCTGCACCTGGTCTGCGCGGAAGCTGTTGTGCTTGAGCCAAACGGCCAAGTTCATCATGTCTTCGTCGCTGGTGCCGGGGTGGGCGGCGATGAAGTAGGGAATCAGGAACTGCTTCTTGCCAGCCTCGGCGCTGAACTGCTCGAACAGGGCCTTGAAGCGGTCATAGGTGCCAATGCCCGGCTTCATCATCTTGGACAGTGGCCCGCCCTCGGTGTGCTCGGGCGCAATCTTGAGGTAGCCGCCCACATGGTGGGTGACCAGCTCTTTCACATACTCGGGCGACTCCACGGCCAGGTCATAACGCAAACCTGAGCCGATCAAGATCTTTTTAATGCCGGGCAAGGCACGCGCGCGGCGGTACATCTTGATGAGCGGCGCGTGGTCGGTCTTGAGGTTGGGGCAGATGCCCGGGTACACACAAGACGGCTTGCGGCAGGCTGCTTCAATCTCTGGGGTTTTGCAGCCCAGGCGGTACATATTGGCGGTGGGGCCGCCCAGGTCACTGACCACGCCGGTGAAGCCCTTGACCTTGTCGCGGATCTCTTCAACCTCGCGGATCACCGAGTCTTCGCTGCGGCTTTGGATGATGCGGCCCTCATGCTCGGTGATGGAGCAGAAGGTGCAGCCGCCAAAGCAGCCGCGCATGATGTTGACGCTGAAGCGGATCATCTCCCACGCAGGGATCTTGGTTTCGGCGTCATGGCGGCCCGAGGCGTCGGCATAGGCCGGGTGCGGCGAGCGCGCATACGGCAGGTCAAACACATGGTCCATCTCGGCCATGCTGAGCGGCAGCGGCGGTGGGTTGACCCACAAATCGCGCTGGGCATGGCCCTCGCCATGGCTTTGCACCAGGGCGCGGGCATTGCCGGGGTTGGTCTCCAGGTGCAGCACGCGGCTGGCATGGGCGTACAGCACCGGGTCGCTCTTGACCTGCTCATAGGTGGGCAGGCGGATAGCCGTGCGGTCGCGCGGCGTCACCAGGGCGCGGCTGTCACTCTTTTGAAGGGGGCTGCGCACCAGCATCACCGGCTTCACGCCAGGCTCGCTGAAGCCCGAACCGCCCTGGGCGTCCATTGCGGGGGGCGTGGCCTCAGCCTTGGTGCTGGCGCAATCCACGCCTTGCTCGGCAGCAGCTTCTTCGGTGGTTTGGTAGGGGCTCAGCAGCGCATCAATATGGCCCGGGGTGTCCACCTCGGTGGAGTCCACTTCAAACCAACCCGCCAAGTTCGGGTCGTCCGAGCGGCGCATGAAGGCTGTGCCCCGCACATTGGTGATGGCTTCAATCGGCTCTTTGCGGGCCAGGCGGTGGGCCACTTCAATGATGGCGCGCTCGGCATTGCCATAGAGCAGCAGGTCGGCCTTGCTGTCCACCAGCACCGAGCGACGCACTTTGTCTTGCCAATAGTCGTAGTGCGCAATGCGGCGCAGCGAGGCCTCAATGCCGCCGATGATGACGGGCACGTCTTTGAAGGCTTCGCGGCAGCGCTGGGTGTAGACCAAGGTGGCGCGGTCGGGCCGCTTTCCCGCAGCGCCACCGGGCGTGTAGGCGTCGTCTGAGCGGATTTTGCGATCCGCCGTGTAGTGGTTGATCATGGAATCCATGTTCCCGGCGGCCACGCCAAAGAACAGATTGGGCGCGCCCATGGCCTTGAAGGCCTCGGCACTGCTCCAGTTGGGCTGGGCAATGATGCCCACCCGAAAGCCTTGCGCCTCCAAGACGCGCCCGATCACCGCCATGCCAAAGCTGGGGTGGTCCACATAGGCGTCGCCGCTGACGATGATGATGTCGCAACTGTCCCAGCCGAGCTGATCCATCTCCTGGCGGCTCATGGGCAAGAAAGGAGCCGTGCCAAAGCGCTTGGCCCAGTAGGGCCGATAGGCCGTCAGGGCTTTGGGCTTTTCAGACGAGGTCGCAGCAGGACGGACCGCAGCAAGAGTGGGGGATGACATGAGCAGAAAACACCAGCGTTCGGGGGCTGCGGCGGGGGAGGCACCCGCGCATCGCAAGGTCTGATTGTCCCTTGTTGGCGGCAAGTGTGGTGGTCGGCGCTGGATGGCACCCATCAAGCCGATGGTTTTTGGGTCAGGGCTAGGCGCAAACCACAGCGATACCCCTTGGTATCGCGAGGATTTGCAACACCGCCCTGGCGCAAAAGGCACGGCTTGTGGGGCCAGATAGCGCCGAACACCACACTAGGCCCAAACCCTGGGCAGAATGCCCCTCCTCATGGCCCCTGCCTTCTCTCACCCTCCGCCCCCGCTGGCCGCCCCTTGGCCCCCCTTGATCGGGGTGGATTTCTCCAGCAGCCCCACATCGCGCAAACCTGTAGTCGTGGCGCAGGGCGAGCGCATTGGCGCCGTGGTTCGGCTCGGCGGCCTCTTGGCCCTGCCCTCTTTGAGCGACTTCGGCACCTGGCTGAAGCGGCCAGAGCCCTGGGTGGGCGGGTTTGACCTGCCCTTCGGCCTGCCCCGCGAACTGGTTGAGCACCTGGGCTGGCCCAGCGACTGGCCCGCGCTGATGGACCACTACAGCCAGCTCAGCCGCTCACAAGTCCGCGACACCTTCGCCGCGTTTTGCGCCGCCCGCCCCGTCGGGCAGAAGTTTGCCCACCGCGCTTGTGACAAGCCCGCAGGATCGTCGCCCTCCATGAAGTGGGTCAACCCGCCTGTCGCTTACATGCTGCACGCCGGCGTGCCGCTGCTGCGGGCCGCTGGCGTGAGCTTGCCCGGCTTGGCAGAGGGCAACCCCCAGCGCGTAGCGCTAGAGGCCTATCCCGGCCTGCTGGCGCGCGAGGTGCTGGGCCAGCGCTCCTACAAGGCCGACGATGCGGCCCGGCAAACCCCAGAACGCCTGATCGCCCGCAAAGACTTGGTGGACGCGCTGGAGCAAGGTCGCACACGGCTGGGCCTGCGCCTCAAGCTGAGCCACGCCCAACGCGAAGCCCTGGTGGACGACCCCCAAGCCGACAAGCTCGACGCCGTGCTCTGCCTGCTGCAAGCCGCCTGGGCCTGCACCCAGCCGCGCTGGGGCTGGCCCGAAGGTGTCGACCCGCTGGAGGGGTGGATCTTGGCAGCGTGAAGACCCGATTTACTTGACAGACGCCAGCATGTAATCCAGCCCGGCCGCCAACTCGGCGTCACTGAGTTTGGGGTTGCCGCCCCGAGCGGGCATGGCACCTTTACCCTTGATGGAGGCCTCCAGCAGAGCGGCACGGCCGGTGGCCACGCGGGGGGCCCAAGCGGCTTTGTCGCCCAGCTTGGGGGAATTGGCCAAGCCGGGGGTGTGGCACATGGCGCAGTTCTGGTTGTAGACGGTCAAGCCATCTGACGCGGCGTGGGCAGAGACGCTGGCCACAGCGAGCAAGGACAGGGCAGCCAGGGTGCGCAGGGTCAAGGTCATGGGGGCTCCAGAACGCGATGAGTGAATCAAGTGGGGTCATTTACGCAAAGCCCGTGCCTGCACCGAAGTAGCCTTGAAATTCCCAGAGCCCGTGCCTTTTGCTTGGGTTAACCCGAGCCCAGCGGCACACCTGGTGCTCCGCACTGCGACACTTGCACCCGCAATTCCGTGTCTGGATCATTCGGGTCTAGGCGCGAAGCCGAAGACAGTGCGCCAGCACGGCGAGGCTGAGCAACAACGACAAGGATGATTGAGACACGGAATGAGCCGAACAAGACGCATCCTCCGCCTTGCCCGCAGCGCCCGCCTCACCACCTACCTGATCGCCCTGTGGCGCTTGGCCAAAGACCCCCGCACGCCCTGGGCTCCCCGGGCTCTGACGGTGTTCGTGCTGGCCTATGCGCTCAGCCCCATCGATTTGATTCCGGACTTCATTCCGCTGCTGGGCCAGTTGGATGATCTGGTGCTGATCCCGCTGGGCATCACCCTCATCATGCGTTGGGTGCCCGACACCTTGTGGCAAGACTGTATGCGTACCGCCAAAGAGCAGGCACTCACTTTGCCGCGCTTGTGGTGGGGCGCGGCGCTGATCGTGGCCCTGTGGTTAGCTCTGCTGGGCTTGTTTGTGTGGTGGCTGGTGGGCACGCTGGCGGAGGGCGCATGAACATACTGCAGGCTCTCGCCCTGGGTGGCGCTTTGGCAGCCTTCTGTTGGGGAGCTTGGGCGACGCCCTTCAAAGCGACGGCAGAACCTGCTGTGCGGGTGCAAGTGCTGCGCATCAGCGACGGCGACACCTTATGGGTGAAACCCGTGGCCGACAAAGGCCGCCGCACCAAGGTCCGCATTCAGGGTATAGACGCGCCAGAGCTGTGCCAAGCCGGTGGACCTGCTGCCCAGGCGGCGCTGCAACGTTGGGCGCAGGCCGCACCCCTCAGCATGACAGTGACAGGCCGCGACCAACACGGCCGGGTGCTGGCGCGCCTACACAGCGGGCCAACCGATGTAGGTGAAGCGCTGGTGCGTGAGGGTCAGGCCTGGAGCTACCGATTCCGTGAGGACCCCGGGCCCTATGCTGCGCAAGAGCGGCAAGCGCGCCAAGACAAGAAGGGCGTGCATGCCGACGCTCGCGCCCTGCACCCGCGCGACTTCAGGCGCCGCCATGGGCCCTGTGACGATGGCGGCCGAGCAGACCGGCGCTGATCAGCGCAAGGCCGCCAAGCGCAGCCTGGGCCACAAGAAGCCCTGCACCGTGGGCCACCAAGCGCCGCCCAGGTCGAGGTCAACCGTATGCCCGCTGCCGTGGTCGACCACCACGCAACTGTTGCCGCTGGCGTTGATGCGTTGCTGGGTCACGAGCACATGGCCGGCCCAAGTGGCAGCCGTTACAGGGTCCGTGGGATTGGCGTGGAAGAGTTGCACCGGGCTGTCCGTGGCGTCGTAACGCAGCAGGGGCGTGGTGTCTACCAAGCTGTCGATCAAGGTGGCGCCTGTGGAGACGGCAGCGGCCACCTGGGCCGACACGCCAGGATAGTCGGAAACCGTGCCGGCCAGCTCATCCCCCGCAATGGCATTGGTGAGTGACAAGGCACCGCCTGCCGAGCCACCGATGGTGGCCATGCGGGTCGTGTCGATGAAGTAGGTGGCGGCCTGGGCCTTGAGGTAACGCACGGCATTGGCTACATCGTCGGCGGCCTGCGTCATGGCTTGCAAACGAGTGGCCGCATCCACATCATTGTTGGGTGTGAGGCGGTAGTTGATGGTGGCGGCCACATAGCCCGCTTGCGCGTAGCTCAGCGCCTTGCCACGGTTGTCCTCTTTGGCGCCCGCCACAAACCCACCGCCGTGAATGAAGATCACCATCGGCTGCAGCCGGTTCGCCCGGGCATTGGGCGGCACCCAAATGTCCATCAAGAGCGTCAACGTGGGTGCGGTTTTCTCCGTCGCTTTGGTGCGGTCAGAGGTGAACTGCCCACCGCCATTGGGCCGCGTGGAGTACTTGACATCTTTGTACTCGGTGAGCTGCGCCACCGTGTATTGCGTGCTGGCATACAGGCCGGTACTGGGCAGGCCTGCAGCGGGCGGTGTGGGGCTCTCTGGGCCACCGCCTCCGCAGGCGGTCAGCACGACCAACGCAGAGAGGACCGTGACCACACGGGTGTTGCTCATAAAGCCTTTCTGAGCCAAATGCTTTGCGCGAGTGTGCCCGCATTCAGGGCGCAGAGCAGCGTGTTTTACGCCTGCCCCACACACAGCAACACAGCGCAATAAAGCCTCGTCGCGTTCCTGCGAGCCACAGCGCGTCAGCGGCGCATCAACGTGCTCTTGCCGAACAGGCTCTCGATCAAATCCACCGCCACCAAGGCAGTCTTGTTGCGCAGGTCCAGCGCAGGGTTCAGCTCCACCACGTCCAGACTGGCCATGCGACCGGTGTCGGCAATCATCTCCATGCAGAGCTGGGCCTCGCGGTAGGTGGGGCCGCCCGGCACGGTGGTGCCCACGCCGGGAGCGATGTCCGGGTCTAAAAAGTCCACATCAAAGCTGACATGCAGGTGGGTGTTGGCGTCCAGGGTGGCCAGCGCCAGCTCCATGGCTTGGCGCATGCCCATCTCGTCGATGTAGCGCATGTCAAAGACCTCCAGGCCTTGCTCATGCACAAAGCGCTTTTCGCCCGCGTCCACGCTGCGAATGCCGATCTGGCGCACCCACTTGGGGCTGATGGCCGGCACCTTGCCGCCGATCTCAATCAGATCTTGCGGCCCATGGCCACACAAGCAGGCCACGGGCATGCCGTGGACATTGCCGCTGGGGGTCAGGGCGCTGGTGTTGAAGTCGGCGTGGGCATCCAGCCACAGCACGCGCAGCTTTTTGCCGACGTCGCGGCAGTGGCGGGCCACCGCGCTGATGGAACCCAGGCCCAGGCAGTGGTCACCGCCGAGCAAGATGGGCAAATGGCCTTGGCCCAGCTCGGCATACACGGCGTCGTGCACCAAGCGGTTCCAGGCGACAACCTCGGGCAGATGGCGGTAGCCATTCACCGGCGGCTGCCAGGGGTTGGCGGGGCCGGTGAGGTTGCCACGGTCCAGCACGGTCAGGCCGTGGCTCTCCAGAATGGCTGCGATATTGGCCACGCGCAGGGCTTCTGGCCCCATGCTGGCTCCTCGTGCACCGGCTCCGATGTCGGTGGGTGCGCCAATGAGTGAAACGGTTTTCAGCATGGGGTGGCATTGTGCGGCCTGCCCCAGCGCTTTGGTGAGGGGCAATGCAGCAGCCCCCTTATTCACATGTCTTCGGCGTGCTGGCCTTCGGCGGTGTCGGCTTCCAGCCCATAGTCCGTCGCCAAGATCTGCCAGGCCTCTTCAGCGCTTTCGACAAAACGGAAGAGGTGCACGTCTTCCGGGCTGATCATGCCCGTCTCGACCAGCCAGTCGAAGTTGATGAGCTTGGTCCAGAACTCGCGCCCGAACAGCAAGATGGGCCGGCGGCGGCACTTGCCGGTCTGGATCAGCGTCATGGTCTCAAACAGCTCATCGAGGGTGCCGAAACCCCCAGGGAAGCACACCAACGCCACCGAGCGCATCAAGAAGTGCATCTTGCGCAGCGCAAAGTAGTGGAACTGAAAGCACAGCTCGGGCGTGATGTAGGGGTTGGGCGCTTGCTCGTGGGGCAGCACGATGTTCAGCCCCACGCTTTTGCCACCTTGCTCAAAGGCCCCCCGGTTGCCCGCCTCCATGATGCCGGGGCCGCCACCGGTGCACACCACAATAGGCGTGGCCAGGGCCTGCGAGCGCTCGGTGACGATGGCCGCAAAGCGCCGGGCTTCGTCGTAATAGCGGCTCATGGCCAGGCGTTGCTGGGCGCGCGCCAGAGCGGCGGCATCAGCCCCCGCCTGCGCTTGGGCCAGGGCCTCGCGGGCGTCTTCAGGGGCCGGGATGCGGGCACTGCCGAAGATGACGATGGTGTGCTCGATGCCCTGCTCTTGCTGCACCAGCTCAGGCTTCAACAGCTCTAGCTGCATGCGCACCGGGCGCAGCTCAGGGCGCAGTAAAAACTCGCTGTCGGTAAAGGCCAGTTGGTAACTGCTCTCTGGTCCGTCGTACAAAGGGGGGGCCTTGAGGGCAGTCACCTCTTGGCCAGCAGGGGTGAAATTGGGCGCGGTCAGGGAAGATTTTTTGCTCATGCGCCTTTATACCGTGCGCAGCTCAACCGCACGGCCTGAAAGGAGAGTCAGTGCGCGCCGCCGCACACCGGGCACTGGGCCTGTGCGGGCAGGCGAATCTCATCCCAACGCATATGACGGCCGTCCAGCATTTGCAGCCGCCCGGCGAGCGAACTGCCCAGGCCGATCAGCAGCTTCAGGGCTTCTGCCGCCTGCATGGTGCCAATGATGCCCACCAGCGGCGCAAACACGCCCATGGTGGCGCAGCGCACTTCTTCAAAGGTGCTCTCGGGCGGAAACACGCAGGCATAGCAGGGCTGGCCCGGCGTGCGGGTGTCGTAGACCGAGATTTGGCCGTCAAAGCCAATGGCCGCGCCCGACACCAAGGGCTTACGGTGCTTCACACACGCCGCATTCACAGCATGCCGAGTCTGGAAGTTGTCGCTGCAGTCCAGCACCACATCGGCCTGGGCCACCGCATGGTCCAAGAAGGCTGCGTCTGCGCGCTGGCGCACCACTTCAACCTTGGCGCCGGGGTTGATGGCCAGCATGCTCTCGCGGGCCGAGTCGGGCTTGGGCTGGCCCACGCGGGCTTGGGTGTGGGCGATCTGGCGCTGCAGGTTGGTGAGGTCCACCGTGTCGTGGTCCACCAGGGTGATCTGGCCCACGCCTGCGGTGGCCAGGTACAAGGCCACGGGCGAGCCCAAGCCCCCCGCGCCAATGACCAAGGCGCGCGAATCCAGCAGGCGCTGCTGGCCTTCAACGCCAATCTCGTCAAGCAAGATGTGGCGCGAATAGCGCAGCAGTTCGTCGTCGGTCACAGCGCGAGCACTGGCGTCACTTACTCGGTCTTGGTCTCGGCCTTGCGCTCGGTGACGGACTTGCTGACCATCACCGGCTGGCCGCGCAGCTTGTTCAGCGCTTGCGCCAATTGGAAGTCTTCCGCACTGCCAAACTCAGGCAGGGGCTTGAGTGGCTCTTTGGACTTGGCCAACTGCTCTTCCAGCTTCTTGCGGGCTTCTTCGCGGGCCTTTTCACGGGCTTCGTCCTTCTTCTCTTCGGCCCCGTTGTTCAGGTGCTTTTCGAGGTCGGCCTCGCGGGTGCGCAGGGCAGCAAAGACGTTGCCCTCGGCGGTTTCATCCAACCAAATGTCGGGCACGATGCCCTTGGCCTGGATGGAGCGACCGCTGGGCGTGTAGTAGCGCGCGGTGGTGATCTTGAGTGCCGTCTCTGGCGAGAGCGGACGTACGGTTTGCACCGAACCCTTGCCAAAAGTTTGCGCGCCCATGATGACGGCCCGTTTGTGGTCTTGCAGGGCACCCGCCACGATCTCGCTGGCCGAGGCCGAGCCTTCGTTGACCAGCACCACCAACGGCACGCTCTTGAGCGCGGCGGGCAGCTTGCGCAGCGGGTCTTGGCCGCCCCGGCGCATATAGTCTTCGGGCCGTGCTTTGTAGCTCGCCTTGGAGTCTGCCAACTGGCCGTTGGTGCTCACCACCTCGACCCCGGCGGGCAAGAAGGCGGCCGACAGCGCCACCGCGGCATCCAGCAAGCCACCTGGGTCATTGCGCAAATCAAGCACCAAGCCCTTAAGGTTGGGCTCTTGCTTATAGAGCTCGTCGAGTTTGCGCACAAAGTCGTTGACGGTTTGATCTTGGAACTGGCTCACGCGCAGCCAAGCATAGCCCGGCTCCACCACCTTGGCCCGCACGCTCTGGACCTTGATCTCTTCACGCACGATGGTGACGGGGAAGCTGCGGCTTTCCGACTTGCGGAACACCGTCAGCACCACCTTGGTGGCCGGGTCACCGCGCATGCGCTTGACGGCCTGGTCCATGCTCAGGCCCTTGACGGCCGTGTCGTCGATCTTGGTGATCAGATCGCCGCTCTTCAACCCAGCGCGGAAGGCCGGTGAGCCTTCAATGGGGGACACCACCTTGACCAGGCCATCTTCCATTCCGATCTCGATGCCCACGCCCACAAACTTGCCCGAGGTGCCTTCGCGGAATTCTTTAAAACTCTTTTTGTCGAAGAACTGCGAGTGCGGGTCCAGGCCAGACACCATGCCGCCTATGGCATCGGTGATGAGCTTTTTCTCATCCACCGGCTCGACATAGTCGTTCTTGACCATGCCGAACACCGCTGCCAACTGCTGCATTTCTTCCAGCGGCAGCGCCGTCTGGGAACCTCTTGCAATGGCTTGAAATTGGATGGTGGTCAACGCACCGGCCACTGCCCCTAAGGTCAGCAAGCCCGCAACTTTCAGTTTGGCACCCATGATTTTCCTGCCTTCTCGCCATGTGAACGCGGGCAAACCAGCCCGAAGGGTGAGTATAGAACCGGGCTCAGGCGCCAACCATCCCGCCAAACCCAAAGCAAGCCCCGAAACACGGGCTTTTGCCGCGAGCGGCCACTTACTGCGGGGGCGCTTTGCGCATCTTTACGGCAAGGCAACTGTCTGGCCGATGTAACCACAGGGTCCACCTGTGGCCGGATGACAACCCACTCGATTACAGGGCCGTCGTGGTGGGAGGGCACATAGGCCCCCCGTGATTGACCATTACTGCATCAGGTTAACGGCCCCGATCATCCACTCCTGATGTCGATGGATAGGCTGGTAAGCCGTACCCTCTGCGCCTGAACCAGCATCGAACATGGCCATGGCCTCCACCACCAACTGATGCTCGGTAGCGAGAGCCGCTCGCCTAGAGACGGCCGCTGGTGCTTCGACACGTGCCAGCGGTTGATCGCGTTGAGGCTGACCTGCTCGCGTCCATCTCCAACTCGGCTCCCACTTACGATCCCACCACATAACCTCGGCAGAACCAAAAGATGCGAACTCAGAGACTTCTTGACTATCAACAAAGTCACCAATGCGCGAAAGCGAATTCTGGGCTTTGCCAACTCCGAAATAGCCCAAAACCGCTGCGACGTTGTAGGACGCATCGTTGAACACAAGTAAATCAACCTGCCAACCCGCAGTTGCATTCGCTTCAAAGTAACGCTCAATCGTCAGCGTGGCCTGTGTGGCCGTCGCCTGGATCACCAAATCATCAGCCGTACGCCACAC
Organism: Ideonella sp.; assembly: GCA_034520165.1. GTDB lineage: Bacteria > Pseudomonadota > Gammaproteobacteria > Burkholderiales > Burkholderiaceae_C > Ideonella. The sequence goes on from JAXHNT010000107.1 coordinate 22,063, forward strand.
CGCGACCTCGCCGTTACCACTGGCTAAATTGATGTTGACCTTGTCATATCGGCCTGCGCTCAAATCGTAATTCGAGATGCGGTCTGAGCCGCTGCTTGCACCCCAGGTGTAGGTATCGTTGCCCGCCCCGCCACTGAGACTGTCGTTGCCTAGACCTCCATCGAGGCTGTCGTTGCCCTCCCCGCCAGACAGACTGTCATCGCCAGCGCCACCACCGAGTGTGTCGTTACCCGCATTGCCAATCAATGTGTCGTTGCCAGCGCCGCCGGTCAGCGCATTATTGCCAGCATCCCCTGTGATCACCTGACCCGGCACAATGCCGAAGTAAGCCAACACCGCTGCAACGTCATAGGATGCATCCTTGAAGACCAAGAGATCGACCTGCCAACCAGCCGTTGCACTGCCTTCGAAATAGCGTTCAATGGTCAGCGTGGCCTGGGTTGAGGTGGCTTGAATGACCAGATCATTCGTCGACCGCCATACGGCAACTTCACCATTGCCGCTAACGAGATCGATATTGACCTTGTCGTATCTACCGGCGCTAAGGTCGAAATTGGAAATACGGTCCGACCCGCTTGCTGCACCCCAGCTATAGCTGTCACTGCCATATCCGCCATCCAGACTGTCATTCCCCAGGCCTCCAAGTAGGCTGTCGTCACCCTCCCCGCCGTAGAGAGCATCATCCCCGCCTCCGCCTTCCAGCGTATCTTTTCCTGCAGCGCCCAGTAGCGTATCGGCACCCGCAGCTCCATAAATCTTGTTGTTCAACTCATTCCCTGCCCCACGAAGGTTCAAATAGGGTAGCTGGTCAGAGGTTAGGCGAAGGTTTTCAATATTGGCACTTAATGTCCAGCTGACGGTCGAATTGACAGTGTCTTCACCGTAAGTTGAAGTTTCAGTCACGACGTCGCGCACATCGTCAACAAAATAGACATCACCACCATCGCCGCCATTCATGATGTCACCTCCCGTACCACCCGAAAGGGTGTCATCGCCTGAGCTTCCGAAGAGGGTATCATCACCAGCGCCGCCATACAGCTGATTCTTGGAATACTCATAATAATACCAAGAGCTTCCGACCATGACGTTTGCCAACGAGTTACCAGTGACCGAATTGGTAAACCATGAATTGTTCGGACTGACGATAATCAAATCCTCTACGTTCTCTGGCATTGTCCATCCGGGCGAATACGATGGCGTGGTGAAGTAGACAAGATCACGCCCTTGCCCTGCAACCTCAACGATGACATCACTCAGAGAATCAACATAGTAGGTATCGTTCCCCTCGCCACCCACCAAGCGGTCCGTGCCCACGCCACCATCGAGGACGTCATTGCCGGCGTAAGATATGAGCGTATCAGCTCCGTCGAGACCGGTCATCAAATCTGATTTCGCAGACCCAAGCAATTGCTCTGAATTTGCGGTGCCGGTTTTGAGCACAGGCAGAGCTGCAACAATATCGGCAATTTGCCAATTAACTCCATCCGCAAACGATATTTGCTGTAACGGATTGCCATCATGATAAGGCGAGCCATTTTTGAAGAAATCGGT